>NZ_JABUYX010000007.1:0-123321 GCF_014898005.1 Halomonas citrativorans
TCGACTTCACGAAGCAGGAGTAATCCGGCGTCCGACGTAATGTGGCCCCCGGAGAAGTCGGCTTCAATTTGGCGGCGAGAGAGTGGCGAGAAGGTCAGCTTTTCAGGTACCATTTTGGAAGCGGCTGTTGGTGTTGGTTTTTGGTGTAAGGCCCTGAAACGTTAACACTTTCAGCCGCTTTCTTTTATACCCTGTGAGAAATCCGGGCTAGCAAAGGTGATGGCATTGTCAGTTCCTTAGTCAATGTGTTTATATACGAGTAAAATGGCACGTTGAAAATAATGCTTTAATGAGCCTAATTAATATTAGATTAATTCGTTATATAACTCCATACCTGTCCGAGAAAATAACTATAAAATTCTCAGCTGCTTAGCTAACATCAATATTCATAAGACGTTTTGATCGTTACGGTGAAAACCGTCAAGGCGTTCCATTGTTATGAAGAGAGCGGATTTATCGAGAGGGGATGCTTGGTTCAAATGTTCTTTGACAGTGATCCATGTCAGGCTATAAAGCGCATGAATATTTTTAAGGAAACCTAGTCGAAAGCGTTGAGGCATAGCCCGGCCTAGGTTTGCCTTTATTTAAACAAATAACGCCTCATAGTGAGGCGTTGATTCAAGCATATCATTGTAAAGCGCTTACAGCTTGAGCATGTAGGCAGCCAGCGCATCAAACGCTGCGCGCTGCTTTAGGGCATGTTGTGCCCATACTTCCATAATGTAGGCGCTGGTTGCCGAATATTGAGTTGCTGAGTGTTGCATGGCATGCACTCCTGTTGTGAAGGTTATCTAATATCCTTGTTATGAAACTTTCTATTGTGCGACGCAGCATTGGCTTGCGAAGCTAGATAGTAGGCGCTTTTTAAGCACAGAGCTAGCCAAAAAGGTGTAGGTAAATGACCATCGCTTGTAAGCAATTGCTTACATCGTTGAATGGAAAAGCTTTTCATAAATAATTCACGGAGCCAAAAAAAGCTCTGGTCCCGGTGATTATTCTTATCACACTACATTTAAAACCAAATGCTTAGCCTAGGTGTGCTTTCAGTGCTCCATGGAGGTGCGTTGCCATAATGCTTGGAGCCTCCAGAAGGGTAGAACATCACCATCGTAAGAAGTAGGAATTAGCGGGAAGGCCATCGTGGGATTCTCCAGATAGGGTACTTCGTAAAGTGTAGCGGTTTTTTGCTGCGATGCAGCAGGGGTGTGAAAGCTCCGTTCGATAGATTATGCACGTAGGTGGAAAAGTGGATGCGAGGAGAGGAAATGGCAAAAAATGGGTTCTGAGCCGCTAGGTTCTGTGGGCTTGAAAACTCACGATAGTAGAATTAACTGATGGGTCGGGGGGAGAGCGCGTGTGATATCTGTAAAGCGCTTTGTCAAGTGTCGCAAGGAACGACCGTTCTCACTGGCTCTTAAAATGCCGCGCAAGGTAAATGACTGACACATAGCGTCTGCCGCACTTTATCCGGCCAAGGACGGCTTAAACAGACGCATAGATGAAGTCGTCTACTTGCTGCAGAATTGCTTCTTAAAATGCTAAGTGGTTATGCAGTGTTGTGATGGATAGGTTTTGATAGATAGATTTTGATAGACAATTTTTGATAGATAGTCTTTGAAAAATTGTTTTGGCAGATTGTTTTGGCAGATTGTTTTTGCGGAATATCTCGACGTGCTATGTTGGTTTAGGCACATAGCTTATGTCTTCAACATATGTTTTAAAAAGGCTTAATAACAATAGAGCTACGCCATGACCTCATCAATCGCTTATCACGACCACTGGGTGTCATTGTCTCACGGACACCTGTTTGCACGCAGCTGGGAACCCTCGGCGCTGAGTTCTGATACACCGATTATTTTATTACACGACTCTCTCGGCTGTACCGCCTTATGGCGTAGCTTTCCAGCAGCGCTATGCGAAAAGACCCGACACCGCGTTATTGCCTATGACCGGCTGGGGTTTGGTCAATCGAGCGCCTGTCTTGAGCCGCCACCGTTGAGCTTTATTGACGATGAACCCGGCACTGATTTTGCCGCTTTATGTGCAGCGCTTGCGATAGACCGCTTTATTGTATTAGGCCATAGCGTGGGCGGCTGCATGGCCATTCACTGTGCTGGCGCTTATGCGTCACGGTGTCTGGGGCTGATTACGATTGCTGCTCAATCGGCTAACGAGGCGCGTACACGTTCTGGTATCGAACAGGCAAAAGCCGCTTTTAAAGCGCCAGAACAGTTTTCAAAGCTGGAAAAATATCACGGTCATAAAGCCCGCTGGGTGTTAGATGCCTGGGTTAATACGTGGCTGCATCCTGACTTCATCAACTGGTCATTGGTACCCGCGCTTGAACGCGTGCATTGCCCCACATTGGTATTGCACGGCGAGAAAGATGAATATGGCTCGCACCGCCAGCCGGAACGTATTGCCCGGTATATCCAAGGCCCGGCGCACTGCGAAATACTTAAAAACCTTCACCACACCCCTCACCGCGAAGATGAAGCGCAGGTGATCAGGCTTATCGACTCGTTTATCGAAGAGCTTTCCCGTTAAGGAGATTGGATGCGTCTGCGTATTTTATCCGACCTGCACTTGGAGCACTTTGCGGACAGCCGCCCGTTATCCGATGTAAAGGCCGATGTTGTGATGTTAGCGGGGGATATTCATCATAAAGCTGAAGGCTTAATCTGGGCACGGGCGCAGTTTCCCACGCTGCCAATTCTGTTTGTGCCGGGGAACCATGAGTTCTATGGCACCTGTATGCCGCTGATGCGCGAAGAGCTTAAGAAAGAGGCCAAGCGGCTTGATATCGAACTGCTGGATAACCGCGCCGTCACGCTCAACGGCGTACGCTTTTATGGCACGACCCTCTGGACCGATTTTGCGCTTTACGCCAGTGATCCGACGAAAAATCCAGCCCATACCGAGTCCAAAGCGCTGCGCTACATGCCCGATTTCAGAATCATCCAAACGTCACCGGGCACGACGTTGACACCCCAAGCGAGTCAGCAGCTGCACACTGAAGCCCTCGCTTGGCTTGAAGGCGAACTGTCCAAGCCGTTTGATGGTCCCAGGGTAGTGATCAGCCATCATGCGCCGCTTCACCACTGCATTCCTGATCAATATTTAGGTGATGCGCTATCCCCAGCCTTTGCCTCTCATCTGCCGCAGTTGATGGGCAAAATGGATCTATGGATACACGGTCACGTTCATGAACCGGTGGATCTTATATATGCCGGTACGCGCGTACTGGCTAACCCTGGCGGATATCCGGATGAGTTTAATTCACCGCTTTTTAAGCCGGATTTAATCATCAATATTTGATGCCTACCGATATTAAGTTGGTTCCGGCAAAATTGCTTAGGGGCTATTGTTCTCCATGAAGGTGCACCCTCTAGGGCAAAATCTTGTTTTTATTGCTTAAAAAAATTACTGGGTTTTTAAAAGATATTTTAGACGCTAGCACTTTGGTCGAAGCTTAAAGCTTTTTACTTGCAGGTGTTGCGCGTGTTGATTATTTTCTAGTTTGTATGATGTATGACAAATAACTAGTTTACTACGATTTTACCTATTGCCATGTAATTAAACATGGATGAGAAAGCATGAGGACGTTTCTGTGAAATTTTCCAAACAAGAAGTAATACAAGCAGTTGGAGATGGACTACTGTCATTTCCCATTACCGATTTTGATCAGAACGGAAAATTTGACGAAAAAAGCTACCGCGAGCGCTTAGCGTGGTTTATCAGCCACGACATTTCTGCCGTGTTTGTAGCTGGTGGTACGGGCGAATTTTTCAATTTGACGCTTGAAGAGTATCGCCAGATTGTTCGTGTAGCGGTGGAAGTAGTCGATGGTAAGCTGCCGGTAATCGCAAGCGCTGGGTTAAGTGTTGAAGCGGGCAAGGCCTTTGCTGATGCCGCCTCTGAAGCCGGTGCCGATGGTATTTTGTTGATGCCCCCGTACCTGACAGAGTGTCCGCAGGATGGATTAGTCGAGTATGCGCGGCAAATTTGTGATGCCACTGATATCAACGTCATTTACTACAACCGAGGGAACGGGGTTCTGAATGCCGAGTCGGTGCAAGCACTCGCGGATGCCTGCTCGAACCTTATCGGTTTGAAAGATGGTAAAGGCGATATTCAGGCACTCAACAAAATCATTAAAACGGTCGGTGATCGCTTAGTGTATGTGGGCGGTGTGCCTACGGCAGAGATTTTCGCAGAAGCGTACCTGTCAATTGGCGTTAATACCTATTCATCTGCGGTATTCAACTTTGTACCCGATATGGCGGTTACGTTTTATAAAGCGCTCCGCAACGGTGATAAAGACGTCGTTAAACGAATCACGAACGATTTCTTTATTCCATTTATTGATCTGCGTGATCAAAAAGCCGGTTACGCGGTTAGCTTGATTAAAGAAGGCGCGGATATTATCGGCCGCCCGGCTGGAAGCGTTCGTGCGCCTTTAACCATGCCCACCCAAGAGCAACGCCAGCAGTTAGAGCGCCTGGTTGGTGTAGCGCGTTCTTTCTAAAAGCTGAAAAAAACCACAAGTAATAATAAGAGGTTTTAAGTGATGAAAACAAAAACTATCCGTCGCCAAGCGCTGTTTGCCCTAACGGGTGTCTCGCTATTAGCCGCTGCTGTTTCTGCCCAAGCCGATAACTGGCGGGGCTGGAATATTCACCCTGACGGTTACCCCAATACGGTAGCGCTTGAAGCCTTTGCCGAGGCAGTTAAAGAGCAAACAGAAGGGCGCGTTACCCCCCGTGTTTACAACAATGCCGTGCTGGGTGATCAGTCTGATGCGATTGAGCAAACCCGCAATGGTGCGTTGGATTTCGCTAATTTCAATATGGGGCCCATGGGACCCATTGTTAAGGAAACGAATGTTTTCTCGCTACCTTTCCTATTTACCGATGTAGACCATATGCACACGGTAATGGATGGCGAGATTGGTCAGCGCTTTGCTGATGCATTGGAAGATAAAGGTCTGGTAGTGCTCTCCTGGTTCGATTCAGGCGCCAGAAGCATTTACAACACCAAGCATCCGATCAACACCCCAGAAGATGTTCAGGGCTTAAAGATCCGGGTCATGAATAACGATCTTTACGTCGAGATGATGGAGGCGCTTGGCGGCAATGCGACGCCAATGGCGTATGGCGAGGTTTACCAGAGTTTAACCACCGGTGTTCTGGATGGTGCTGAAAACAACTACCCCTCCTTTGAATCCAGCAACCACTACGAAGCGGCGGAATACTACTCCTTAACCGAGCATTTGATTATTCCCGAGTGCCTGTGTGTTGCCAAAGCCAGTTGGGACAAGTTATCCGAAGAAGACCAGGAAATCGTTCGTGAAGAAGCGATGAATGCTTCCACCATGCAACGTGAGCTGTGGGTCGAAAGCTCTGAAGAGAGCCGTCAGATTATCTTGGATAACGGCGTGGAAATTAATGAAGTAGAAGATAAAGCGGCTTTCCAAACATTGATGGAGCCGATGTATGAAAACTTTATCGCTAATAACCCGGGCACGGGTGAGCTGATCGAGGAAATCAGAGCCGCTCAATAATTTTCTTATGACTTCCTTTCGGCGGCTTGATGCCGCCGAAAGATTAAAAGGAAATGTGTCGTGAGTATAGAACTTGAAACACCCAGCAGTAGAAAAAGCACGACAAAAGAAGGCTCTGTAGACCGCGTGTTGGATGGCATGGCTGAGCTATGCGTGCTTGTGGCGGGCATCATGCTGGTCGTTCTTATTGCTACTTTCGGTTGGCTAGTCTTTGGACGTTATGTGCTTAACAACACGCCAACCTGGGTAGAGCAAACCTCCCTGATATTAGTGGTATATATCACCTGTTTGGGCGCCGCTGCCGGCGTCAGATACCACAGCCATCTGAATATCGACTTTGTTCGAGAGAGCTTTCCTCCTTTTCTGCGCGGATTAATGCACCACATCTCGGATCTTTTCATTCTTGTATTTGGTGGTTTTATGGTGGCTCAGGGCTGGAAGCTGGTCATGACAAACATGGAAAGGGCTATTCCAATGATTGGTCTCTCTGAAAGCTGGCGTGCAGCCCCACTGGTAATTTGTGGCGTGCTGATCATGCTGTTTGCAGGGGCGGATATAGTGCAACGATTACTGTCTCGAAACGCTGGGAGGGCATAAGTCATGGGGCTGATGATACTGTTTGGAATTTTTTTTCTCGGCCTTGTCGCAGGTGCACCGGTCGCTTTTGCCGTTGGGCTGGCCGCTGTCGCTGCGTTTATGTATGAAGGGCTACCGCTGTTTGTCGCCTTTCAACGTATCTTATCCGGCATTTCCGTTTTTTCGCTACTGGCGATTCCGTTTTTCATTTTCGCCGGTGAGCTGATGCTTCACGGCGGCATTTCAACCCGGCTTGTTCGCCTGGCCTCCGCTATGGTGGGGAGGATGCGCGGCGGTCTGGGGATGGTCAATATAAGCTCTTCGATGCTGTTTGGCGGCATCTCGGGTTCAGCGGTAGCCGATACGTCTGCCTTGGGCTCGATTCTTATCCCGGTGATGAAAGAGAAGGGCTACGACGCTGACTATGCCGTCAACGTTACGGTGACCTCGTCGGTCGCCGGCGTGGTCATTCCGCCCAGCCATAACATGATTCTCTATGCCGTAGCGGCGGGCGGCGGTATTTCCGTTACCCAGCTTTTTATTGCCGGTATCGTGCCTGGCATCCTGATGTGCTTAAGCCTGGCCGTGGCCGCTTATATCGTGGCCGTTAAGCGTGGCTATAAAGGTGAGGCATTTCCCGGCTGGCAAGCCCTGTTTCTTAGCCTGATCGCCTCGCTGCCTGGCTTGATGACCGCTGTCATTATTGTCGGCGGCGTTCTTTCGGGCATCTTGACGGTAACGGAGTCCGGGGCTTTTGGCGCCATCTACGCCATTATCGTGACCGGGCTTGTCTACCGTGAACTTAAGTGGTCGTCCTTCAAGGCTGCCGTTATTCAGTCGGTTAAAACCACATCGCTGGTCATGATTCTGGTGGGCTGCGCATCGGCTTTCTCTTATATGCTGGCGCTCTATAACGTGCCTGAAATGCTGACCACCGGGTTAATGACGATTTCAGACAAGCCTGTGGTTATCTTTTTGATGCTTAACCTGATTCTACTGGTATTGGGCATGATCATGGATATGGCGGCGTTAATCCTGATCTGCACGCCCATCTTCCTGCCGGTAGCCATGCAGTTTGGCATGGATCCTATCCAATTCGGCATCATTTTAATGATGAACCTGGGGCTGGGTTTATGTACCCCGCCGGTAGGCGCGTGCCTGTTTGTGGGCTGCGTGATCGGGAAAATTAAAATTGAGCATGCAGTTCGCACCATCTGGCCCTTCTTCCTGGCGCTGTTTGTAGCGCTAATGCTGGTGACTTACATCCCGGCAGTTTCATTAACGCTACCTGGCCTTTTTAGATAACGCCATGACAGGAAAATCAGCCATGAGAATAGAAGCGGTCAAGACTTATATTCTGGATCATAAGCTTGAAACAGCGTTTGAAAGTGCTTCGATGTCATTCACGCGCCGCCAGCACTGCTTAGTCGAAATCATTTGTGAAGACGGCACCATTGGGTGGGGCGAGTGCTTGGGGCCTGCCAAGCCCAATGCGGCCATTGTCCAGGTATACGCCCAGGCGCTGATTGGCGAAGACCCGCTGCAAACAGAGAAAGTATGGCTTAACCTTTATAATCGGCTGCGTGATCAGGGCCAGCGTGGCTTAACCATGACTGCTCTGAGCGGTATCGATATTGCGCTTTGGGACATCAAGGGCAAGCACTTCGGCGTACCTGTTTCCACGCTGCTTGGTGGGAGGTTCCGTGAATCTGTGCGCGCCTATGCCACCGGCTCGTTTTGCCGCGAGGGTGTTGAGCGTGTCAGCGACGTAGCGGCGGAAGTAGCGCGCTATCGTCACGAAGGCTTTCATGCCGTAAAGATCAAGATCGGCTTTGATGTTGAAGAAGATCTGAAAGTGATTGAGGCCGTGCGTGAAGCAATCGGGCCGGATGTGCGCCTTATGATTGATGCCAATCACGGCTACGATTATCTGGAAGCCATCGAGGTAGGCCAGCGTGCGGCGGCGTTTGGTATCGACTGGTTTGAAGAGCCGGTACTCCCTGAGCAGATTGAGACTTACCAAGCGGTAAGAGCGAGCCAGCCCATTCCCGTGGCAAGTGGCGAGAACTGGCACGGCCGCTACGCCATGCAGGAGCCGCTTGCACGCAGGGCTATCGATATCATCCAGCCGGATATCTGTGGCGTCGGCGGCTTTAGCGAAATGCGCCGAATTGCAGATATGGCCGCCATGCACGGCGTGCGCTTAGTGCCTCACGTATGGGGAACCGCAGTATGCCTGGCGGCGAGCCTTCAGTTTATGGCTGCACTGCCGCCCAATCCGCCACGGCGCTCGCCACTTGAACCCATCATGGAGTTTGACCGCACTGAAAATCCATTTCGTCAGGCCGTGGTTAAAACGCCCCTAGAGCATCACCAGGGGGTTATGAACATTCCCGATGGCCCTGGCTTGGGGATTGAAATCAACCGCGATGCGCTGATTACCTATGCTTTGAAGGAGTTTTGAGTATGTCCATCCCAGCCAACACGCGTCCACTGGAAGGGGGCGCGCCGCGTTTGAAAGTGCCGGCTGGCGCGACCGACTGCCATATGCATTTGTATCTGCCGGGCTACACCGCACAGCCTGGCGGCCCCGATGTTAAAGAACTGGCGACGGTTGAAAATTATCAAGTAGTACAGCGCAGGCTCTCGCTTGAGCGCGTGGTTGTTACCCAGTCCAATGCTTATCAATTTGATAACAGGGCCGTGCTTGAAGGCGTTACCCAAATCGGGCAGGCAAATGCACGTGCGATTGTTGCCGTCAGGCCTGATGCTACGGAGGCAGATATTGATGCCTTTCATTCTCAAGGTGCCCGGGGCGCCCGTATCATGCAGCTTCCCGGTGGTGCCGTGGGGATGGATCAATTGAGCGACGTTGAAGCGCGCATTCGGCCACTTGGTTGGCACTTGATGGTGCAGTTCAACGGCCGAATGATCAACGACTATATGGCCACTCTCAAGGCCATCCAAACCGACTATATCATTGACCACATTGGCAAATTCATGGATCCCGTAGCGGCTGATGATGAACGCGTAGACCGTATTGTCGAGTTGCTCGACCGGGGCAACGCGTGGATAAAAATATGCGGGGCGTATGAGACCAGTCTAACCGGCGGTCCGGGGTATAACGATGTAGGGCCTGTTGCCAAACGGCTTATTGAGCATGCGCCCGAGCGCGTGCTATGGGGCTCAAATTGGCCGCATGTGGGGGTGCCCCGGGAACGCTATCCTGATGACGCCGAGCAGCTTGATGTACTTTTGGATTGGGCCTCTGACAGCGTCCAGCAAAAAATTCTGGTTGATAACCCGGCCAAGCTTTACGGCTTTTAGATTTCAATTTTGATGGATATCACCTTCGCTCAATGCCAACAAGGCAAACAACAGACTAAGCAGGAGATAGCATGTTTAATCGTATTCTAGTGACTGGGGCGGCTGGCGGATTGGGGAAAAGTTTGCGTCCGCATCTTGCCGGGTTTGCCAAGCATGTCCGCCTTTCGGATATTGCACCTCTGGACAATGCTCAGCCAGGTGAGGAACTGATCCAGGCGGATCTCAGCGATCAACAGGCTGTAGCCGAGCTGGTACGAGGATGCGATGGCATCATTCATCTGGGCGGGATGTCGGTTGAAAGTCCCTGGAATGATATATTGAATGCCAATATTATTGGTACTTACAATCTTTTTGAAGCCGCACGGCTTAATGGTAAACCGCGTATCGTGTTTGCTAGTTCCAACCATGCGATAGGCTTTTATAAGCGCCATCAGCGAATAGATAATCAGGTTCCTCAGCGGCCGGATTCGCTTTACGGCGTCTCAAAATGCTTTGGCGAAAATCTGGCCAGTCTCTATCACGATAAGTTTGGTGTCGAGACACTTAGCGTGCGCATTGGCTCCTGTTTTGACAAGCCCGTTGATACTCGCATGATGGCCACTTGGCTGAGCCTGAATGACTTCATTAGCCTGTTAAAACGTGCCTTTACAACCCCTCGGCTGGAGCATACCGTGGTTTATGGGGCATCTGACAATGCTGAACAGTGGTGGGATAATACTCATGCCGGTTTCCTTGGCTGGGTTCCAAAAGATAGCTCTGAACCCTGGCGGGAAGAGACGGAACAGCGCGATCGTAATCTTGACTGCGATGATGTTGCCGTGCGTTATCACGGTGGCAAATTTGCTGCTATTGGTCATCCAGACGATAGCCAATAGCACATAGAGCGCTGGTTGTACGTTATGGTGCAACTGGATATATACATGGAAAGGATAACAGGCATGGCCAAGCAAACGCCTACTATGGCGTCGTTTCAGGTTAACCGGATCGCTCAGCAGGGCAGTTTATCTGTTCACGTAGCGAACCAGTTGGAGACGCTGATTACCCAGGGGAAAGTGGCGGTTGGCGATAAGCTGCCTACCGAAAATAGCCTGTGTGAATCTTTTGGCGTTAGCCGCACGGTCATTCGCGAAGCTATCACTCATCTCAAGTCTCTGGGATTGGTTGAAACACGCCGTGGTGTCGGCACGTCGGTCTTGCGTTCCTCTAAAGTGGAGGCGCTTCCAGCCGAGCGTATCAATCCCACTACGGTGGAAGACATTCTCTATCTTCTGGAGCTTCGCTTAACGCTTGAGCCCGCCGCGGCGGAACTTGCTGCCTTACGCTACGATGCTGAAGACCAGAAGCGGCTGGAAGCGCAACACCAAGCGTTTGCCAACGCGTACGCCACTCAGTCGCAAGCTCGAGAAGAGGATTACCTGTTCCATTTTGCTATTGCTACGGCGACTAAAAATCCTTTCTTCAAATCGTTCTACGAACAGTGGAGCCAAAGCGTTATCCCTCGCGCCAAACTGCTGAGTAACGATATCAATCCGCTCTCATCCCAACGCTACCTGGAGCGGGTACAGGAAGAGCATGCGCATATCCTTAACGCTATCCTTGCTCGTGACGGCAGCGCCGCACGAGAAATGATGCACCAGCATCTTAGCCGTGCGCGTGATACCTACGCGCAGTACCGCGATCAGGCGTAGCGAGCTATGGGCATCTTCGGGTGTTTACTGCAGCAGAGCGTCGTCATGGGATGGGATGCGCAACATTGATTCAATGATGAACAGACTCCTAAGCAGGTAAGCAATTACCTGCTTTTTTAACGCCTCTATCTAATAAAAATGAAGAGAGTTGATGATGAGCGAAGAGATTACCCTATCGCTTAAGGATGCTGAATCCTTGAGCCTGAACGTACTTCAGCATAATGGTTATAACCAGGCCCATGCAGAAGCCATTACGCGCAATGTGCTGACGGTTCAGCGCGATGAATGCCATTCCCATGGTTTATATCGCCTGATCGGCTGTGTTCAAACGGCGCTCAATGGCGGCGTTGATACGCATGCCGTACCGGAAGTAATTGATCAAGCGCCCAGCGTGGTTAAGGTCAATGCCCGCCAGGGTAACTCCTTGTTAGCGTTTGAAATGGGTAAAGAACAGCTTGTAGAAAAAGCCAGGCAAACAGGGCTAGCCGCGCTGGCGATCAATAACGCCTTTCACTTTTCAGCCCTATGGCCTGAGGTCGAGGCCCTTTCAAGTGAAGGGCTCATTGGCATTGCCATGACCCCCAGCCACGCTTTTGTAGCGCCAGCGGGTGGCACGAAGCCTTTGTTGGGCACCAACCCTATCGCGTTTTCCTGGCCACGTCCGGGTAGCGCGCCGTATACGTTTGATTTTGCGACCAGTGTGGTGGCGCGCGGTGAGATTGAACTGTATAAGCGCGCAGGCAAACAGATTCCCACAGGCTGGGCAATTGATGCTCAAGGTGAAGCGACGACCAGCCCTGTAGATGCGCTGGCGGGGGCGATGCTCACGTTTGGCGGGTATAAGGGCTCGGCGCTGTCTACCATGATTGAGCTATTGGCCGGGCCGCTAATTGGTGATGTGTTGGGCCATGAAACCCAGCCCGCCAACGAACAGAAAACCGGTAAGCCGTTTCATGGTGAGCTGATTATCGCCATATCGCCGGACGTTTTCTTGGGCCAGGATGCTGCTCGTCATCTTCAGCATGCTGAAGTGCTGTTTGAAAACATTTTAGGCCAGGGCGCTCGGCTACCCTCACAGCGCCGTTTTGAGGCCCGAGAAAATAGCCTGCGTGATGGTATCACCCTACCCAAAGCGCTTTATAATGAGCTTATCGCACTGACCCATTGATTCATCGAGAGTAAATAGCACTGTCGTTATACGATAGCGCTTTTATGATCTGCTTTATATTGTCAGAAACAGACACTTCATGAGGATCAACGCTCGTATGGATACACCGCATGTTTGAAGTTGCCGCCATCATCATGCCTATCTTTTTATTGATTGCTGTTGGCTATTTTTCCATGCGGATCCGTATTCTCAACCGCGAGCAAATGCAGGGAGTGGGCCGATTTGTGCTGTATATCGCCCTCCCTGCACTGTTAATCCGCGCCATTACCCAGAACCCTCTGGAAGAAGTTTTCAATATCAACTACCTGCTGGCCTACGGGCTAGGCTCGCTGGGTGTTTTCGGATTGGCGCTTGGGTACACCGTCATGCTGAAAAAACAGCCGCTGACCACCGGAAGTATCAGCGCGCTGGGGATGTCGATGTCCAATAGCGCGTTTAGTGGCTACCCGGTCGCGGTGATGATTATCGGCCCGCCTGCGGCTAATTTTTTAGCTTTGAATATGATCATCGAGAACCTGCTGATCATTCCGCTAGCGCTTATCCTAGCCGAAACGGGTCAGCAGGCCGGTCGCGGCGTTATGAAATCACTCCAGAAAACGCTCAAGCAACTGGTTAAAAATCCCATCCTCATTGGCCTGTTTATCGGAGTTCTGATCGCCGTTACCGATACACATCTGCCTACTTCGGTTATCCAGGCGGTTGATATGTTGGCAAAAGCGGCGGGCCCTGCCGCGCTATTTGCGATTGGCGGCGCGCTCTATGGCCTGCAAATTCGCGGCGTAGTGGGGGAGGTGAGCCAGATCGTTACGGGTAAGCTCATCATTCATCCACTGGGTGTCTTGATCTGCATGTGGCTGATTGCGGGCAATGACGCTTTACTGATTGCCGGTGGCTTACTGTTTGCAGGCGCTCCCATGGCAAGTGTCTATCCGTTGCTAGGCCAACGTTATGGTATGGGCAACGTAGCGGCAGGCGCCTTGATGGCGGGCACGCTCATGTTCTTTATCACCATTAGCATTATCGTTGGCTTGATGACCTATTTCGGCGTGTTGGCTTAACGGCTATTAGCTTCAATAAACGCTTTGGCTCTAGGGTCCTGCATATAGGAAACGTTGAGACGCAACCAGGGGGTTGTCGCATTGTCGGGTAGGAATAGATGGCTCGGCGAAAGCATGATTTCGTAGCGCTGTGCAGCTGCCTTAAGCGTTTCATCATCCGTGGGTGGCTTGGCCCAGACAAACATACCGCCCGCCGGTTCGGTAAACACTTCCCACCCTGATTTTCTTAGTAGCGTTAATGCTAGTGCCATCTGATTGGAAAGCCGGGTTCTTAATCGTTCAGTGAGTTTTCGATAACTGCCGTTTTGCAGCAGCATAACCAGTACCTGTTCTGAAAACAGTGATGCAGAAATGCTGGTCAGCATTTTGATATCTACCAGGCGTTGTACTAGATCCGGGGGAGTAGCGATAAAACCCACGCGAAGTGACGAGGAAAGAGTTTTTGAAAAGCTGGCTAAATAGATAACACGTTTAAGCCCGTCAAGGGCTGCTAACCGTGTGGTTGGAGTATGCTGAAAATCAGCATAAATATCGTCTTCAATGATCCTGAAATCATACTGCTCGGCAAGCTGTAAAACGCGGTGCGCTACGGCGGGAGTCAATGTGCTGCCGGTAGGATTGTGGAAAACGCTATTAATGTAGAAAAGTTTGGGTTGGTGGTGGGCTAACAAACCTTCCAGGCGCTCGATATCGGGCCCATCGGCTAAGCGGGGGACCCCAATCACGCGAATGCGCTGCAAATGCAGTAGCCCAAACAGGTTGTAATAACCGGGTGATTCCACAAATACAACATCGCCGGGCTCAAGCAGCAAACGTACTAACAGATCTAGAGAATGGCTACCGCTGTTGGTTGTCACGATCTGTTGGGCATCTGCGGTAATCGCAAGCGGGCGCAGGCGCTCTTGTAGCAGACGGCGTAAGGTTAAAAGCCCGTGCGGCGTACTGTATTCAAAAATTCCTGAGCGGCTGTGACGGGTAACTTGGCGGATAGCGTAGGTAAGATCGTCGCTCTCGCGCCAAGTGTTGGGCAACCACCCACAGCCGAGCTTGAGGGTGTTCTCTTCTGCGCCGAAAAGCCCCCATAGTCCATTGGTGACTTCCTGTAGCGGGCTAGAAGCGCGCTGTTGGTTGGTCTGTACGGCGACGCTATCCGCAACATAGAAGCCTGAGCCGGGTTTTGAGCGAATTAAACCTGACGACACTAGTCGTTCGTAGGCATCGATGACCGCATTACGGCTGATGTTATGTGTCGCTGCCAAGCGGCGTATTGAAGGTAAACGAAGACCGCCGCCTGCGCCGTTGTGTTGAATCCACTGGCGAAGGCTTTCTTCCAGCTGTTGAGCCATGGGGGTGGCAGCGTGTCGGTCAACCTGTAGTTTCATAAGCGCCCTTGTTGCCCTCAACTGTTCTTCAAAATGGCAGAACAGTGCCTGGGTAATAATGGCTGAGTGTACCTTATCCCGGTTCTTTAAGAGTGCGAACGTAACGGCTCACATGAAAACTGAGGCAGGTACAAAGTGACGAGACGATCGAACGCCCTCAAGCTGGCTTTTGCGCTGTGCATGATTACCACGGCGGTCAATTTACAAGCACCGCTTTATGAAGCATTAGCGGCTCGTGATGGCTTGGGCGTTGGCGCAACAACACTCGCTTTTGCCTGTTATGTAGCGGGTATTATGCCGGTATTGTTGGGGCTTAATGGTTTGTCTGAGCGGGTAGGCTGCAAGCCGTTGATTATTGCTGCACTGCTCTTATGCCTTGTGGCTACTTCCCTAACATTGATCGTGCCAGGTTTAGTGACCCTGGGAGCGGCTCGGTTTTTACTCGGAATAGGCACCGCCCTGACGTCAGCGGTTGCGCCAACCTACATGCACCGGCTGCTCACTGGCGGGGATAGCAGCATGGCAACCAAGTACGTGACAACCAGTACTGCGATGGGATTTGGCCTGGGGGCGGCGGTTACCAGCTTGTTTATCTTCCATACACCCAGCATAACGCCACCCAGCTTATGGTTGTATTTGGGTGCTGGCGTCGTCGCATTAGTGGCCGTTAGTACACTGAAAAACACGGCCCCAAACCCTAACAAGTGCGCGATGCTGCGACTACCCAGCTACCCACCCGGTACGCTCGGCTATGGGTTGGCCATTTTGCTTGCCTGGGCAACGGTGGGGCTGGTGATTGCTATTTTGCCTTCTGCATTACATGCGCACGGTTTAACGGCCTGGAGCGGCTTTGCTACGTTCGGTATTTGTAGCTGTGGGGTGTTATTTCAACCTTGGGCAAGAGCGCTGCGGCCAGCTCATTCCACAGTGCTGGGTCTTGTCATCTTACCGATCGCCTACACAGTGATCGCCTGGGGAGCGGTTCAGGGAATGCTTGTGGCTGTGTTGGTCGGAACGGTTGCCGCTAGTAGCGCCTGTTACGGGTTTATCTATCTAGGTGGCTTGAAGGGAGTGCTGGAAATAGCCAAAGCGGCGTCCACCCAGGTAAGCGCAGGCTATTTTTTGATGGCCTACATAGGATTTAGTCTGCCGGTAATTACCACCGGCGCTTTAATTGATGCCGTAGGCCATGTGGCCGCTTTAACCATCTTTGGGCTAGCGCTATCAATGGGCGCCATCACTACCATTGGCCTGCTGCTAATCAGTCAGGCTAGGTATTCGCAGCATCCGTCAGGCATTAGCTTTTAAGGCGTCCTATCAATCAGCAATCCACAGGAAGGCGCGGCCCAGTGTGTATTGGCGGTAAACACCACATCGCACACCACCGGCGAATAGCAGCGGCGTATCTCATCATCAATACGTTCACGTAGAGCGTCTTGTGCCTTTAACGAGGCGCCGGTGCCTTCTTCGGGCAGAACAATGTGTACCATGACATAAAGCAAGCGGCCGGGCCGCACCATGCGAACACGAACCTCCTGGGTATGCGCGCCTGCCAGCGCCGTGGAGATGGCTTGTCGCACGGGAGCGGCAATGGTTTCATCAGGTGTTTTATTGAGCAGCTCTTTGAGCGCCTGGGACGCCATACGCACGGGTACGCCCAAGCAAAGCAACACCACTGCCATGACCAGAACGGAATCGACATACGCCACCACGTTGTTCCAGTTCAGCCACTCAAACACCATAACCATACAAAACGCTGCGAGTACTGCGGCGGAAATGATGCTATTGACTACCCAATTGAGTTTGTCAGCCGCAATTAGCGGACTATGGGTATAGCGCTGGCTACGATGCATAACCCACGCGGTCACCGAGCAGGCAAGCGTCGCAAACAGCGCGTAGATAACGGCAAGGCCTGCAGCAATTTCCCGACCACCTGTCAGTAAAGCGGCAATGGCGTCCACCAAGGCAAAGACGGATACCCCTAGAATCAGTAGCCCTTTGCATAGGTTAACCAGCGACTCGAAGTAACTGTAACCAAACGGGTAGGATTCGCTATCAGGGCGGCTGGCTAGTTTACTTACCTTGATCGTCACCAACGCTACGCTAAAGTAGATAAGGTTAAATAACCCATCGAGCAAAATAGCCTGGGAATTAGAGGCTAGCGTGGCGGTAATGCCGGCACAGCCGATTAAGAGTGCCATAAAGGCGGAAAATGCCAGCGTGCGTGCTTCTGTCTTCATGAATGTATTGGCTCCAACGCCATTCGTAGAACCCGCAAGCATAGCAATATTGATAGCTTATTCACTAACGATAGCGGCGCCCACAAGGACGAACGGCGATGACTCCACAAAGAGATGTACGTATTCGCCATACCAAGGATTTAACCTTCAGCCTGTTAACCCCGGAAGATGCCTTTGAACTGTTGGCGTTTGAGACCGCAGAGCGGGCGTGGTTTGAGCAGCATATCGAAGCGCGCAGGAAGCAGTTTTATACCCCGCATGGTGTGTCACAGCATATTGTTGAGTGTCTGGCACTCAATGCTCATGGGCGTATGAGCCCTCAGCTTATTCGCCATAAAGGCGTCATTATCGGGCTCGCCAATCTGCGTGATATTGATCAGGGCAGTGCTCAGGTCGGCTATCGCCTTGCTGAAAACGCCTGCGGGCAGGGAATCGCCCAAAAAGCGCTTCATCACCTGATGAAAGAGGCCCGCTGTATTTATGGTCTGGACACGCTGACAGCGACCGTTTCGGTTGAAAACAAGGCATCTCAGCGCGTGCTCGAAAAAGCCAAGTTCACATTAGTTGAAAAACTGTCGGCTTATTCTCACGTAGCCGATCAGCACCTGGAGTGCTTGGTGTATCAATGTGCGCTAAGGGAAAAGATTGAATGCCCGTAAGTTCAAGCTGTTCCCATACGGGCTGATCGTCTTTTGGTAAGTGGTAATAACGTGTACTAACCTTTAAACGCATTAATGGACAAACATTACGCCAACGGGAGGGTTTAACAATGCCTATGCTGAGCGTCGGCACGGAGCAGGGTACGCCGGTAGAGCTTTATTACGAAGTATACGGAGCAGGTAAGCCCGTGGTACTTATCCACGGCTGGCCATTGAGCGGCCGTTCCTGGGAAAAGCAGGTGCCCGCCCTGGTAGAAGCAGGCTACAAGGTTATTACTTACGACCGCCGTGGGTTTGGCTGGTCCACCCAGGCAGATGGCGGGTACGACTACGATACGCTGGCCGCCGACCTGAAAAAGCTGATTGATACGCTTGATCTTAACGATGCCACACTGGTGGGCTTTTCCATGGGCGGTGGAGAAGTGGCCCGCTATATTGGAAGCTACGGCACTGGCCGCGTGACGAAAGGCGTATTTGCCGCTGCCGTTCCGCCTTACCTGTATAAGGCAGATGATAACCCGGATGGTGGGTTGGATGACGCGACCATTAACGGGTTTTTGGACGGTGTTCGCGGTGACCGGATCGCATTTCTGGAAGACTTCACCAAGGATTTTTTCTCAACCTCTGATAACAGTGACTTAATCAGCGAGCCAAATCGACTCTATCATCGCGATATCGCCGCCTTTGCCTCGCCACTAGCCACCTATGAATGCGTCAAAGCGTTTAGCTATACCGACTTTCGCAAAGACCTGCCCAAAATCGACGTGCCTACGCTGATACTCCATGGCGACGGCGATCAAATTGTACCGTTTGAGGTCAGCGGCAAACGCGCCGCCGAGCTTTTACCTGAGGCGAAAACGCATATTATTAAGGGTGGCCCACATGCGATTAACGCAACTCATGCTGATGAGTTTAATAAAGTGCTGATCGATTTTATCAAGAGCTGATTAAACGATTATCTTGCCGTTAGCGCCGCCCCCGGGGCGGCGTTTTTAATGGCGGAGCATTAAAGCGCTAACACCAGGAGTTAACGATGAGTGACGCATCAGCGTTAAGAAAAGTAATGGCACCTACTGGCGTACTGCGCGCCACCATCAATGTCGGTAATCCTGTTCTGGCAGGGCTTGATGTCGAGCACCAGCCGTTTGGTGTGTCGGTTGATCTGGCAACATTGATTGCACATAGACTGGAGGTCGAGCTTGAACTTCAGGTGGTTGCCTCTGCGGGTGAGGCCGTTGACGTTGTCAGCCGAGAGGAAGCCGATATGGGCTTTTTTGCGCTCGACCCCAGGCGCGGCGAGAGCATCGAATTTACCGCACCCTATGTATTCATTGAGGGGTGTTACCTGGTCCGTGAAGACTCTCCGATCACGGCGCAGGAAGAGGTAGATCGCCTCGGGCAGCGTATCGTGGTGGGTAAAGGCAGCGCTTATGATCTGTACCTAAGCCGCACCATTGAACAGGCCGAGCTGGTCAGAGCCCCCACGTCGCCCAAGGTGGTGGCGTTCTTTAGAGAGCATCAGTTGGATATCGCCGCAGGCGTTAAGCAGCAGCTGGAAGCCGGTATCGAAGAGTTTGGTGGCATGCGGTTACTGCCCGGCCACTTCATGACCATTCAGCAGGCCATGGGCGTTCCTAAAGGCCGCTCGCCCGAAGCGGCTGCATTTCTTTCCGCGTTTATTGAAGAAGTCAAAGCGCAAGGTGAGGTAGCCCGTTTGCTGGAGAAGCACGGTGTTCAAGGAGTCTCGGTCGCGCCCAGCGCTTAATGGACTGACGCCAGGCCGCTTGAGTAAGCGGCTTGGCGGATTGATGTTCTTCATCGTTGTTTCTTGGTATCAACCCTCAATCCACACATCAGCTTCTTTAAAGCTCACCTTCCAGGTAGCTAGCGTGACGCTGTCGTCTTCCACGCACTGGCCATCTTCCAAACGAAAGTGCTGCTTGTAAATGGGGGAAGCCACCACGGCGGCGCCCTTTATATCGCCCACAATGCCGTGGGCAATCACATTGGCGTTGGAAAACGGGTCGTGGTGATCAATCGCGTAAAGCTCACGCTCAAAGCCCGGCAAGTAAAATAGCGCGACTTGCGTCGGCCCCTGTGGTGTTTCAAGCCACGCAGCAACCCCGGAAAACGCGACTAGGTCGGTTTTGCTGCACAGTTTATGGCCGGTCGGTGCCTGTCTGCTTTGTGTAACCGTTGCTTGCTTCACTGCGGTAGCGGTCATGGAGTAGCCCTTTAAAGTGATGTTGGTTAGGCAGGCCGTAGCTGGCCGCGCTCACTGGTCATGATGATCGATGGGTCGGGGCGGCTATCGTTGACGTAGCTTCTAAAGCGCTTGAGCTTATCCGGGTCACTGATGGCGCCTGCCCATTCGCACTGATAGTTATCCACCACGGTTTGCATCTGGCGCTCCAGTTCATCACCCATGCCCAAGCTGTCGTTGAGAATCACCTCTTTCAGATACTCCAGCCCGCCTTCCAGGTTTTCCCGCCATACCGAGGTACGCTGCAAGCGATCCGCCGTGCGCACGTAGAACATCAGAAAACGGTCGATGGTGCGGTAGAGGGCTTCGTCGTCAAGATCGGTGGCAAACAGCTCGGCATGGCGTGGGCGCATGCCGCCGTTGCCGCACACGTAGAGGTTCCAGCCGTTTTCGGTGGCGATAATGCCGATATCCTTGCTTTGCGCTTCGGCGCATTCGCGGGTACAGCCTGATACGCCAAATTTGATCTTGTGCGGTGCACGAAGGCCCTTGTAGCGGTTCTCAAGTTTGATCGCCATGCCCACGCTGTCCTGCACGCCGTAGCGACACCAAGTGCTGCCCACGCAGGATTTCACCGTACGCAGCGACTTGCCGTAGGCGTGGCCGGTTTCAAAGCCAGCTTCGATCAGCTCGCCCCAGATATCAGGCAGGTCTTCCAGGCGTGCGCCGAACAGATCAATCCGCTGGCCGCCGGTGATCTTGCTATAAAGGCCGTACTTTTGCGCTACCTGACCCAGCACCACCAGTTTATCCGGTGTAATTTCCCCGCCTGCAATGCGCGGCACGACCGAATAGGTGCCGTTTTTCTGCATATTGGCCATGAAAGTGTCGTTGGTATCCTGAAGCGGGATATGCGCAGCGTCGGTAATCGGCTCGTTAAAGCAGGAGGCGAGAATGGAACCGACCGCAGGCTTGCAGATATCGCAGCCCAAGTGGTGGGTGCTAGGCGCGCCGTGCTTTTCGATCAACTCGCTGAAGGTCTTGATGCCCTCCACGCGCACGATGTCGTAAAGCTCTTGGCGGGTGTGCTGAAAGTGCTCGCAAATCGACTTGTCCACCTCAACGCCGCGTGCGGCCAGCTCATGATCCACCACGCTTTTCAAAAGCGACGCGCAGCCACCGCAGCCGGTGCTGGCGCGGGTGTCACCTTTCACGGATGCCAAGTCGCTGGCGCCTGCGTCAATGGCCGCGCAAATGCTGGCCTTGGTGACGTTATGGCACGAGCAGATCATTGCCGTTTCCGGCAGCGCGTCCGGGCCAAGTGCCGGGGCGGCGCCGCTTTGCGGCAAAATCAATGAGGCGGGCTCTTTGGGCAGCTCGATACCGTTGGCGTAATACTGAAGCAAGGTGTCGTAGACGCTGTTATCGCCCACCAGCATGGCGCCCAAGAGCTTCTTGCCGTCGCTTGAGACCACCATCTTGCGGTAAATCTGGGTAAGTGGGTCAAGGTAGCGAAACATCCGTGCGCCGGGGTTTTGAGTGCCGTGGGCATCGCCAATCGAGCCGACGTCCACACCCAGAAGTTTAAGCTTGGTGCTCATATCGGCACCGGTAAAAGAAGCATCGCCACCGGTGAGCGTCGAAAGCGCTGTCTTTGCCATCTGATAGCCAGGCGCCACCAGGCCAAAAATGCTCTGATTCCACAGCGCCACTTCGCCAATGGCTAAAATCGCCGGGTCGCTGGTTTGGCACTGATCGTTGATCACTACGCCGCCGCGCTCGCCGATCTCCAGGCCGCACTCCCGGGCCAGTTGATCACGCGGGCGAATACCCGCCGAGAACACGATCAGGTCGGTTTCCAGTATTTTGTCATCCTGAAACACCATGCGATGGCGGCTGGCTGCACCATCTTCAATGCGCTGAGTGGCCCGCTCGGTGAGTACCTGAACACCCAAGGCTTCGATTTTTTCGCGCAGCAGCTCGCCGCCCTCGCTATCCACCTGCATGGGCATCAGGCGTGGGGCGAACTCAATCACCGCGGTTTCCAGATTCAATCCGCGCAGTGCGTTGGCCGCTTCCAGACCCAACAGACCGCCGCCCACTACAACGCCGGTGGCCGCACTTTGCGCCGCCTCGCGGATGGCGTCCAGGTCGTCCAGCGTGCGATACACCAGGCAGCCTTCGCGATCGTTACCGGGAATGGGCGGCACGAAAGGGTAAGAGCCGGTGGCCAGTACCAGATGATCATAGGCGTAATGGCCGTGCTCGGTGGCTAGCGTTTTTGCCGCGCGATCGATGGAGATCACCGCTTCGCTGCTGTTGAATGTCACGCCATGGCTTGCGTAGTAGTCGGCATCACACAGGGCCAGCGCTTCGGCGTCGCGGCCCTTGAAGTATTCAGAAAGGTGCACGCGATCATAAGCACGATGGCGCTCTTCGCCAAACACGGTGACGTTCATCTGTGACAGGGCACCGTTTTCAACCAGCTGCTCGACCAGGTGGTGGCCGACCATACCGTTACCAATAATAATCACGTTGCGTTTAGAGGTGATGGACATGGCTAAGCTGCCTCCAGCGTCGATGAGGGAGTGGGTGGGGTATCAAGAAGCAGGGCGTTGGCATCGGCTTCACCAAACAACAACGCCTGGCGGCAGGCGCCCAGATCGGTTTTGGCTAGCGCCTGGGCGAAATACCAGGGGCCGGAATGGGTATCGCCATACAGCACGGCGCCTTCAAGCCTTCCGTTGCGCAGTAACAGGCGGCGGTAGTCGCCGTTTTCCGGGTCGCTGTAATGCAGTACTTCATGTTCTGGCGCGGCCTCCGTGGGGCCAAACGCGTAGAGGGCCAGGCCGCTGATTTTAAGCTTGGTAGCGGTTGGCGCCTCACGATAGCGGACGCTGCCATCGCCACACAGCGTGTTGGCTAACACATCTACCTGGCGCCAGATCGGCTCGACCAGGCCGTAGGTGTGCTGCTCGAACTGGCAACACTCGCCCAATGCATGAATATGCGGGTCGGAGGTAGTGAGCGTGTCATCAACCATGATGGCGCGCTGTGTAGCCAAGCCTGCCTGATGGCCAAGTTCTGCGTTAGGTGTAACGCCGGTTGCCACGATGACGCTTTGGGCAGGCAGGCGCTGGCCATCCTCCAGTACAACGGCGGCCAGGCTTCCCGCGCCGTCGTCTTCAAAATGGCTGATGCGTGCATTGGTTAAGATGGTCAAGCCACGTTGGGTAAGCGTCGTTTCTAGAAGCCCAGCGGCCATGCTATCCAGCTGACGATTCATTAACCGCTTACTTCGCTGTAGAACGCTGACGCTGGCACCCCGCTTGCGAAGCCCTTCAGCGGCCTCGAGCCCCAACAGCCCGCCGCCGACCACGACGCATTCCCCGCCCTGCAAGGCAAACTTTGCGAGCGTGTCGGCATCTTGCAGGGTACGAAACCCATGCACGCCGTTAAGGCCAATGCCGGGTACCTCGGGCAGCGTCGGGCGTGAGCCGGTGGCAATCACCAGGCGGTCATAAGTTAGCGTGCGGCAGGGAGTGACAACGCGCTGTTCTGCACGGTTGATCTCCAGCACGCATTCATTTAAGTGCAGGGTGATACCTTGCTTGGCGTACCACTGCGCATCCCGCAAGGTGAGGGCGCTAGGCGGCATTTCATCGGCGAGCAGTGGCGATAGCAGTATCCGGTTATAAGCGGGAGATGCTTCTGCACCAATCACCGTTATTTGCTGGGGTCGGTGAGGCAATTTAACGACCGCCTCTAGCAGACGCTGGCTCGCCATGCCGTTGCCGATAATGACCAAGTGATCATCAGACGAGCACCGAGAGATAGCGATCATGGGTTGCTCCTTACTGTTTCGCGCTTGGCTGCCAATACCTGTCTACAAAGACCTGGCTACAAATATCTGGCAGCGATAAATGCTGTCGTGGCGCAGCGCTGAAGAAAAAACAATAAAAAAGCCCCTGAGTTAGCGTCCCGGGCAAGTGGATTGCCAGGAAAACCGTATCAGGGGCTTCGTTGCCCGGTAGCTGAGGCCAAACCCGTTCGTGGGTTAAGCACAGAGCAGCCACCGTTGGCTGCCAGCTAGACTTGAATTTATCTAATCAGTACAGGGCAATTAATCAGCCAAACATCGCTCGTTATTTATTTTTATATTACTTATCAATAGGTTGATTTAAATAAATAGGTTGAAGAAAGCGCCTTTTCAGCCGCTTAAGCTCAGCCTGCGCACGCTCTTGGTGCGCTAAGCGGTAAAGATGCACCGAGAGTAGTCAGCGTTTGAAAATAAACTGTCTACACGGTCGGTCGAAAGATATTCTATTGTTTATTAACCTGCTGTTTAAGCTGGTATTTTTATTTTAATAGGCTGGTTGGCGCAGGCCTTGCTATTACCTTGGTAACAAGCAACAAAGCACAGACGGGTTTATCGGCACAATAAAATGCAGCCATCGAGTTTGACGGGCAAATAACAACGCTAACGCCATCAGACGACAGGCCATTAATAAATGTGTCCAATCCCAGCAGTGCGACATTCGGCACCGGTGCAGGTGTCCCTGAGACAACGGCGTCCAGGCAGGCTTCTTATGAGGCTCGCTTGGGCGCTTTTTGCTTTTTAAGCGGGAGGAAATCAGTATGTCCCAGGCCACACGCTCGGCTTGTAAAGCAAACACGACGTGCCCTTATTGCGGTGTCGGCTGCGGCGTAACCGCCACTGTGGCAGGCGGCACAATCAGCGCGGTTGAAGGCGACCGCGACCATCCCGCCAATTTTGGCCGGCTGTGTGTGAAAGGCTCGGCACTGCACGAAACCCTTGGCCACCATGACCGGCTCACCACGCCCTGGGTCGATGGCCAGGCCGTTGACTGGAATGTGGCATTAACCACCTTGGCAGAGCGGTTGCAAACGACTCGCGCAACTTACGGCGCAGAGTCCGTGGGTGCTTACCTTTCAGGTCAGCTATTAACCGAAGATTACTATGTGGCCAATAAGCTGTTTAAAGGCTTTTTAGGCACGCCGCACCTGGATACCAACTCGCGACTCTGCATGGCTTCTGCCGTGGCGGCGTATAAACGCTCGTTGGGCGCAGACGCCGTTCCCTGCAACTATGAAGATACTGAAGAGGCCGAACTGGTGGTGCTGGTGGGCTCGAATCTGGCCTGGAACCACCCGGTGCTTTACCAGCGCTTGAAGGTCGCCAAAACGCGCAATCCGCTGATGCGGGTGGTGGTCATCGACCCGCGCGTGACCGACAGCTGCGAAATTGCCGACCTGTACCTGGGCATCGCACCCGGCAGCGATGCGGTGCTGTTCAATGGCCTGCTGGCCTGGATGGCTGAGAATAACAAGCTGGATCAGCTCTATCTGGATCGCCATACACAAGGTTTCGACGAAGCGCTGCTGGCCGCGAGCCAGCATGATATTAATGACGTGGCGGCGATATGTGATATCGACCCTGAGCGGTTGGAGACCTTTTACTACTGGTTTGCCAGCCAACTCCATGTCGTGACGCTCTACTCCCAGGGCGTCAATCAATCCACAAGCGGTACTGATAAGTGCAATGCGATCATTAACTGCCATCTGGCGGGCGGCAAAATCGGTTTGCCCGGGGCGGGGCCTTTCTCGATCACCGGCCAACCCAATGCCATGGGCGGACGCGAAGTGGGTGGGCTTGCCAACCAGCTGGCCGCGCATATGGATTATCACACCCCTGGCGCCCTTGGCCGAATCACCCGCTTTTGGGCGACGGAAACGTTAATGCCCGAACTGCCCCAGGCGCCTGGCTATAAGGCGATCGAGCTTTTTGACGCGGTTGAGCGGGGCGAAATAAAGGCGCTTTGGATAATGGCCACCAACCCAGCGGTCAGCTTGCCGGATGCCGCCCGCGTGCGGCGTGCGCTTGAAAAGTGCTCACTGGTAATTGTGTCTGAGTGCGCAAGCCATACCGACCTGCTGGCCTACGCCGATATCATTCTGCCCGCGACGGGGTGGTCTGAAAAAGACGGCACGGTGACCAATTCCGAGCGGCGTATTTCACGCCAGCGTGGCTTGCTACCCGCGCCTGGCCAAGCGCGTCACGACTGGTGGATTATGTGCGAAGCCGCCAAGCGGTTAGGCTTTCAGGAGGCGTTTGACTATAGCCATCCCCATGAAATTTTTGATGAGCACGCGCGCCTTTCCGGCTTTGAGAATGAGGGAGAGAGCAAACGGCTATTCGATATTTCCGGCCTTGTGGGACTTGGGCGCGAGGGCTACGACGCGCTGGCGCCTATTCAGTGGCCGGTGACGTCTTCAGCGCCTCACGGAACGGCGCGGTTATTTGAAGATGGCAAGTTTGCCACGCCTGATGGGCGCGCCAACTTCATCGCCATAACGCCGCGCTTGCCGGAGCAACGCCTGAGTGACGCCTACCCGCTGCGCCTGAACACCGGGCGTATTCGCGACCAGTGGCACACCATGACGCGCACGGCACGCGCGCCCCGGCTGATGAATCATCGCCACGAGCCGTTTATCGAATTCCACCCAGGCGATGCTGCGAACTATGGCATTGGCGACCAGCAACTGGCAGTATTGTCCGCCGCCAGCGGCGAGTACCGGGGGCGCGTGCGTATCTCGAATGCCCAGCGGCGTGGCGAGGTGTTTATTCCCATGCACTGGAGCGATGCGTTCAGTAAATCGGCGCGTAGCGGTGCCATGCTAAAAGCTTTGACCGACCCTGTGTCAGGCCAGCCAGAAGCCAAGCACGGCGCTGTGGCGCTGGCACCGCTTGAAGTAGCCTGGGAGGCAACGCTGTTGATTGCCCATCCATTAGGGGATAATAGTCAGGAAGTGCCCCCGTGGTGCAGAAGCGATTATTGGGCACGCGTACCCATGCAGGGCTGTCAGCGCTGGCAGCTGGCAGATGCAAAACCGGTACATGACTGGGTGGCGCTGCTCGCTACGTGGCTACCCGAAGGGGCTTCTTTGTGGTGTGAAGACAGCGGCAATGGCCGCCTGCGCGCTGCGGCTATTGTGCAGGGCAAACTGCGCTGGTGGCTGATGGTCGGCCCGCCGCGCGAATTGCCCGGGCTTGCCTGGCTTGAAGCGCGTTTTAATGAAACAGTCATAAGTGATAAGCACCGGCGCCGGCTGTTAGCGGGGTGTGACGATGGAGCCGCCGATACCGGCCCCGTGGTATGCAGCTGCCACCAGGTGGGCCAGGCGGCGATTGTTAATGCCATTCGTGCCGGTGATGCCAGCGTTGAAGCATTGGGCGCACGGCTTGCCTGTGGAACCCAATGCGGTAGTTGTTTGCCTGAATTGAAGTCCCTGATTGAAGAGGAGCGTTCACATGCGCGTGCTAAGCAAGCGTCTACTACAGAAGTGGCCTGAGGCCACGATGCGCTTTACGCAGCGTGTGCTGTCGCCATTCCAGCGCTCCCCGCGCAGCGCCTCAAGTGCGCCTTCGCTTAAGCTACGCGGCGAATGCACGGCTGGGCATGTGTATCTGGTTGGTGCGGGCAGTGGTGATATGGAGCTGTTAACGCTGAAAGCCGCGCGGCTGTTAATGCAGGCCGATGCTATCGTGTATGACCGTTTGGTAGGCGACGATGTGCTGGGGCTGATTCCGCTTTCCGCCGAGCGCTACTACGTTGGCAAAGCCAGTGGCCATCACAGTATGCCTCAAGCGGAAATTGGCGCTTTGATGGTCAAGCTGGCAAGCGCCGGAAAATCGGTGGTGCGCTTGAAAGGCGGTGACCCCGGTATCTTTGCGCGTATGGGCGAAGAGCTTGCCGCTCTGGCGGATGCCAATGTGCCCGCGCACATCGTGCCCGGCATTACTGCGGCGTCTGCCGCCGCCGCAAGCCTGGGGATCCCGCTAACCGACCGGGGCCACTCTCAGCAGCTGCGCTTTATTACCGCACAGCTATGCCGTGAGGGCGGCGCGCCCGACTGGAAAACTCTGGCCCGCCGCGATGAAACCCTGGTGTTTTATATGGGGCTTTCCAAGGTAGAGGCCATTTGCGCAGGGCTACGTCAGGCCGGCTTGCCCGATGAGTGGCCGATCATGTTGGTCGCCAATGCCAGCCTGCCTGAACAGCAGGCATTGGTGGGTACCCTTAACGATATGCCCCAACGCCTGGCGGATCATCCGCTGCCATCACCCTGCGTGATTCTGGTGGGCAGCGTGGTGAGTATGGTGGCGAGCAGCCCCGCTAATGCGCTTGCCTCAGCGGGCATCATCGAAGCGGTCGACCTGACGTAGCGTTGGGAACAGGCGCATCCACAGGCCGACCACCGCCAACGTGCCCACGCCGCCAATCACCGCGGCGGGCACTACGCCAAACCCGGCAGCCATGCTGCCTGCGCGGAACTCGCCCAACTCATTGCTTGAGCCAATAAACAGCATATTGACGGCATTCACCCGGCCGCGCATTTCATCCGGCGTGGCCAGCTGAATCACAGTGGTGCGTACATAAACGCTGATCATATCGGCCGCACCCGCCACCAGCATGGCGATCATTGACACCCAGAACAGGGTTGAGAAGGCAAACACCAGATTCGCCAAGCCAAACACGGCCACGGCGGCAAACATCACATGCCCGGCGCGGCGCTTGATGCCGCGAACGCCAAGATAAAGCCCCATCAATAATGCACCCACCGCAATTGCGCTGCGCAATGCACCTAGCCCTTCAGGGCCAACATGCAGAACTTCCTGAGCGTAAATGGGCAGCAGCGCCACGACGCCACCCAGCAGCACGGCAAATAGATCCAACGAAATGGCGCCCAGAATAATCGGCTGATAGCGGATATAGCGAATGCCTGCGGAAAAGCGCTTCCAGGCGGTGCTTTCCAATACCTTGGCTTTCTCAACATAGAGCACTGGTACCAGCATCAGTAAGGCCAGCGCGACGATAAAGCAGCCCAAGCACACGGCATAAGCCAGGCTGCCGCCGCCCACACTGTAAAGTACGCCGCCCAGCAATGGCCCGCTAATCACTGCGACTTTCATGATCGAGCTATTCAGCGCAATGGCCTGGGCAAGCTGAGCGCGGGGCACAATATTGGGCAACATACTTTGCAGCGTGGGGCCGGTAAACGCCCGAGCACAGCCAAACAGAGCCAGCACAACATAAAATTCAATAACGCTACCGTGATTGGCCTGCGCCAATAAAAGCAGCAGTGCGCTACAAATGCCTTGTACTGCCCAGCTGAGTTGCAGAATGCGCTTGCGCGGAAAACGGTCGACCACATCGCCGGCGGGCAGCAGTAAAATCACCATAGGCAGAAACTGCGCAAGCCCCACATAGGCAAGCGACATGGCATCACGGGTAATGTCATATACCTGCCAGGCCACCACAATGGCCTGAATTTGCATGGCAAAAACGGCTGCAAGGCGGGAGAGAAGAAAGCTTAGAAAGCCCGGTTGGCGATGAATGGGAAGCAGCGGGGCATCGGTCGCTGCAAGCGTGTTGTTGTCTGGGGGCATGGGCGGTATCTTGGTTAGCAAGAGAATGTTAGCAAGCGAATTTTTATAATTCTATCGCTTATGGCGCCAAACGTGGATCAAAATGCCCGTAAATTCCGCCTGGTTAATGCCAAGCCTATTAAGGGGTTTTTCTAGTGAGTGGTTGAAGTCACGTGACGGCTGCCCCATGTTAATTAACACGCTATCAATAGAAAAGGATGTTAATGATGCAAAAGGTTATGCCTAACCCCGGTTTCGGTACTTTTCGCTTGGAAGGCGATACGCTAAAAGAGAGCATTCATGCGGCGCTTGAAGCAGGCTACCGCCATATCGACACCGCTCAGTTTTACGGTAATGAGAAGGGCGTTGGTGAAGCGATCCGTGACAGCAGCGTGCCACGTGGCGACATTTTTCTAACCACCAAGGTGTGGCACGACAACCTGGCGCCGCAGCGCTTGAAAGAGAGCGTTGATGAAAGCCTTGAAAAACTGGGCACCGATTACGTTGACCTACTACTGATCCATTGGCCATCGCCGGATAATGAAGTGGCGATGGAAGAGTATCTGGCTGCTCTCAAAGAAGTAAAGGCACTGGGCAAGGCGTGCCATATCGGCGTATCCAACTTCACCATCGAGCAGCTTGATAAAGCGGTGGAGATTTTGGGTAAAGGCGAAATCCTCACCAACCAGATCGAAGTGCATCCTTTTCTGCAAAACCGCAAGCTGGTTGAGCGCTGCGAGCATCACGGTATTCAGGTAACGGCCTTTATGCCGCTGGCGGTGGGCAAGGTAATGGACGATGCGACCCTCAAGCAGATTGCTGATGCACATAGCGTAACGCCTGCGCAAATTGCCTTGGCTTGGGTCAATCAGCGCAATATGGTCACCATTCCCTCTTCCACCAAGGCGCGTAACATCCAAAGCAATATTGCCGCGTTTGATCTTGTGCTAAGCGACAGCGAAATGACCGACATTGCCAAGCTGGACCGCAAGGAGCGCATCGCCAACCCTGACTTTGCGCCCGCCTGGGACGAGTGATCTTAAATGAGTGCTGAGGAACCTTAAGCTTCTTATAATGTCTTAGCGGTGCCTGTTTTAGCAGGCACCGCTTTTATATAGCTTTTAAATAATCGGCTGTACAGGAAGATTCCATGAAGCAAAAGATTCGCGACAACGCGCTCAAAGCGCAGCTACGAACCCCCATGTTCAAGATGCAACAACAAACGCCCAAAAAGGGCAAAGGCAGCTACTCCCGTAAAGGGCGCAAGGCCCTGCGGGGGTATCGCCAAGCCGCTTAATCAGGCGTTTTGGCAATGCTTCTGCTCTACCCAGGTATAGATCAATCCCTCTTAGCGATAGCCTTTCGCTTGCAGGTGAAATAAATGGGCGTAACGGCCGTTTATCGCGAGTAGTTCTTCATGCGTGCCGCGTTCAATAATTTCTCCCTGGTCGATAACGAGGATGAGATCCGCATTGCGAACGGTTGAGAAGCGGTGCGAAATAAGAATCGTCATTTTATTGTGGCTATGTTGCCGAAACCGGGTAAATACGTCGGCTTCAGCGGCAGCGTCCATCGCGGCGGTGGGTTCATCCAGTACTACAATATCGGCCTCTTCGCGCATGTAAGCACGTGAGAGCGCTATTTTTTGCCACTGCCCGCCGGAGAGTTCCTGTCCGTCCTTAAACCAGCGGCCCAACTGAGTGTTATAGCCTTGAGGCATGCGTTTGATAAAACTGTCAGCCATGCCATTGCGAGCGGCCTGCTGCCAGCGCTCTTGATTATTAAACGCCTGGATGTCGCCCACGCCCAGATTTTCGCCAACCGGCAATTGATAGCGGACAAAGTCCTGAAAAATAACCCCGACGCGTTTGCGTAGCGCACTGCTTTCCCAATCACGAAGATCACTGCCATCCAGCAGAATTCGCCCCTTTGTAGGGTGATAAAGCCGCGTTAAAAGCTTAATGAGGGTGGTTTTTCCTGAGCCGTTTTCGCCGACCAAGGCAAGGCTTTGACCGGGAGACAGGTGCAGTGAGATATGCTGCAATACCTGCTTGCCGCCTGGGTAAGCAAAGCTTACATCTTCAAAGCGCAGCCCATCGCCGGGAAGCGCGCCTTGCAAGCGCGTGCCGCCTTCCTGCTGGGTAGGTTGTTCCAGGTACTCGTAGAGGTTGGAAAGATAGAGGTTGTCTTCGTACATGCCGCTGATAGCTGTCAGGCTTGCAGAAAGCGCAGACTGGCCCTGTTTAAACACCATCAAGTACATGGTCATCTGCCCCAGCGTGATAGCACCTGCAATCGTCTCAACCACTACCCATCCATACGCCGCGTAGAATGTTAGCGTGCCCAGCAAACCAAGCAAGAAGCCCCAGCCCTCACGGCGGAGTGTTAATCGCCGGTCTTCGCTAAATAGCCGGTTGAAAATGTCGCGATAACGTTGCAAAAAAAGCGTCTCAAGGCCAAACAGTTTGACTTCTTTAATGCTGTCTTCGCGGGCCAGCACGGTTTCCAAATAGCCCTGCATACGCGTTTCGGGTGAGCGCCTGCGAAACAAGCGAAACGCATCACCTGAAAACTTGGCTTCTGAAACGAACACCGGCAGGGCGCCTGCCGCTAGAATCAGCAGCGCCCAAGGGGAAAACTGCACAAGCAGTACACTAAAACTGACCAGTGAGATGGCATTTTGCAGCAGCCCGAAGGTTTTATTAACCAGCGCTAAAGGTCGCGTGGAGGCTTCACGGCGAGCACGTGTTAATTGGTCATAAAGCTCTGAATCCTCGAACTGGCTTAATGATAGCGTGCCCGCTTTTTCTAAAATCATGACATTGACTTTCTGGCCCAGCAGGGCGCGAAGCAGCGACTGCTGAGCAGAAAGACCGCGTTGGGCCAGTGCGATCAAGGCGATGATGAGAGCCTCTAAAGCCACAAGCTCAAGCACCGGCATAATAATAACCGTCAGGTTAGCGGAAGGATTGTCGTGATAGGTGTCCATCGCGTTGACGACGCCATCAACGATCAGTTGGCCCACCCAGGCACCCGCCGCAGGCAACACGCCAGCCACCAGAGTACAAAGCGCCAGCCCGAACATCATCCAGCGGGAGGTTTCCCAAACAAGGCCCAAGGCTCGCTTGCTGTAGCGAAACACGTTGAAAAAACCGTTAACCGACGGGGCGTTACCAGAGGTGGAAAACAGTGGGGGCATAGGGAGTTAACATGAACCGAGAACGAAAGAAGCTATTATGATGCGTGGGTTGCGTCGCAATAGCCACTTCAACCGCCAGAGCCTTATAGCGCGCGACGGTTGCAGCAGGAGAAGAAGATGAGCACAGGCTCTTTTCGTACAAATCTTAGGGAAGGATAAAGGCACCGTATACAAGCGCACCCATTACCACAAACGCGGGATGAACGCTGAACCGTACCAGCGCAATCGCGGCAATGGCGCCGATAATCAGCGTATGTACCCACCCCGCGCCATTAACGCCTTCAAGGAAAAAGCCAAACGTTAACCACACCATCATAATGGCGATCACTGGGCGTACCCATTGGCTCATACGCTTGACTTGGGGCGACTCGCGATGACGGTACAAAAGTCCTAGTGCGGCAATCATCAGCAGTAACGAAGGTACAACCGTTGCCGCTATCGCGACGGCGGCACCGCCGATGCCGGCCACTTCATAACCCACGTAGCCGGCCATTTTAGTAGCAATCGGGCTAGGCAGCGCGTTTCCAAGTGCAAGCGTTTCCGCGAAACCCTGAGACGTCATCCAGCCATAGCGGCCGACTACTTCGGCTTCAAGCAGAGGGATAATGGCTGGACCACCGCCGTAGCCAACAATGTTCGGTACAAAAAACGCCAGGAAGAGCTCCCAATAAATCATGCTGAGCGCTCCGCTTTTTTAGCCGTGGAAGGGCGTAACAGCGCCACCAGCAAAATCGCACCAATAATAAAACCGGGGTGAATGCCCAGCCAATAAATCAATATGCCAGCGGTAATCGCCATTAGGCTACTGACAAGCCAACCTAGCGCCTTTTGCGATTTATCAAAGAAGTCCCAGGCCAGTTGCCCCATCATCACCATCACGACGGGAACCACGGCTTGCCCCATCCCACGAATCCAGGCCACATCCCGATACCGGCTAAAAACGCCCAGCATGACCACCATGGCAACTATCATGGGAAAACAAACTGCAAGTACCGACGCTATACAGCCACTAATGCCGCCTACACGGTAGCCGATATAACCAGGCATTTTAGTTGCGATAGGACCAGGTAAGGTGTTGCCAATGGCTAATACATCGGCAAACTCTTCGTCCGTCAGCCATTGGTGGCGTGTAACGACTTCTGCATGTACCAGCGGTATCATTGAAGGGCCGCCACCGAAACCAAAAATACCGACTCGAAAAAAGGCCCAGAACAGGGCTGTCTGTTTCATCAGCGTGTCACGCTATGGTAAGCAGGCCGAAAACGGTAGTAGATGCGTTGAAAAACCATATTCTCTCTTTATATCGTTTATAAGTGATAAAATCGATTATTTTTCAGGGTAGAATAATATAATCAAGAGCGTTAGCAGGCGTCAAACGGAATAAATGATATGCGCTCACCGGTGGATGAAAGGACCCTACCATGAACCAGTACATTCAGCCCTCCACAACGACAGCATCTAGCCGTATTTACGATATTTTACGCAAAGACCTGGTTAATGGGCGTTTTGCTGCTGGCGAAAAGTTGGCAATCAATGCGCTTAAAGAGCTGTATCAAGTGGGCTTAAGCCCCTTGCGTGAAGCGTTAAACAAGTTGGCCGCCTATGGTCTGCTGATACAGGAAAATCAGCGCGGTTTTCGGGTGCCGACTCTTTCACGCAGTGAACTGGATGATATTGTAAAAACGCGCTTGGCCTTGGAAAGTATGGCATTTGAACAGGCAATTTCGCTGGGGGATGCGGCGTGGGAGGCAAACCTTCTCGCGGCAGAGCATCGCCTGAAATGTGCCGACATGACGCTGGATAATGACGATGAGTGGGAGCGATTGCATACCCAGTTTCATCGCACGCTGGTCGCATCGTGCGGCTCTATATGGTCGCTGCGGTTTATTGAACAGCTGCACGATCAATTTGATCGGTACCGGCGCTTGGGCCCCAAAATGCCGGTCATTCGCCAGGAGTTGGATCAGCAGCACCATGAGCTAGTGGCGCTCGCTTTAAAGCGCGACGTGAAAGCAGCGCGAAAGCTTCTTGATGAGCATATCCTTAAATCCTATGAGGCTGCACTAACGTGCTTTGCGCAGCACGGCTAAAAGCACCAGCTAAGCCGTCAGCGATCAGTGTACACTGGCGCGTACTAAACACGATAAAGTGGATGTAAAAGAGCGATGCAATATTCAGATAGTGATGTCATTGAGCAAACGTTGAGCTGGGTGCGCAACTTTATTGTGGCTGAAAACGTATGTCCCTTTGCTCAGCGAGAAGTAGAACGTGACACTATTCGTGTGGGCGTCGTACGCTCAAAAAAGCTTGAGGTGGCATTGGAAGAGCTGATGGTCGAAGTGCAGTGGTTGGATGAGCATCCGGAAACAGAAACCACGTTGCTGGTCTTTCCCACGCTTTTTAAGCACTTTGACCACTATCTGGACTATGTAGAACTGGCAGAAAGCATGCTGGCCGAACAGGGCTATGAAGGTGTTTATCAGCTGGCGACTTTTCATCCGGACTACTGCTTTGAGGACGCCACGCCAGAGGACGCCTCGAACTACACCAACCGCTCACCCTACGCAATGGTGCACCTATTGCGCGAAGCGAGCGTTGAAAAAGCCATTGAGTTTTATGGTGATACCTCGGTCATCCCGGAACGCAATGTGGCCCACTTGACCGCGATGGGGAGCAGTAGGGCAGAGCGCTATCTTCAGGATGCGTTAGCGCAACGGGCATTTCCGGGTAAAACGCCATAACGCCTTATTCGTGCTGTTTATGTAAAGCTCAAACGCCCTTGCTTTGGATCGATTGTTGCGCTTTTCTCTGCTTGTATGCCAAGCGCCGCCACTACAATCAACATGACAACGAGTAAACCTAATGCACCTGCAAGAGCATAGTTCACAGGTAGATCTTTCTTTACGTTAATCTCTCACTTAAGGGCAGTGGAGCAGGAAAGGGACAACCGCTTCTTAATGAATCAGGAAGGCTCATCGGGGTGGTTGTAATATCGATTAAAAATCATAAAAATTAATATGTTAGTCGATTAATTTATAAAAATTTATGCATCACGTAGCTGTCTACGAGTCCTTGTGCCGCGTGACAATAAGCCTTCGGCACCGTGCCCACAATACTAAATCCTAAACGCTGCCAAAGCGCTACCGCTGCGTCGTTCGTAGCTACGACAGCGTTAAACTGCATGGCTTTAAAATCATGGGTGCGGGCGAGTTGCTGAGAGTGTTCACACATCGCGCGCGCAACGCCTTTACCGCGGGCGGCAGCGGTGACCATATAGCCGCAGTTACACACATGGCTACCCGGGCCTGCCGCATTGGCTTTTAGGTAGTAGCTTCCCACCAGTTCGCCTGCTGAGTCTCTTACGGCATACGTGGCTTTGGGTACTTGGCACCATAGTGAGTAGGCCGCCTCGTAGCTAATGTCGGGGTCAATGGCATAGGTGTGTTGTTCCGCCACAATCGCCTTAAAAGTGGGCCAGAAAATAGCGAAGTCGTCTTGCGTCATCAAGGTGAAGGTAAGTGTAGACATGGTTAATACCTGGTAGAGATAAGCCGCGTAGCATGTGATGGGCGTTAATGGTACCAGGCCGCAGCGATACATGCGGCTGTCAACATGGAAGGGGCATCTGCTGAAGCCCCTTAAGCGGCTGCACGTTGCACTTATTTTGCTACTTGAGCAACGATTTCGTAGCTACGCACGCGGTCGGCATGATCAAAAAAGTCACTATTAATCATTAATTCATCGGCGCCTGTACGTTCCTGAAAGTCTTCAAGTCCCGCTTTAACTGTTTCTGGACCACCAATAATCGCGGCACCCAGGAACTGGTTGACTTGCGACTGCTCCATGGGTGACCAGTCCAGCTGCTCTACCGGGGGCTGCGACTGAGTCGGCTTGCCACGAATAAGGTTCAGAAACTTCTGCTGGGCGGAGGTAGCAAGGTAATGCGCCATGGCATCATTTTCAGCGGCCATCACCGGCAGTCCGACCATGGCATAAGGCTTATCCAGATGCTCAGACGGGCGGAAGTTATCGCGGTAGAGGCGTAACGCTTCAAATAGATAGCCGGGTGCAAACTGCGCCGCAAACGCAAAGGGCAGGCCCAGCCTGGCGGCCAGTTGGGCGCTGTAGCCGCTTGAACCCAACAGCCAGATAGGCACGTTAGTTCCTTGGCCAGGTACCGCTTTCACCTGCTGGCCGGGCTCTGCATCACCCAGGTAACGACGCAGCTCGCTTAGTTGCTCGGGGAAATCATCTACGCCAGAATGCATGCTGCGCCGCATGGCACGCATAGTGGCACCGTCAGAACCAGGCGCCCGCCCAAGCCCCAGGTCAATGCGCCCAGGGTAGAGCGTTTCCAGCGTGCCAAACTGCTCGGCAATCACAAGCGGAGGATGATTAGGCAGCATTACCCCGCCCGAGCCTAGCCGTATAGTGGAAGTGTGGCCTGCCAAATGGCCAATCAGAACGGACGTGGCGGCACTGGCGATTCCAGGAATGTTGTGATGTTCGGCAAGCCAGTAACGGGTATAGCCCAACTGCTCGGCTCGCTGTGCCAGTGAAACGCTATCACGGAACGTTTCAGCAGCGCTGCCGCCTTGGCGTATAGGGGCAAGGTCGAGAACAGAGAGCGCGGTCGAAGAGAGTTGGCTCATATTTCACCTACTAATAAAGACGTGGAGCATGCTTAAGAATTTGGGCGCGTATGCAATGAGACGGTACGCGGTTAAATCATTAGCACGCTTGTTAGTAGAGTGTATGCGGGCTACGAAGGCCAAATGCAAGGAGCAGCCCTTTTGGGCTGCGTAACCTGTTTGATCGGTTAGTCACTCGGCGGGGTGGGGCGAACCAGGATCTCGTTAACGTCGACATGAGCCGGTTGAGAGAGCGCATAAATAACCGCGTTGGCAATATCGCGAGCTTCCAGCGCCGTTTCAGGCGGTCCATCAAAAAAGGGCGTATCGACATGCCTGGCTCAATCAAACGAGGTGACATCAGTGGATGGCCCGTTTAGCGTGAGTATGCTGGAGCCTCTTTGAGCATGGAGGAGAGGTCGAGAATGGCTTGCGCCATGTCTGCCATGCTTTTGCTTTGATCCATTGATGTCTTGCGAAGGAAGCGGTAAGCCTCCTCTTCACTCATTGATTGGTGCGCCATAATAAGCCCTTTAGCGCGTTCAATAAGCTTGCGCTCGCGCAGTGCCTTACGGGTATTTTCCAGCTCATCGCTTAATCCTTGTAGGCGGCTGGACTGGGTCTGGGTTAACGCTATCAGGGAGCGGCCAAGCGGTGAGGTCAGCGCGCTGGCCGTTAAATCACCCGACGGCTGAGGATGGTTAAGGGCCAGTAACGGTTCGCAAGGCGCGGGTTTATGCGCGTAAGGCTTGGCTTTGGTCTGCTCAAGCGTTGCTTCTGCCTGGTGTATTTTGCGATAGCAAAGCGCGGCTAGCTGTGCGTTTAACGTATCTTCGACGCTTTTGATTGCATCAATGCGCAGCGTGGTTAGCTCGTACCAGGTTTCACCCAGCGGGTTAGACGCTATGTGCGGCGACGCTGGCTGGCAGGCGGCCTCGCGCAGTTGTTGAATGCCGGTTAGCGCGCTGGTTGAAACGGCTTGCTGCCAGGCAAGCGCGGCGTCTGGAGTAGCAAATTCGATAAAAGTGTCAAAACAGCGCTGCTGGTCGTTAACCAGTTGGCCGAGAAGTTGGCGGTGACTGTCATCAAAATGGCCAAGGGTATAGCCAAAGGCGCCACAGGCACGCTCTTGTCCGGCCAGCTCCTTGCCTTGCATGAGATGGAAAATAGCCACCAGCGCGCGGGTAATATCTGGATCGTCTGAAGTGTCGGCAGCTTCGAAGACAATCGCTAACAAACCGCCAATAAGGTGATTAAAGGCTTGGGTGGCGGCATCGGGAGAAATAGCAACGTTATCAATGGCGCTGCGCAGTGCGCTTAAGTCGTCCAGGGCGTTCCACATGGCGGCTATTCGGCGCAGCAGGCGCGCCGCTGCCTGTGGGCGTGCTTCCTGGCTTAGCGCCTCTAAGCGCCTGCGCATCAGCGCTTCGGCCTCTTTGCTCTTGTTAATATACGTCTGGCGGCGTGTTTTAAAGCGCTGACCTTGAGAGGCGAGATAAATCGTTGAGGCACCGCGTTCGCGCTGAAGCACATGGATAAAACGGCTAATATCCGCAACGATTTCTGAGGTCGTTGCTAAATAGCGAAAATTGTCGATATCGCAACGAATGGCGGTTAAGAGTAGCTGCAGGGCAGATGACATAACGATTTCCTTTTACTCGCCGCGTTGCCCCCTTCTCCCATGGCTGGCTTGCGGCGGAGAGTAGGGGGCTGCTTGAGTGTAATGCCTGGTGTTAACGTAATGCCTAGCGCTAACGTAATGAAAGGGCCCCCGCACCGGTATCATCGCCCACGGCATCACGGTAAGCGTTTGCTTCTTGTGCTTCCGTTACGTCGTTAAACCGAACGACTAATACACACGAGGCCAGTACCAGAACGGTCACGCCCAGGTAAAATAGCCCTTGTTGATAGCTTAAGCTTTCACTGCGAAACAGAAAGGCTGCCGAGACGGCGCCGACATTTCCGCCTGCACCCACAATCCCGGCAACTGCGCCCAAGGCTTTTTTATTGATAAACGGCACGACACCGAACGTGGCGCCTTCGGCCATTTGTACGAAGAGGCTAAACACCAGCATGATGCCAATGGCCAAGCTTAGAATGTGCATTTGCGAAAAGGCGACCAGCGCAATGCCTTCACAAAGCAGCGCAATAAATAGCCAGCGCACGCGTCCTTTTAACCCGCCCTGTTTGGCGAATAGGTCCGAGAAAACACCACCCAGTGTGCGGGCAAAAATATTCATCAACCCAAAAAGCCCTGCAATCATGCCAGCCATTGCCAGCGTTAAGTCGAATTTGTCGAAGAAGTAGATAGCCGCAATATTGTTGATCGTAAGTTCAACACCAAAACAGAGCCCATAAACGACAAACAGTGCCCAAACGCGGATGTCTTTCGCCGCTGCTAAAAAGCATTGAGTGGCGCTGTTCTCGCCCGTTGCCTCGGGCAATTCACCCCGTGCGCGCAGGTCACTAAAGTTGCCGTCAGGCGCATCCTGCGTGAGGAACCAGTAACCGAGCCCGGTGATAAACATCACAATGCCGGGCACGACCATGGCAAGACGCCAGCCTAGCGCTTCGTTAACGCCCAGCATTAGCATGCCTGCAAAGATAAGCGGCATGAGAATTTGCGTGGTACCGCCTCCCAGATTACCCCAGCCCGCACTCGTTGCATTGGCGGTACCCACGACATTGGGCGCAAACATCATGGTGGTGTGGTACTGCGTAATCACGAATGAGGCACCGATAGCGCCAATGGCTAAGCGGGCTAGCAGGAACGTCTCAAAACTATTGGCAAAGCCGATGCCCATGACCGGTAGGGAGCCTAAAATGAGCAGGCCCGTGTAGGTTTTGCGCGGTCCTAATCGGTCACACAGCAATCCGATCAGGAGCCGTACGATAACGGTAATCGCGACAGACGCGATGATCGTGTTGCCAATTTGTGTCTGTGTCAGGGAAAGGTCATCGCGCACCACCGCCATGAGTGGCGCGATGCCGAACCAGCCAAAGAAACAGATATGAAAAGCAAACCACGACAGGTGGAAGGCACGCATCTGAGGCGTGGAGAACGTCAGCAGTCGAATACGATTGGCTTTATTGCGTATGTCCATGGGATGGCCTCACAGGATCTTAACCAGTTGAGCATCACGCAACGCCAAATCGCTCTGTTGCGTTACGTGTTCACGAGAACATGCCTTCGTCATTGAAGGTCAGGCTCGACGCACTCGTACCCGGTTGGGCCTGGTCTACGCCTACCATCACAAGAGATAGTTAAGCAATTAATTCGCCATCGGGGATTTTTATAAGCCTTATCAGTTGGTTACTTTTTATAGGCCGAAGATTTACAGAAAGAGGAATAGCCCCATGCGCTGTTGATGGGCATGCCGTAGGCGGCATGCATCACAATAGTGCTGTTTAGTCGTGCAGGTAAACGGCGTCGATATCCAGCGTTGAGTGATTGCCGATTGCCTCGAAGTGCTCATCCAGCCAGCGCTGCGCGGCATCTCGGCCTTGTTCAAAAAGGTGTGAAAGAAACGACCATTCCGAATTCATCTTGCTGGAAACGGAAAGGTTTTCCAGCGCTTGCTCGCCGCTAATACGGTGAAAGAGGGCCTGCTGGTAACAGTTGTTGATCCCTTGCTCTTCCAGGGCGTGTTGCAGTAGCGCAATCATGCGTATCTCTTTAATCAGCGCGGCGTTAAAGGTAATTTCATTAAGTCTGTTCAGGATGGATGACGCACAGGTCGGTACTGAGTCGCGGCTAATAGGATTAATTTGTACCAGCAGGATATCGCGTGAACTGCACTCCTCCATTAAGGGAAACAGCGCAGGATTGCCCATGTAGCCACCATCCCAGTAGGCCTCGCCATCAATTTCAACGGCCTGGAACATCAAGGGTAAACAGGCAGAGGCCATTACAGCATCAAGACTCATCTCTTCACGACGAAAGACACGCTGTTTGCCCGTGCGCACATTGGTGGCCGCCACAAACAGCTTAAGCTGCTCGCATTGGCGCACCCGCTCGAAATCAATGTGTGCATCAACGATGTCACGCAGTGGGTTAACGTTTAACGGGTTGAATTGATAGGGCGAGATCAGGCGCGTCATAAGGTCCATCGCGATATAGCCAGGCGAATGATCAAGGCTCCAGTTGCCTGTCCAGACATCCATCGGCGAACGGCGTACCGGGCTTGCCATACCCGCGCGGCTGACCGCCTGCCAAAAATCTGTAAGTGCTTGCCTGGCTAACGGCTTGCCGCCCCTGGTAAGGGCATCTGCCATCACCACGCCATTCATGGCGCCGGCGCTGGTGCCGCTAATACCTTCTATTTCGATGCGCTCATCTTCAAGCAGGCGGTCAATGACGCCCCATGAATAAGCGCCGTGCGCCCCACCGCCTTGCAATGCGAGATCCAGCTTCTTGACTTGAGTCATAAGGCCTCATGCGTTAGTAAGCTTATTTATGCTGCACTGCTTCTCAGCATGGCATAAGAACCAACACATGCCACCACCAACGCGTATGAGACGAATTTAACGCTGCGCTAAATGGGGGGCACCTGGCGTTTGGCAGCGTAAGAAATCTGAGCTGGCGAGCCACTCTTCATCGGGGTAATAGGCAAACACATACTGATCTTCTCTTAAGCTATCAATCAGCGGGTAAGTGATATCCTCGCGTACAGCGGGGCAGCCATGGCTGCGGCCGAGACGACCTGTTTGCGCAATAAAGTCGTCGCTAACGTAGTCGGCTCCATGAATCACAATGGCACGTTCGTAGGCGAGGTCGTTGACCTCGGGTTCCAGCCCGTTAAGTCTAAGGGAGTAGCCGTTGCGTCCGTAATAGCTATTCATGGTACGAAACAAGCCAAGACTTGATTGATAACTTTCAGGAATATTCGAGAAGGTTTCGGCTTGCGCATCACCAGAACCCTGACCATGGGAGACCAATTCCTCAAACAGTAGCGTGTGCTGGCGCAGGTCAAAAACCCACAAGCGCCGCTCGGTGGAAGGCAGTGAATAGTCGATAACTGCCAGCCGCTCGACATTGGGGTCCGCACAGCTGAGCGCTTGGGCGGCAAGGCGCAGCGCTTCTGGGGTAGCCGAAGGCGCTAATTGAAGCAACTGATGATTAAGCGATAACACACCGGGAGGGGGCGTTGAGGCGACATCAGAAAAGAAACTGCTCGCGTATAAAGGGAGGCTAATGAACGCGAAAGGTAAACAGCATGACAACGATAGTGGGCGCAAACGGGTTACCATACAGAACAATCCTGCTGACAAGAGCGACGACGAAAAACAGTAAACGGCTATGATGAAAGTAAGCATGCCGCGAATGGGAATTCATAGTAACGCAAGGAGAGGGTGATGAACGAGATGCAGTCACTAAGACAATGGGCGATAGGGGCCGCTCTAGGTCTAGCACTGTCCCATATCCCCTTCGGTGTAACACCGGCGTATGCGGCCTCTGAGCCGCTTAAACAGGCACTTATACAGCGCTTGGCGGCTGAAGATCAGGCGTCGCTGCCGATCCGTGAATTTTATGAATTGCGTAATGAGCAGCTAGCTTGGCGCGAGGCTTCATCGGTTGAGGCGTTAGCCAATGCGCTTAACCTGCTTGAAAGTGATGGTTTGACCCCTAGTGACTACCGTGCCGATAGATTGTTGAGCGCTTTCCAGAGTAGCCAAAACGCTGGAGAGTCCGCTCAGGTCGCGTTTGATATTCAGGCAACGTCGTCGCTGTTATTGGCGCTCGATCACTTGGAGCGTGGCAAGGTCAACCCGCGTGACGTTGAGCCAAATTGGGATGCCCCACGCCCTGAGCGTCGCTATTCGCTGGCTCGCGTTGCTCAGGCCGTTGATGACCAGGCGTTGGAGCGCGCCTTTGAGCTGGCTCGCCCAGCCTCAAGTGAGTATCAGCAGTTGCGAGAGGCGCTCAGTCGCTATCGCCAGGTGGCCACGCTAGGCAGCACCCCGTATTTGCCGTCGCGCGAAGACTCGCTGCGCCCGGGTGATAGGGATGATGCCGTAATCCTGCTGCGCCAACGCTTGGCGATGTGGGGAGAAGATGGCCTGGTCTCGGCAGACAGCAGCGCCTATCCCATGATTGGCGTTCAGGCGCCAGGCGGCGATAGACGCACCTTTGATACTGAACTCGAAATGGCCGTAAAACGCTTTCAGCGGCGCCATCAACTAACCGCCGATGGCGTCGTCGGTGATCGTACTCGCTTGGCGCTTAATGCACCTGCCGCCTCACGTGTTGATCAGTTGCGGGTTAATCTGGAGCGTGCTCGCTGGATAGGCCCCCAGCAGTCTAGTGAGCCGCGGGTCTGGGTAGATATCGCAGGCTACCAGTTGCACTATATTCGGCCAAACGGCCAGCAGTGGAATGCCCGGGTGGTCGTTGGGTCGCCGCGCCGTGAAACGCCTATTATTCACTCATCCATCAGCCACCTAACGATCAATCCCAGTTGGACGATTCCGCCTACCATCCTGCGTGAAGATGTTCTGCCCCGGATACGTCAGAACACCGACTATTTAGCCCAGCATAATATGCAGGTGATCAATATGTCCGGTGCGCAGCTAGACCCCGCCGAGGTCGATTGGCAACGCCCTGGGGGCGTTATGTTGCGCCAGGTAGCGGGGAGCAGTAACCCTTTGGGTCGGGTAGTGGTGCGCTTTCCCAATAATGACATGATCTATTTACACGACACACCAGCACAGGGGCTTTTCCAGCGTGATCAACGGGCATTGAGCTCGGGCTGCGTACGCGTGGAAGGGGTGCGCGAATTTGCCCAAATGCTCTTGCAAGATAGTGGCAGTCGTTACCAGCTCAGCACACTAATAAATAGTGGTGGCAGCGACCGTAATGTGAACTTGCCTCAGCGCATTCCTGTCGCGCTACATTACTTAACCGCATGGCCCAACGCCCAAGGGGAAGTGGAGTTTCGCACGGATATCTACCGGCGAGATGCGTCACTATTGGCAGCACTCCAGCGTTCTGTATGAACGTAGAGGAGCAGGCCCGCGAGTAGATAGCGCAAGGTGCGTGGCTACCGTTCAGAGGGTAAAAACGACAATGCCGCCCTTGGGGGCGGCATTGTTATAGGGTGTTAAAGCTTGGATTACAAAACTTGGATTACAAAAACCTGGATTACTCAGTATCGCTTTCTGACTGGTAGCCCGCCACGCTAATCGTGCCGGTTTCGCCACTTTCAAGCGCAGCAAGCATCGGCTCGGCCTGGCGTTGGAAGGCAATTAGTGTGTCGCCGTTTAAGCCCATGTTTTCAGGAAGGTCTATCGTCATTGCATTAACGGGCGAGTTATTAACGATGACCTCGTAATGCAGGTGAGGGCCTGTACTGCGGCCAGTGTTACCCGAAAGCGCGATGCGCTCGCCCATGGTGACGCGCTGCCCCTGGCTTACCAACTGCCGGGACAAGTGCAGGTAGCGCGTACGATAGCCATTGTCATGGCGGATAATAATATAGCGGCCTGCGGCTGGGTGGTTGGCAATTTTCTCAACACGGCCATTGGCGGGGGCAGTCACCGGCGTACCAATAGGCATTGCAAAGTCAGTACCGTTGTGCGGGCTGATCCGACCCGTTACCGGATGTTTACGGCGTGGATTGAAACCGGAGCTAAGGCGGTAACTACCGTCAAAGGGGTAGCGTGCAAAAGAGGGATCCAGGCTATTGCCTTCGGGCGTATAGAAGTTATTGTCGGTGGCATTACGTACGACAGTGAGGTCCATGCGCTCTCCGGCATACTTTACTGCTAGTACGCGGGAGCCCAGCGTTTCTCCATCAATCATGTCGGACTCAACCAGCACCTGGAATTGGTCGCCACGGCGACTGTCCCGGCGAAAATCAAGTTTCTTCTCTAGCAAGTGAGTAAGCTCGGTAACCGAGCTGCTGCTCAAACCTGTTGCCTGAGCTGAACGGGCGAAACTACCGCTAACACTACCCGCAAAAAGGCGTTGAACCGGCTCACCCTGTCGCTCAATAGACGTAATGGCGAAACTGTCAGTATCGCTTTCTATTAATACCCCGTCGCGCATGTTTTTCATCATGCGAAGCGCAAGCAGGCGGCCGTCCTCATCTAGCTGGTAGTCGAAGCTGTGGCCTGCACGCCAGTTTGTCAGCATTTGAGATTCTGGCATGTCATCTAACAGTGCCAGTACTTCGCTATAGCCTAGCCCCAGCTCATCTTGTGCCAGAACGGCAAAGGTTTCACCTGGCTCAACAAGGTGGGTCTTCCATTCAGGGGCATAGGGCTCTTCAGCAGCCAGTTCCAACTCAAGAAAAGAGACGTCATCGAACAGATCAATGCCGTAATCTTCATAAGAAGTAGCATCTGCGATTTCGACAGAGGACGACGGATCGATATCGAGCATGCCGCTTGAAAGTGTGCCTACGACAATCGACATATGCAGTGCGCCGTTATCGATTGCGCTGTCGTTGAGTACTGCACTGGGCGGCTGGTGTTCTGCTACCGCCGCATCCGCACTAGAGATAAGATCAAGATCAACGATTTCTGTTGCCGCTAAATCGCTAAGGGGAATATGTTCGCGGGTGGCATCAATGGCCCTTGAGGCGCGATTGATGGCATCAGCAACCGGCGCTCGTTCCTGACCAAGGGAAGGCAGACCTGGCGCTGAATCGCTGGGAAGCGGTACTAACACGCTTTCAAGCGGTGTATGGGGTTGGTTTAAATCGTGATACGTTGTAATTAATTTTTGTGCGCCCAGCACAGTGACCATTGTAGCCACAGGTAACAGTAACAACTTATGCGTGCGGGGCAGCGAATGAAGGATTCGCAACATGGGTAAATAGACCGCCGAGTTCGTGATCGAAAACGAATATGAAAGTAAACAAACCCCGGAACCATACCCCATGGAGCAAAAGGTGCATAGACTGTATGTCTATACATAAAAGATACTTTTGCTATATGAGCATAAGTAAATGGCAGATATCACTGTTTGTGAACACTGTTTGCTAACAAAGGTAAATAAAAGCTTGGATAAAGCGAGTCGGCTACCTCTGTGTATTGCATACTTCTGATCATGAAAAACATGAGAATTACTAACCTAACCATAGACAGGCAGAGAGTAGTGTAGAGGTTTTGTGGCGGTTAGGAGTGTCGGGTAAGTAAGGTCTAATAGGAATTATTATTGTTGTTGTTTGAAAACAAGAACTTAAGCTATTGTTAATATTAGTTAAGAATTTTTAGGTTGGGCGAAGATAATACCGTGAGCCGTGGATACTGTCTGTCAGACTTAAGGCGGGGTTAATCTTGACGTTTTTTTTGTAACAAAAGGTTAATTGCGGGTTTTTTAGCGTTTTAACGTGGTTAGGGCGTTGGCCAGACGAGCAATAGAGCGCGCTGCGTATTTGAGCGACGCAGATAAAACCAACATGCACTGGCAGGTCTTTGCTGATAGGCGCTTTCAAGCAAGCCCTTTCAAGCAAGCTCTTTCAGAAAGAGGCTGTATCGTGCCGGGTGGCATAAATAAGCGCTGAATAAGCGGTACTTTTTATTGATTACTGGCATTCTAGTGAGATTTTTTCGAAGATTAAGCGGATTGTATCGCTGTATAGCATCGAGGAAATCGAAATGTCCCGGGTAACACTTGCGCAATGGCAAATGCTGGCAGCCGTGGTAGACCATGGAGGATTTGCGCGTGCAGCGGAAGCGATCCATAAAAGCCCCTCTACGTTGAACCATGCCGTTCATAAGCTGGAAGAGCAGTTAGGTGTTCAGGTGCTTGAGCCGGTTGGGCGTCAGGTGCGCTTGACGGAGGCCGGTGAATTACTGCTGCGTCGCGCACGTCAATTGGTAGAAAGCGCAGCCTCTTTAGAAGATGTGGCGTCAAGGCTGGCGGCAGGCCTGGAAGCTGAAATTATCGTGGCAATCGAGCAGATATTCCCTGCGGCGGTCCAGGCGAAGGCGCTAGAGCGCTTCTCGGAAGAGTACCCACAAGTACGCGTGCAGCTACATGAGAGCGTGCTCCACGGTGGAATTGAAATGCTCTATGACGGCCGTGCAGACCTCGTGGTTTCGGGTATATCGGCGCAGGGTTTTTTAGGCGAGCCTCTGGTGCTCGTTCGCTTTATTGCGGTTGCCCATCCGGATCATGCCCTACACCAGTTGGGGCGATCACTGGACCTCCGCGATCTGGCGCAGCATCGCCAGTTGGTGGTTCGTGACTCAGCCTTGCGTCAGCCTTTGGATGCAGGGTGGTTAAAGGCCGAGCAGCGTTGGACGGTAGGTCATTTGAACACCTCTCTGGATATGTTAAAGCGTGGCCTGGGGTTCGCTTGGATGCCTGAATCCCATATTACAGAAGAGCTAGCGCGTGGCGAGTTAAAGCCGCTACCGCTTCCGGCGGGTGGCATACGTGAAGTACCTGTTCAGATGATTTTTCGGGATCGTGATCGTGCGGGGCCTGCCGCTCATGCCATGGCTACTGCGTTAAAGCAGGCGGTCGACGAACTCTATTCTCATGGTTCGATTATCTCGAATGAAACACCGTAAAACATCCGCTTGAGCATCTGTGCACCGGGGGTATGCTGAAGGTAGCGTCGTCAGATACTTATTACCCCCTTTAGGAGATGCCTTATGGGCTTGCTTGTTAATGGTGAATGGCACGACCAGTGGTACGACACGAAAAAGAGCGGCGGTGAATTTGTGCGTGAGTCTGCTCAGCTGCGTGATTGGGTCGGTGATCAACCGGGAACTGACGGGGCCTGCTATCCCGCTGAAAAGGACCGCTACCATCTATACGTTTCGTTAGCCTGCCCTTGGGCGCATCGCATCCTCATAATGCGTAAGCTAAAAGGGCTGGAGTCGTTGATAGGCGAGTCACATGTGAGCCCTTTGATGTTAAATAAGGGGTGGACCTATGAGCAGAATGAAGGCTCAAGCGGTGACGCCGTTAACGGCGTTGATTACCACTATCAGCTATACACCATGACTAACCCCACCTATACCGGTCGGGTAACGGTCCCGGTGCTCTGGGATAAAAAGCGAAGTGCCATCGTTAATAATGAGTCGGCCGACTTGTTACGTATATTGAATGTCGCGTTTGATGATCTTACTGGCAACCACTTGGATTTTTATCCGGAGGATTTGCGCGAACAGATCGATCAAGTGAATGCCGATGTCTATGACCATATTAACAATGGCGTCTACAAGACCGGTTTTGCCACCGAGCAGGCTGTGTATGAAAAGCATGTTCACGCGCTATTTGAAGCACTAGAGCGTGTGGAAAAACGCTTGGGTAACCAGCGTTACTTGGCGGGGGAGTGGCTAACAGAAGCGGATATCCGCCTGTTTACGACGCTGATTCGTTTTGATGCCGTGTATTACGGCCACTTCAAATGCAATTTTAAGCGTATTGAAGACTTTCCCAACTTGTCCAACTATGTGCGTGAGATCTACCAGTGGCCGGGGGTGGCTGAAACGGTTGATATGGATCATATAAAACGTCACTACTACTATAGCCACGATACGATTAACCCAACACGCATTGTACCCGCTGGGCCGCTGCTTGATTTTGAACGCCCCCATGATCGAGAGCGCTTGCCGGGACGTGGGGTACGTTCTAAGCAGAGCGCTTAGGCAGCCTGTTCAGCACAGCCGCCGTTGCAAACCAGAAGACCGCCGAAAAGGCGGTCTTCTGTTATTACGTTAGCTTGATGATTAACGGTGTTAATCGTGATCTGAAATGGCTTCACGTGTTGATTGCCAAGCGCTTTGTGCGCCATCGCGGGTAGTTTCCCACGCATCGCGCGCATTTACTTTGGTTTGTTCCCACCAGTCATGGTTGTAGGCAGGAAATTCTTCAACTTCTTCGGGGGTTGCATCAAGAATAATGCGGTGCTCGGTATCCCCGTCGCTCTCAGTGTGAGTTTCAAGCGAGAAGTAATCAGTGCCTACAACGATCTCACGACCACCAAGGCCTAATACGGCGCCACTCTCAATGACCAGCGCATTGATACGCATCTCTTCATCGAACAGAATATTATCGACTTCACCGATCTCATCGCCGGATCCATTGTTGAAGTAGACGTCAGCGTCAAGGATATCTTTAGCGGAGTACATGCCTTGGGGCTCTTCTGACGCTTGCACTCCGAAGGCCAGACTGCCTAGCAGGGCGGTACCGATAGCGGTGGTTAACATTGTCTTACGCATAGCTTCTCTCCATGTGGCTAAAATACAGAATGGTCAACAATTGGCTGCCCATTCATTACTCGTCACCAATAACTTGCAACGTTTGACTAAAATAGAAGCGAGTAGGCTTATGGCGCTGACGGGTTATAGCGTGTTGGCCCAATCATCAGCACGTCTTTCAGCTTCTTCACGCGTCAGACCATATTTTTGCTGAAGCTTGCCCACTAGCTGATCTTTCCTGCCACCAATCTGATCAAGCTCATCATCGGTAAAGTCGCCCCAGCTAGTGCGTGCTTTACCTTTCATTTCCGTCCACTTGCCTTCAATTTGATCCCAGTTCATACATCACTCCTTGAATGGCTGAACGTGTTGAGGCATCTAATTAAGTTAGACGATGTTTACACAAGTGCAAGTGAAGATGTTTGTTTTGGGTGAAGTAAAAGAAGGTGAAGTAAAAAGGCTGGTCATTCATTATTTGAGGTGTTAGGATGCGCGCTCCTCGCATGTGTTGACCCCTCCATCACGACGATAAGCGATGTCTACGTAGTTTTTATATTTGATGCGTAGCAAGGCTTGCTGGAACATCTCTATGATTGCAGATGTTCATTGCTGTGAAGATGGCGCGCCTCCAGCATTTCACCAAACGGGTGAAATCGGCGCAGAAGGTCGCCACAGCGGTTGGCCCTTTATATAGATTTGAAAATATATAGGTTTGCCAGCCGTATGCCAGGTGCGACCGGCGTCTCCGACTCCACTGATGACATTATCCGCTTATTGACGGAACCTGTTTTTCGATGCTGCCTTTTAGCGCACGTCGATGTCAGAGTCAGAGACGCTTACGATGCTCTTTTGCCGGTACTGCCGGCCTACCAAGGTGTGATTAATGACCTCGACTTCTGTCGCCTCGCCGAGCTTCGGCGATCTGGCTCTATTGCCTGCCGTTCTGTCTGCTGTTGAAGCACAGGGCTATGTAACCCCTTCACCTATCCAGGCGCAAACTATTCCTGCGTTGCTGGAAGGTCGCGATATGCTGGGCCAAGCACAAACGGGTACCGGTAAAACCGCAGCATTTGCTTTACCGTTATTGTCACGACTGGAACTTCAACGTCGTGTACCCCAAGTATTAGTCATGGCCCCAACCCGCGAGCTTGCTCAGCAGGTGGCAGCCTCATTTAGTAAGTATGGCCAAAACCTGCAGGGCCTTGAAGTGGCAATCCTGTGTGGTGGCCAAGAGTACCGTGAGCAGTTAGGCGCGCTGAAGCGCGGTGCCCAGGTTATCGTTGGCACCCCCGGCCGTATTATTGATCACCTGGATCGCGGCAGCTTGAAGTTGGACGGCCTGTCAGCACTCGTGTTAGACGAAGCTGATGAAATGCTGCGCATGGGCTTTATCGACGACGTTAAACGCGTGGTCGCCGATACCCCGAAAGATGCACAGCGTGTGTTTTTCTCGGCCACACTGCCAACTGAAATTGAGCGCATTGTTAACCGCTACCTGGTTGACCCGGTAAAAGTGGCGATTGAGTCGCGCACGACCACTGGCGAAAACATTGAGCAGCGCATTGTACGCGTTGACGGCGGTGCCAAGCTTGAAGCGCTGGCACGTATTCTTGAAGTCGAGCCGGTCGATGCCGCTATTGTCTTCGTACGTACTCGCGCCGCTTGTACTACCCTGGTTGAGCAACTGACGGCTCGTGGCGTCAACGCCGCTGGCCTGTCCGGTGACCTGGACCAAAGCCTGCGCGAGCGTACGATTACTCGCCTGAAGCGTAGCAAGGTCGACGTACTGATTGCGACTGACGTTGCTGCCCGTGGTCTTGACGTGCCGCGCATTACGCACGTTATCAACTACGATCTTCCGCAAGATGCAGAAGCGTATACGCACCGTATCGGCCGTACTGGTCGTGCTGGTCGTAGCGGCATCGCGATTACCTTTGCCGGTTTCCGTGAAGGTCGTAAAGTAGGCTGGATGGAGCAGGCAACCGGTCAGAAAATGACCGAAATGCCGCTGCCTGACGAAGCTGCTATTCGCGCTCACCGTGACGAAGTTTTCCACCACCGTGTGGTGGCAGCGCTTACCAAAGGTGCAGAAGAGCAGCAGGCACTGGTAGAGCGCCTGGTAGAAGAAGGTCACGACGCTATTCAGCTGGCCTGCGCCTTTGCTGCCATGGCACGTGCTGATGAAGCGCCGATTGGCCGCTTGCAAGCGCCGCGTAAAGAGCGTGCACCGCGTGAAGGTGGCAGCGCCAAGCCAGGTGCTCGCCGTGAGCGTGGCGAACGTGGTGAGCGTCCGCGCGCACCTAGCGAAGGCATGACTCGCTACCGTGTATCCGTTGGCCATAAAGATGGCGTTAAGCCTGGCCAGCTGGTTGGCGCGTTAGCGAATGAAGGCGGCATTGAAGGTGCGCGTATCGGTCGTATCGATATCCGTAACGCCTTCTCAGTGGTTGAGCTGCCTAGCGGTTTGCCTTCCACTATTCTGACCAAGATGGCCCGTGCTCGTGTCGCTGGTCGTCCGTTGGAAATCAGCGAAGACCGTGCGCCTGAGCGTGCTCCGCGCCGTCGTCGTGATGATGGCGATGCGCCGATCCGTCGCCGCGAAGCGTAATCGCTTAAGCATGCGATAGCGGTATTAACCGCGCCTAAAATGCCCTCGTACCGGTTTCCGGTGCGGGGGCATTTTTTTGCTACGCTAAAAGATGACACACCAAAAAAGCGACAGGGAGTCGACAGTGAAAGCAGCCTTGCATGAATGGAACCTGGCGCCTAAAGAGGCTATCGCGCTTCAGAAAGAGCTTGCTACACGGTTAGAGTCTGATGACCGTATTGCGCCGGTAACGCACATCGCCGGGATGGATATTGGCTTTGAAGACAACGGAGATACCACGCGGGCAGCCGTGGTGGTGCTCAAGTGGGACCCACAAACAGCACCTGACTTAACGCTTGTTGAGCACGTTGTTCATCGTGAGCCGACGCGAATGCCGTATATTCCAGGACTGCTCTCTTTTCGCGAAATACCGGCGGCTCTGGGCGCCTTTGAGCAGCTCAATATACTGCCCGAATTAATCATGGTGGATGGACAAGGGATCGCCCACCCCAGAAGGCTCGGGATCGCCGCGCACTTGGGGTTGTGGCTGGACCTGCCTACCATCGGCGTTGCCAAATCACGCCTTTACGGCAAGCACGATGAGGTAGGCGAGGTACGTGGGGATTGGGTGCCACTGCGAGCCGGTAACGAGACGATTGGCGCCGTACTGCGCTCGCGTGACAAGGTGAAGCCGGTATTTGTCTCGCCTGGCCACCGAATTAGTCTTGAAACATCGCTTGATTGGGTAATGCGTTGCCTGGGGCGTACCAAGTTGCCAGAGCCTACCCGCTTGGCCGACAGGTTGGCTTCAAGGCGCGACCAGCATGTCAAAAAGCCACAGAATTTGCTGTTTTAAGATGTCTGGCCCACGTGACCATGTGATGAGCGTTTTATAAAAGCGTGATAAAGCGCTTGAGTAAGCTTGTAGCCTCCTGTGTTTCAACCACCTGAGCGGCAATTGCCTCTGCGTCTTGTTGCTGTTCAAGCAGCACTTCGCGCTGATGCGCTATATAAGCGCGCATGACAGGTACAGTGAACTCAGGGTGAAACTGCACGCTCCACTGGCGCGGTCCGTAACGCAGTGCCTGGTGCGCATCGTGGGAATTACAGGCCAGCACCTGGGTATTGGAAGGCAACCCTAACACAGACTGCGCATGGGTCAGGTGGGCCATGAAATGTGCGGGTAACTGGCTAAACAGGGGGTCTTGAAGGCCCGCATCCGTCAGCGTAACGCTATGCGTACCCAGCTCACGCCCCTTGGGATGGAAGTCGCTGACACCTCCAAAAGCCGCTGCCATTAACTGATGGCCGTAGCAAACGCCTAACATGGGAATGTCCGCTTGAAGCGCCTCCTGTAGCCAGGGTTTTAAGCGTTCGCTCCAGGGCTCTTGGTGGCTCACCATGCTGTGGGAGCCAGTAATGAGAATGCCTGCCAGCGCGTTTAGCGGTAGCGGCGAAGACTCCGTTCGGGCGTCCCATACGCGAAGTGTTAAATGCTCAGGCAGCGTATCGTTTAGCTGTTGCCCAAAGAGGGTTTCAAAGTCACCGTGCTGTTCGGCAACGTCAGAAAATGCATCGCCGGTTTTAATAATGACGACAGAGGCCATATTGATTCCTGTGAAAAAAGGCAGCCTGGTGCGCACACTGTTGATGCGAGCACCAGGGGGATAAAGCATGTCATTATGCGACAGGGCGAATAGGATGTAACCGCCATTCAGTGAGTAACGCCAATAATGAGCGATCCTGCTCATTAAGCTTTAATAAGGAGATGACAATGCAACACGTGACGCGTGCCGGTGAACCGATGGATGTCGCCGGGGTAATACCTTCCGTTGATCAAGCCGCGCCAGAGATGGTATTAACCGATGGCAATCTTCAAGACGTAACGCTGGATACCTACGCAGGCAAGCGGAAAGTCCTCAATATAATTCCCAGCGTCGACACGCCGACCTGCGCCATGTCGACACGGCGTTTTAATGAGCTTGCTTCTAATTTGGACGATACCGTGGTGTTGGTGGTGTCAGCTGATTTGCCCTTTGCCGCTCAGCGATTTTGCGGTGCGGAAGGGTTGGACAATGTTAAAACGCTTTCCACCTTCCGCCATCCCGAGTTTTTAGAAGCCTGGGGTGTCGCGCTGCGTAATAACCCTATGGAGGGCTTATGTGCACGTGCCGTGGTGGTGCTGGATAGCGATAATCGCGTACTGCATAGCGAGCTGGTCAGTGAAATTAAAAACGAACCGAACTACGATGCGGCGCTGGCCGTACTTACGGCGTAGCTGACTGCTGACAACGTTTAGCGGCCTCCAGCAGCGCACTAATCAGGCGTTGCTGGGGGCGATTAAATATCAGCCATTCGGGGTGCCATTGAACCCCGATTAAAAAATCATGTTCGCGCGATTCGATGCCTTGCACCAGGCCATCACGGTCACGCGCGACAATCTCTATCCCTTGGCCCGCTTGGTTAACGGCCTGATGATGAAGGCTATTTACCCGGCACCAGGTGACGCCGAGTAGTTGATACAGTTGGCTTGCCCCCACGATATCGACCGTCTTACGGGGAAGTACCGTGCGTCGACGTTTTAAGCCTTCGTGGGTGGTGTAAATATCGGGGTCCAGCGTGCCGCCTAAATGCACGTTGATTAATTGCGCACCTCGGCAAATACCCAAAACGGGTGTGTTTAAGGGAATGAATCGTTCGAGCAAGGCAAGTTCTAGGGCGTCGCGTGCTGGGTCAAGACGTACATCCAACTGGAGTTCACCGCCGTAAAGGGTCGCCTGAATATCATCGCCACCGCCAATAATTAACCCATCCAGATACGCTGGCAACGGGCGGGAAGGGGATAGCCGTAAGGGTTTTCCGCCATGCCGCCATACGGCAAACCAGTCAAACCACCAGGCAAGGTGGCTTTTATAATCCGAGGTGGTAATTCCAATAAGCGGCCGTTGCATTCAGATAGGTTCTCTTGAGTCGTCAAAAATAGCCGTGCTGCTGACATGGAACGCTGTCTTAACGGCGCATCCACGTTGTCAGTTTGTCTTTTAAGCGCATCATGAACGGTCGATTTTGCTTGGCGATATATTCATCACAGCGTGTTTGAAGACGCGGAGTGTCCGCCGCGAGTTGTTCCACTTCAACCCAGCGGTTCCATTCCACTACTGCCCCCCAGCCTGGCTGAGAGAGCTGTGTATTGGGTAATCGGTAATGAAACGCGGGACGCGGCTTTATAAGTTTGGTATGCAGCAGCGCGTGAGGATGCTCTGGACACAAATATGCAAATAATGGCAGTAGGTCAAACTCACGATTTCGCGTGGCGTTATAGTGCAGGTAATCGTTAATAAACGATGCAAGGTCTGGTTGGTAGCGCCTATCCAGCACCTTTAATGCGTACTCCTTGGGGAAAGGATTAGCATGGGGCAACACTTCACGGGTGATATCCACTTTGATCTCATCGCGCAGCCAATGGGCCAGCAAGAGATAAGCACGCAGCACCGCCAGCAGGTAGTCAACGTCCAGACGCGCTACCTCCAAATTAAGGTGCAAACCAAAACCATACAGCAGGCTAGCATCCGTGCCTTTTGCACCCTGGTCGCGTAATGCCTGAAAAATAGTATCCAGCTCTTCAAGTTCATTCCACGGCACCGGCGGACAAATAAGCTCGGTGGGCACCAGGCCTGTTACCATGTCGCCAATAAATTCGCGGGTCTTTTGGTGAAATTCCAGGCGGCGCTGGTGCCGATGCCGCTCCCATTCGCTATCCTGGTTGGCCTGCTCTTCAAGCAATGCCTGATCGGGGTGGGCATACTGGGTGTCAAGCTCAATGCCAAATACACCCCAGCGGGTTCCCTCAACCAGTAGCCGGTGGGGGCTTACCACGTTAAGCTCACCTTTAAACAGATCGCGGACCACTAATGCCGTGTCGTGGGGTGGCAAGCCGGCAAATTCGATCTCAATGCCCACACGGCGTACCTTACCGTCGCTATTTAACCGGTTTGGGGGAGCTTGCAGCGTCATCTCGGCATCCTGTGAGGTGAACGTTTAGACCATCAGCCTATCATAGTCGCGCAGGTAGGCTGAGCGGATTCCGGGAGGCGAGAGGGAGTAGGCGCGGTGTCATTTTTGAATCCATTTTAGGAGCATGGTGTGCGACAGCACTGGATAATTAACACTGCCATTTACATTGCGTTAACGGTACTGGTCAGCGTAATGGCGGCTCAGGTTCAGGCCCAGGTCGTCTCGCTTTCCGGTTTAAGTGGAAATGAGCCGAACCAGGAAGAAGAGGTCAGCAGTGATGAATTCCAACGCTCGCTGAATGATGTTATCGCCATGCTCGACAATGAAGAGCAGCGTACGGCGCTGCTTAACTCGCTGCGCGAGCTACAGGTAACAACGGATGCTACTCAAGAGGAAGGCATCGTACGCCAAGGGCTGCTGGGCGCGCTTGCCGACACGCTAACGGATCTCGGTGAGCAGGCCCAAGCAGGCAACTCACCGATTGATGAGTGGTCACGGCAACTGGTGCAAGGGGCCGCTGATCTGCGTGCCTTAAATGCTGGCACGGACCGTGGGCAGGCGATCCGCGAAGTTGTTGACGGCGCAGTGATGGGGATTATCTGGGTCACGCTGCTGGTACTGATGATTGCCTTTGGCCGCTTGGTTGCGACGCGCCGAGAGTGGCCCCTGGATTTGCCTCGTGACCCCAAGGCGTGGCTGCTGGCGGCGCATTTTCTACGCCGCATGCTGCCTTGGGCACTGGCCTTTGCGATTATCCTGGGCATTGCCCAACTGCTGCCCTACAGCCCTGGGCGCACGGTGGTGTTGGTTATTGCGTATGTCTGCCTGTTTGGGCGTGCGTTATCGGTAGTGTTCGAGACCGTCATTGCCTTCTTTAGTCGAGGGCACCGCTTTACCGCTGTGCAGCTGTTGCAGCAGCAGGCACTGCGTGGGCTGTTTGTGATCGGGGCGTTGATCGCTTTGGGCGATGCGGTAAATTCAGCGCGCCTGGTGGATCTACTGGGGACCGAACTCTCAAGCCTTGTCTCGATGCTGTCCAATATGCTGGCCGCGCTGCTGGCTGCGCGCTTTATTATCAAGTTCAAGCAGCCAGTACGCCATCTCATTTGTAATCGGCCCTATAAGCAGCGCCGGGAGGCCAGCACGGCCGTTGAGATGGTTCGTACCCTGGGCGGCTTATGGCATATCCCGGCACTGCTACTGGTGGGCGGCTCGTTATTGGCTATTTTTATCACCGTGGGCGATGTCGGGACCGCGCTGGCACGTTCGATAATTTCTGCGAGCTTGCTGGTACTTACCCTGGTGGTTACCGGGTTGATACGCCGTCAATCCGAGCGCTTGAGTAAGCGTCGCCGTCGGCGCTTTAGCCAGTACCGAAAACGCCTCGAGCGCTTTGGGTTTGTGTTGGCGCATATCTGTTCATGGATGGTATTTGCTGAACTCTCCATGCAAGTGTGGGGAGGATCGCTGTTTGGGCTAGGTCAAGAAGCGGTGGCCAGTACGCGTATCGGCCAAGCGCTGGTTAGCCTGGGGGCGACAATTTTGTTGGCATGGTTGGTGTGGATATTTGCCGACACGGCCATTCAGCGGGCGCTGACTTCCTCGGGCCGCGCTCGGGGTCGGCGGGTTAACCAGGCGCGGGCGCAAACCATTACGCCGATGATTCGCAACGTGATCTTTGTCGCCATTTTGATTATCGCGTTTATTGTCGGGCTGGCTAACCTGGGGGTGAACGTGACACCGCTGCTGGCGGGTGCCGGTGTGATCGGCTTGGCGATAGGTTTTGGCGCACAGACGTTGGTTCAGGATTTGATTACCGGCATCTTTATTCTGATTGAAGATTCGTTGGCGGTAGATGATTTTGTGCGCATCAACAACCATATGGGAACGGTAGAAGGGCTGACTCTGCGTACCGTGCGGTTACGCGACCTGGATGGCGTGGTACATATTATTACCTTCAGTCGTATTGAATCGATCCACAATATGTCGCGTCAGTTTGGTATTGCGCTAATGCGGATACGCATTCCCTATGATATGAAAATTGATGATGCCATTACGCTAATGCAGGAAACCGCCCAGGAGCTGCGCAATGACCCGATGATGCGTCATTACATCTGGTCGCCGCTTGAAATGCAGGGGGTCCAGGGATTTGAAGAGGGCTGCCCTATCTTGCGCATGCGCTTTCGGACCGCTCCTGAAATGCAATGGGATGTTTCGCGGGCCTTTAATCTACTGCTTAAACAACGGATGGAAGCGCAGTCCATCGATTTGGGTGTGCCGCGTCTAAGTGTCAGCATGGAAGCGCGCTCAGAAGACCATATGGAGCCGACCGGAGGCACCGACCTATCGCTTGATAATGGGGAAGCCACAACGGGTGAGCACGAGGCCAATAAAAAGCCTGCACCGCCCAAGCCCGCCCCGCAGCCTACTCAAGCAGAGATAGAGCGTGATGAGGGGAGGACGTATCGCGGCTCACCTTAAGCCGCAATCGTCTAGCTCAAGGTGAGTCCCAGCGCAATCCCCAGGCCTGTACCGATGGTGAAAATCGCAATGAGTAGCCAAGCGCCGCGCAAGCCACGCCAACGGTTGTAGAGTTTTACGACGTGGCTGACGCGGTCGACCAATTTATCGTGACGGGAAACTATCTCGTCAGGCGGTACTGAAAAATCGTTGGCAACATCATCCTGCCAATGGGCACCGTGGGTTAGCCCAAGCTGAGTACGCAGCTGCCCAATGTCGCTCAGCGTGGCGTGCAGCTTATCGTAGTCTGCACGCCGCTTGGCGACGGCGAATGCGGCTTCCGCATCCTGGCGCAAAGCGCTGTTGGGGCAGCGAGCAACGGCTTGCTGTAGCTCTTCATTGTTTGCTTGGGGTGGAACGTTAAGGCGTTGGTACAAATCCCGCATAGGTGCATTGTTCTTTTAAGGTTGGAGGTTAACACCAGAGAGTGTGCCTATTTTACCGATAGGTTTGCATCAAGTAATCATAGGCGCTTTTTATACGTTGAAAACGTGCTGAAGCAAGGGCAATTTGATGTTCACTTTGGGTATAGAAGCGATCCGGATGGTGTAGCTGTGCCATGCGCCGGTAGGCACGGCGCACTTCTGCTTGGGTAACGCCAGGTGATAATTCCAGTACCGCCAAAGCGCGGGTGGTGCGATCAGGTGGCGGCGGTGTGGACGAGCGCTGTTGATGGCTGTGCTGATAGCCTTGGCGTGAACCTTGGTATGAGCCCTGCTGTGAGCCTTTTTGCGAACCGCTTTTCGAGTTTTGTTGCTGGCGTTTTGCGCGCTCACGCTCCTCTTTTTTGCGCCGAGCATGTTCCTGCTGCTGTCGAGCCTTTTCGTTGCGCGCTTGGTCTTTACGCGCTTTGTCGTCACGAGACTTGTCGCTGCGGGCTCTCTCACGTTCGGCCTTTTCCTGGGCTTTCGAATGCGCGCGTTGGGCCTCTTCTTCCTGGCGCCTTTTTTCCTGCTGTTCGGCTTTTTCCTGCGCTTCGCGGGCCTGGCGGGCAGCCTCTTCAGCCTTGCGTGCTTGCTGCGCGTAATAGTCAGCGTCATGGACACGCCAATAGGCGTCGCGGCTGGGATCTTCCGGCAGAGCGAGCGCGCGTCCTGTAAGCTCTTTAAATAGCGTGCCAAGTGTTGTGGGCAGCACATTGAGCAAATCTGCCACGAACCGCAATATATAATGGTTCGACAGAGAAAGGTCGCCATTGTCGGTTGCCACTGTGATGGCTTGATGCATGACGCCAAGGCTATGCTCTTCAGAGCACTCCTTGCGAATGACTTCAGCGGCAAGCTGAATAGCCTTGAGGTCGCGCTGCCGCGCAATATGCATGACTGGCGCCAGTTCATGCCCATGACGAAAGTGCGCACACACCTGGGCCAAACGGCGTCGCCGTTGACCTTCTGAAACGTGTTGGCGGTGTACCAATATCCAGGCCAACAGCAGTAGCTTTGCCGTATCCACTTGGCTGCGGCTTTGCAGTAGCAGCAGCTCAAAGGGGGAGAAACGGGCAATGGGCATTCCCAGGCTCCAAAGGGTAAAAGTAAACCATTCCCGCATGAAGCGGACCACCATGACAATTGGTGTCATGGTATATCATCGCTCAAGGCAATGAAGTAGGAGATTGACCAGGTGATTAACGTCGAGCGTAAAAATAGCTACCAGCTACGCCTTACACGGCGGCTCAAGGAAGAGACATCGCATAGGCTTGACGTCTATCTTTTTGTACCTGGCGAGCTGGGTTTAAATGCTCACGTCATCTCGGAAGAGGCATTTTATCACTCATCCATTAGTGTCTCGCGGACGTACTATAGCGATGCCTACCACCTGCCGCTAGTGCATAGCCGGCTCGCCAGCCGTAATCAGTTGGGCAGCGAATCCTACCGATTAAGCTTAAGTCTTTATGCGTATCAGTATGTGACTGCCATGGAGCGGACGACTCAAAAAATGCTGGTCCGTGAGCGCAAACTGCGTAGCGAACGGCAAAAAGAGTCCAGCGATGTGCAGACGCTAAGAGAAGAGCTGTGTGAGCAACTGAATGAAATGCAGAAGCTCAGCGAAAGCATTTTAAGGAAGATGCGCCGCAATCAACCCACGGATGAGCGTTTATACAAATATTTTGCCAATATTGATAACTATCTCTCCTGGTTTACTGAGCAGCAGCTGCTGTCACTAGTGGCCTATATGCCAAGAGGTGGCGAGTTTAGTGATATCAAGCGCCAGTTTATCAATGTTTGCGAACGTGAAAGTGAGTATCGACGCGAACAGAAGTACAACTCAGAGCGTGTGATGGAAGACCCGACACGCATGTCGAATAAAATGCGCTTGCTACGACGCTTGATTGAATATCCGATTACCTTGAAGCAGGAGGCGCTGGAGTTAGGCGGCGGTGAGCAAAAAGCTGTAAAAGCGTTGGCAACCGCACTGGTAATGGCCTGTGTCACGCTGGGAGTATTGCGCGTACGCGAAGTCGTTGGCGATATTACGGCGCTGTTTGTGCTTGCCATGGCGCTGCTGTATGCCTTGCGTGAAGTGTTTAAGGACGACCTGCGCAATACGCTTTGGCGCCTGCTGCGTCGGGGGCGGCCAAAATGGCGTCGCCAATATGTTGACCCCACGCGTAATGCACTGGTGGGGCGTCAGCTTGAATGGTTTGATTACAAGCGCTACACCGCCCTGAATGAAGACATCAAACAGATGCGAAGACGGACCGTGGCTGAGCGGGAAGAGGATGTGCTGCATTACCGCTCCAGTTCGCGTATGTCGCCCACGCGGTTTTTGAGTGGTTACGAGCATACGCGAGAGACGCTGTATATTGATCTCTTGATGCTGACCCGCTTAATGAGCAAAGAGAAGCATCATATCTTTCGGTTAAAAGATGGCCAGGCCGTACGTGAAAGCGTTGAACGGCGCCATTTGTTCAACCTGGTGGTGCGCGAAACCGGCAGTGAAGATGCCCCTTACCTGGCGCGTTGGAAGGTGGTGGTTAGTCGTTCGGGCATTGTCGATGTCGAAAAAGTTGCTGAAAGTGGCGTCTCAGAAGGCACATCCAGTGAGCTCAGTCCTTAAGTGCAGCCTCTGCGCATACGAGTGCCAGCCAGCTGCAGGCGATTCACTCAGAGGCGCCCGAAAAGACGCCTCTGAGCGGATATAGTCAGCGTTAAGCACTGTGTAACGGCTGATTAATTGAATGAATCAAGGGCCTTTTCCAGGTTGTCCACGCTGCGTTTAGTGTGATGCAGTTTATCCAGCCCAAACAGGCCGATACGAAAGGTCTGGAAGTTATCACCTTCATCGCACATTAAGGGCACACCGCCCGCCACTTGAACGCCTGCTTGGGCAAACTTGCCGACAAGCCCGGCGTCCTCGGTGTAGCTGACCACGACACCCGGCGCTTCGAAGCCGTTGGCGGCGACACTGATAAACCCGTGGCGTGCGAGCATGTCCCGAACGCCCTGACCAATCGCCTGCTGCTCTTGCTTCACCTTGGCAAAGCCGTATTCACGAGTCTCCTGCATGATATCGCGCAGCTGGCGCAAGGCATCCGTTGGCATGGTGGCGTGGTAGGCATGTCCACCGTTTTCGTAGGCCTGCATGATCGCGTGCCATTTGGCTAAATCGCAGGCAAAGCTATTGCTTTGCGTTTCGCTTAAGCGCTGTGTGGCGCGCTCAGAAAGCATGACCATGGCGCAGCAGGGTGAGCCGCTCCAGCCTTTTTGCGGTGCGCTGACCACCACATCGATGCCCAAATCCTGCATATCCACCCACAGGGTGCCTGCGGCAATGGCGTCCAGCACAAACAGGCCACCCACCTCACGCGTCGCTTGTGCCACGGTGCGAATATAATCGTCGGGCAGCAGTAAACCCGCAGAGGTTTCTACCTGGGGGGCAAACACCACAGCGGGTTTTTCCTGGCGGATACGCTCGGCGGTTTCTTCCGCAGGTACAGGCATAAACGGCGACTGCGGGTCATCAGCCGTCATGCGGCGTGCTTTGAGCACTGTGTGTTGGTCGGTTAAACGGCCCATCTCGATAATTTGCGTCCAGCGGTAGCTAAACCAGCCGTTACGAATCACCAGGGTTTTCTGGTCCAGGGCGAACTGACGTGCGACCGCTTCCATGCCAAACGTCCCGCTACCGGGAACAATGGCCGTTGCATGGGCGTTATAGACCTCTTTCAGCGTGGTCGAAATATCGCGCATGACGCCTTGAAACTGCTGCGACATGTGATTGAGCGAACGGTCGGTATACACCACCGAGTATTCAAGCAGTCCGGTGGGATCAACGTTGGGCAGTAGGGCCGCCATGGCGTTCTCCTTAATGAGTAAGCGTACAGTTCACGCGAGATAAATTGCCTTACAGGGTTTGAGGAATTAGAGCCCGAGGAAATAGAGTACGAGGAATTGTTAGGCGAGGCCAGTGCTGGCAGTGTGGTTCGTAAGGCAATAAAAAACCGCCGTCATGAAGACGGCGGCAGAGTGACAACCAGCCTGATGCGGCTAACCGCAGTAATGAATGCGGCCTAGCGTTGAGGCAATTGCTCGGGGCCAAAGGCGTCCGGCAGTAATGTTTCCATGGTGTAGGTTTTGAGCACCTCACCCTGGCGGGAGATAACCATGATTTGCGTATCGGGGGTAGCGAACTCACGAATACGCTGACGGCAATCCCCGCAGGGCGTGCACAGGTGCTCGCCTGGCCCCATTACATACACCTTGGCAAGCTCGCGCTGGCCAGCGGTTACCATCGCACTAATGGCCGATGCTTCTGCACAAAGCCCCTTGTAGTGAGCAACTTCGACGTTAGCGCCTACAAACTGCTGGCCGTCCGGGCACTCCATGATGGATGCCACCGGGTGGTCGGAGTAAGGGACATAGGCATTGTTCAGTGCATCAAGCAGTGTGTTGACCAGCGCGGAGTCTGCTTGGCTCATGGATGATTCCTCGGTTTAACCCACTTAGGCATTGTGAACCACTTGGGCATTGTGACCCACTTAGGCGTTGGCGGCGTCATCACGCAGGACGGTATCCAGCGCGATGATCATCATATCGTTGAACGTCGTTTGACGATCGGCGCTGGAGAGCGCTTCACCTTTCAAGATATGATCCGATACGGTGCAGATGGTCAGTGCGCGGGCACCGAACTCGGCGGCAACGCCGTAAAGGCCAGCCGCTTCCATCTCAACGCCTACAATGCCGTAGCGCTTCATCAGCTCGGCCATATCGGTCTGCGGGTTGTAAAACAGATCGGCGGAGAAAATGTTGCCCACTTTCACCGGCACGTTTTGCGCTTTGGCGGCGGCTACGGCGTGGCTTGTCAGCTCAAAATCCGCAATCGCGGCAAAGTCGTGGTCGTTAAAGCGCATGCGGTTCACCTTGGAATCCGTGCACGCACCCATGCCGATCACCACATCACGAACGTTAACGTCGTCGCGTACTGCGCCGCAGGAGCCTACGCGAATAATCGACGTCACGCCGTAATCGGTAATCAGCTCTTTGGCGTAAATAGAGACCGATGGAATACCCATGCCGTGGCCCATCACGGAAATTTTGCGGCCTTTATAGGTGCCGGTATAGCCCAGCATGCCACGCACGTCGTTCACCTGACGCACGTCATCAAGGTAAGTTTCGGCAATGAACTTGGCGCGCAGCGGGTCGCCGGGCATCAACACCGTATCCGCGAAATCACCCTGTTCAGCATTAATATGCGGAGTAGCCATGTGGTTTCCTTATGTCTTGTTAAATAGCGTCATCAGGCAGCATACGATAGAAAGCTTTTGCCATCGTCCATTGCGGGAAGGGCGAAGTAATCCGCCAGTGTCTGGCCAATATCGGCAAACGTATCGCGCGCGCCCATCGGCCCAGGCACGAACCCAGCGCCGCTGACCATCACAGGAACGTATTCGCGCGTGTGCTCAGTACCTTCCCAGCTTGGGTCGCAGCCGTGATCCGCGGTAAGAATCAGCAGATCGTCACTGTTCAACGCAGCCAGCAGCTCCGGCAGGCGAGCGTCAAAGTGCTCAAGGGCGGCCGCGTAGCCCGGCACGTCACGGCGATGACCGTAGACCGAGTCGAAATCGACAAAGTTGGTCATGATCATGGTCGGGCGGTCGCTGGTTTCAGCAGCGGTGCGCGCCACTTCACCCAACGTCGCGTCCATCAGTGCATCGTGGCCGCTGGCTTTGACCTTGTGGGTAATGCCGCAGTGGGCGTAGATATCGGCAATCTTGCCAATCGATACCATTTCACCACCGGCATCGGCGAGCTTTTGCAGTACCGTGGGCGAAGGCGGCTCTATGCTGTAATCGCGACGGTTACCGGTACGCGCAAAGCTTGCGCTGTCTTCACCTATAAACGGGCGGGCAATTACCCGGCCGATATTGTAAGGCTCCAGCAGCTCACGCACGGTTTCGCACAGCGCGTAAAGGCGATCCAGGCCAAAGTGCTCCTCGTGGGCGGCAATCTGGAAGACCGAATCCGCTGAGGTATACACAATCGGTTTGCCGGTTTGCACATGCTCATCACCCAGCCGGGCGATGATCTCGGTGCCTGAAGCATGGCAGTTGCCGATCACGCCGGGCAGGTCGGCTGCCTGAACAATCTTGTCCAGTAGCTCTTGTGGAAAGCTTTCAGCCTTGTCGCTGAAGTAGCCCCAATCAAAACGCACCGGCACGCCAGCGATTTCCCAGTGGCCGGACGGGGTGTCCTTGCCGCTGGAAATTTCCTGAGCGTGCGCGTAGGCGCCTTCAAGCACCTCGGGCAGAGCAACGCCTTCGGCAACCGTGCCGGTGCTATCCCGGTGGGCGTGAAACAGGCCAAGCTTGGCCATGTTAGGCAACTTCAAGGGGCCCGAGCGCTCAGCCGTATCGGCGTCGCCACGCGCGCAGGCGGCAGCGATATGGCCCAGGGTGTCCGAGCCTTCATCGCCGAAGGCGGCGGCATCGGCGGCGCTGCCGATGCCGAAGGAGTCTAGTACCAGCACAATTGCACGTTTCATGGCGTTTTCCTCGTCAGATGGTGCTAATTAAAGCGCTTCACCGCGATAGGTTTCCTGGAGCAGTGAATCAATCGTTGCTTCACCCGTGCCAATAGTGATCGCTGCACGCAGCTGGGCAGCGGCGCGGTCAGCTGCTTCATCGCTACGTGCGTGAACGAAGGCCAGCGGCTGCTGGTTATCCACCTGGGCGCCCAGTTCGGCAATCGCACTAAAGCCCACGCTATGATCGATACTGGCATCGTTACGCAGGCGACCACCGCCCAGTTCCACCACGCTCATGCCTACTGCGCGAGTATCGATGCGCAACACATTGCCCGACTGCTCGGCATACACGGGTTTGACCACGTTGGCTTTGGCAAGGTAGCTGTCTGAGCGCTCCATAAAGTCACCCGGGCCGCCCAGCTCACGTACCATGCGTGCGAATACTTCGGCGGCGGCACCCGAGGTCAGGGCTTTTTCAAGCTGGCTTAGGGCATCTTCACGGCTTTTCGCCAGTTTGCCCGCCATGAGCATTTCCACGGCCAGTTCACGGGTAACCTGCATTACGCGGCTGTTCGGGCGCTCACCGCGCAGCAGTTCCAGCGTCTCGACGATTTCAACCGCGTTGCCCGCGCACGGTGCCAGCGGCTGGCTCATGTCGGTGAGAAGTGCGGTCGTCGGCGTACCGGCCTGGGTGGCCACCGTGGCGATACTTTTGGCAAGCTCGTGGGATTTTTCGGTGGTGGGCATAAACGCGCCACTGCCGACTTTGACATCCATGACCAGCGCATCAAGGCCAGAGGCAAGCTTTTTACCCAGAATGGAGGCGGTAATCAGCGGAATGGACTCAACCGTGGCGGTGACGTCACGCACGCCGTAAATGCGCTTATCCGCCGGTGCCAGGTTGCCGGTCTGGCCGATGATCGCCACACCGGTAGATTTCACCACGTCGCTGAAGCGCTCAGGGGCAGGGTAAGGGTCGTAGCCGGGAATCGATTCAAGCTTGTCCAGCGTGCCGCCGGTGTGGCCCAGGCCACGGCCTGAAATCATGGGAACAAACGCGCCACAGGCAGCGACCCACGGGCCGAGCACCAGAGACACCAGATCACCCACGCCGCCGGTGGAGTGCTTATCTACCACTGGGCCGGGCAGGTTGAGTGAGTCCCACTGCATCACGTGACCCGAGTCACGCGTGGCGGTGGTTAGGGCTACGACTTCCTCACGGCTCATGCCGTTAAGAAATACCGCCATGGTGAAGGCGCCAATCTGAGCGTCGCTGATGCGGTCATCGGCAATGCCTTGAATAAACGTTTTGATATCCGCAGCTGCCAGCGGGTTGCCATCACGTTTTTCGCGAATTAATTCCTGCGGGAGCATATTAGTAGCCTTCCTGTGGTGCTGCGCTTTCTACGCCGCCCAGTGTGTTTAATAAATTGGCTAAAAGACTGGATGCGCCAAAGCGAAAATGTGCCGGTGTAATCCATGCACTGCCCATGATGTTGCTTGCCAGCGCCAGGTACTCAGCGGCTTCTTCTGTGGTGCGCACGCCGCCTGCGGCTTTAAAGCCAACGTCTTTGCCGCTTGCCTTAATCGCGTTCAGCATAATTTCGGCGGCTTCCAGCGTGGCGTTGGTGGCCACTTTGCCGGTAGACGTTTTAATAAAGTCGGCGCCGCCTTCAATAGCAAGCTCGCTAGCACGTTTGATAAGTGCTGGGTCTTTGAGTTCGCCTGATTCGATAATGACTTTTAACTGGGCCTGATCTGCGCAGGCGGCTTTACACATTTCAACCAGCTCAAGGCCGGTTTCTTCGTCACCTGCCATCAGCGTGCGGTAGGGGAACACCACATCGACTTCGTGGGCGCCGGAGGCAACTGCGTCACGGGTTTCACGGGCAGCCGCCATAATGTCATCGCCGCCATTAGGGAAGTTGGTAACGGTCGCGATTTTTACCAGCTCGTTGAGTTTGTGGGCGGTCAGCGCACGCTGAGCGGTAACAATAAACTGCGGATATACGCAGACGGCCGCCGGATTACCGTGAGGCGTTTTAAGCTGCTGGCAAAGCGCTTCAATCGTGCCGTCGGTGTCGCTGTCATTCAGGCTGGTCAAATCCATTAAGCTCAGCGCTTGGCGGGCGGCCTGGATGACGTGGGGAGAGGCTGTCGCGGTCATTGGATTCTCACAAAATTGATAAAAGACAAAACGGGCACTGCGAGATAAAACAGCAGCGCCCGTTGCATGGTGTCGTACTCGCTGCGTTAGGTCGTAATACTGCTCAGCGAGATGAAGAAGCCAGCAATGGTGGCTGACATTAAATTGGACAGTGTACCGGCCAGAACGGCTTTGCCCCCAAAGCGGGCAATTTCAGCGCGACGGCTCGGCGCAATACTGCCTAAACCGCCCAACAAAATAGCGATTGAAGACAGGTTGGCAAAGCCGCACAGGGCGAAAGACAAGAAGGCCGTGGTATGGGGAGTCATTAATTGACCCGTCGCGGCAACCACCTGCTCCCCATCAATGTAGGGGGCCAGGTTAATAAAGGCGACGAACTCATTAACCACTAGCTTCTGGCCAATAAAGGAGCCAGCAACGGTGGCTTCAGCCCATGGCACGCCCAGCATGAAAGCCAGCGGGGCAAACAGCCAGCCCAGGATCATTTCAAGGCTCAGCGACTCAAATCCAAACCAGCCGCCAACGCCTCCTAAAATGCCGTTGATCAGTGCGATCAAGGCAATAAAGGCCAGCAGCATGGCGCCAACATTGGCCGCCAGCATCAGGCCAGAGGTGGCGCCCGAGGCCGCAGCATCCAGCACGTTGGCGGGTTTGTTTTCCTGCTCTTGAAGCTCTTCCTCGACTTTAGAGATGCTGTCGCTGTCAGTCGCATCCTGGGTTTCCGGCATGATCAACTTGGCGAAAAGCAGACCACCCGGGGCTGCCATAAACGACGCAGCAACCAGATACTCCATGGGAATGCCCAGCTGTGCGTAACCGGCAAGTACTGAACCCGCTACTGAAGCAAGGCCGCCACACATAACGGCAAACAGCTGCGAGGGCGTCATGCGAGCAATAAACGGACGTACCACCAGCGGCGCTTCGGTTTGGCCTACGAAGATATTGGCTGTCGCAGAAAGCGACTCCGTACGCGATGTGCCGAGTGCTTTTTGCAGCCCGCCACCCAGAATACGAATCACCCACTGCATGATGCCCATGTAGTAAAGCACGGCGATCAGCGAGGAGAAGAAGATAATGACCGGCAGGACCTTGATCGCGAAGATAAAGCCAACATTATCAACATCAGCCAGACCACCAAACAGAAAGCCAATACCGTCGTTGGCATAAACCAGTACCTGGCTTACTCCCATGGAAATGGTTTGCAAAAAGGTTTGTCCAAACGGCACATAGAGGACAAACGCCCCGATGGCTGCCTGGATACCAAAAGCGCCCAGCACGGTACGCAAGCGAATTGACTTACGGTCGTAAGAAAAAATCAGAGCGATGGCCACCAGAGTGACCATGCCAACCAAGCTCATAAGGAGTGTCATATGGGAATCCTTTGAGTCCGCTAGGGGGGCTCGTTTAAAGTTAAGTTGAGCCTGTTTAAAGTATGTTGAGCTTGACAGAGTAAATCATCGCGTTTTGATAAGCATTCGGCGTGCCGAGCTTATTCTCCGAGTAGCGATACTGAACGCCCGTTGTGATCAAATCGCTGGGGTGCCACCAAAGGCTCAGCGCACCGTTGGTGCCTACGCTTCCGGCTTTGCCATCTACATAGTTCTGTTCCAGGTAGTCACTGTCGCGGCCAAACGTTTGCTCGTGCCAGTTGGTGACGCTGAAGTTTTGATTAAGGGCGGCGAAGTCATAGCCCGCGACCCAGCCCGCCATGTAGCCATTCATGCCAGTATAGCTTTCGCTCTGAACGCGTGCTGCGCCAATAAAGGGTTTAAACCATAAGCCGTTGGCGAATGTTGTGCGGTAGCCCAGGCCCAGGATTTGGTCTTGTTCGCGGCTGTTATAGCCGTAGTCACGGAAGTCGTACACGTGAGCGTAGAGCGACAGCGGGGTATCCCCCAGATAAATGTGTGACGTTACCTTGCCTGCCGTGCGGAAGTTATCTTTACCGCCGCTTGATTCATCGAACCGGTCGTTGGTCGGGTTTTCGAAATCAAAGAAACCGTAGAACTCGCCCCAGCTAAAGCCCGCACCGCCTTCTATCTCTACGTAGGTGAAGTCGCTTTTTGCCGCGTTGGAGGCCGTGCGACGTTCGGTACCGTTAGACCAGTCGAGGTAGTTAACCGAGACATTGGCAAAGGACCAAAGAGGTGTCGTCGGTTGGTGCGGCGCATCGGCAGCTATTGCTGGTGTTGCCAGTGCCAAGCCAGCGGCTAAAACGCCAACGCTGGTAGTGAATGAAAAAGTACGCATTGAGATCGGAGCAGTCATGTAAGCCTCAAGAGGGATTGCCACAGTTTGGCCGTCGTTAGAATTATGTGGGCTGGCGAAAATGTTATAATTATAACATTGCATGTTATTTTTTTAACGCCCATTTGCAATAAACTCAAACCACCGCTTCTTGGATGCCTCTATCGGGGTGTCGCAGGAAGGCATGGAGTTAACCGAACGTCTAAGGCCAGGCTTGCATGTTCCAGACGTTAAGCTTGTGGCTTTAACGTCACGGCCATAGGCTAAGTACGCCGTTGGATATAAGTACGCCGTTGGATAACAGTGGTCATGGCACGAGCCATACACGACATATTATAAAGTGAATAATAACGGTATTGAGGAGACGTCTGGTATGAACGACCGTAGCGCCCAACGGTTGGCATTGCTTCAGGAAACGCTTGCCGGTGGTGGTACGTTGCATTTACGTGACGCCGCTAGTTTATGCGGTGTTTCAGAAATGACCATACGCCGCGACCTTTCAACGCAGCCTTCTGCGTTAGCGCTGCTGGGCGGAAGGTTGGTAATGGCAAGTTACCCAAGTAGCACTCCTGCGTACGATTTGGCGGAGCAGCAAGCCAACGACTATCCGTTAAAGCACTTGCTCTGCAAGCGGGCCGCAAGCTTTATTGAAGAGGGCGATACGCTATTTATTGATTGCGGCTCAACGCTGGTGCCTCTTTTGGGGCAGCTGGGGAATTTTCATGAGCTAACGGTGGTGACCTATGCGTTAAATGTCGCCACGGCGGTGTCGGCTCTACCCAATGTGCGTTTGGTGCTATTGGGCGGGCTGTTTTATGCGTCATCACAATCGTTTGGCAGCGATGATATGCGCGCTGCCATTGAGCGTATCGGTATCAATAAGGCATTTATTTCAGCTGCTGGGGTTGATTGCACGCGTGGCGTTAGCTGTTTTCACTTTCATGAAGTAGCCCCCAAGCAGGCGGCTATTGCCTGTGCTTCGCAGCGCTTATTAGTGATCGACGCGAGTAAAATCGGCATGATTCGCCCCGCCTATTTCGCGTCATTGAACGATTTTGACATTGTTGTGACTAATGAGGGCGCTGCGCCCGCGTTATTTACCCATTTTACGGGGCGTGTGCTTACCCACCTTCCTGTTCCATCTTCTTTTGAGCAATCGTGTTAGGAAGTTACGGCCAGGTGCGTCAAATCGTCGCTTTGATTCGTTGCTTGGATCAAAGGAAGATACGTCGGTTAGAGCGGGCCTCCTTCATGTTAGGATGTCGGTTCAATCCGCTACCTGCTTCCAATCCCGGTAGCGCATATTTTTCCCGGAGCACAGGCAGTACCTCTGGCAGAGTGTTTTGGGAAGGGTATGGGGTGTTAGTTAGCTGACATATGGCATATCGTTTGGCTTGCTGTTTGACGGCTAGTTTTGTAACGCAACTCTGACGAGATCGCACCATGCAACAACCTTCCTACTGGCGCAGGTCAGGCACTCTGGTGCTCATTGCGCTATGCTTGCTGCTTGCAGGCTGTAGCTCGGCCTTAATGGACCCAAAAGGTGTCGTTGGTGAAACCCAGCGTTCACTGATCCTGAGTTCATTTGGCTTGATGCTGATCGTGGTCATCCCCGTTATTGTTATGACGATAGTGTTTGGCTGGTACTATCGCCGTAGCAATACGATGGCTGAATACCTACCTGATTGGGCGCACTCCAACTGGATCGAGGCCATTGTTTGGCTGGTTCCTGTCGTAATCGTCGCTATTTTGGGCGTAATTACCTGGAAAAGTTCACACGACCTTGACCCCCATCGCGCACTTGAAAGTGATACTCCTGAGCTTGAAATCCAGGCCGTGGCACTTGATTGGAAATGGCTGTTCATTTATCCCGAGCAAGGTATTGCAACGGTAAATGAAGTGGCATTCCCGGTTGATACGCCCGTCCGTTTCCGAGTGAGCTCCGGTTCGGTGATGAACTCTTTTTTCATTCCTCGACTAGGCAGCCAGATTTATGCCATGGCAGGAATGGATAATGACGTTTATCTCGAAGCTAATGAGATCGGTACCTATAGCGGTCGTTCGACCAACTATAGCGGTGCAGGTTTCTCTGGAATGATCTTCGATGCTCACGCGACATCAGATGAAGACTTTGATGCGTGGGTAGAAGAGGTTCGGCAGTCACCACAAACGCTGACCTACCCAGAAGGCTACTCACAATTGGCTGAGCGCTCTTCGTTCAACCCCGTTGAGTACTTCGCAAGTGTTACACCTGAGTTCTATGAGCGTCTGGTCTCCAGCTTCCATACTGGCAGCGATCCTGAAACCGACACTCAAGATGCGCCCCGCGCACCAGCTATCGATAGCAATGAAGCCTATCAAACGACCGACAACCAAGCGAGTGGCGAGGCTGAAGAAGGCCAACCTGTGAGCAATGAGGCGGGAGAGTAACCGTGTTCGGTAAATTAACCCTAGAAGCAATTCCCCTTCACGAACCCATTCTGGTTCTTGCGGGTCTCGTGGGGATTCTAGGCGGCGCGGCGTTGTTAGGCGCGTTGACCTATTTCCGTAAGTGGGGCTGGCTATGGAACGAGTGGTTCACCTCCGTTGACCATAAAAAGCTCGGTATCATGTATTTCATCGTGGCGCTTATCATGCTGCTGCGCGGTTTTGCTGATGCCCTGATGATGCGTGTACAGCAGGCGATAGCCGCAGGCGGTTCGACAGGCATTTTGCCGCCTGACCACTACGACCAGATCTTTACCGCCCACGGCGTTATCATGATCTTCTTCGTGGCCATGCCTATGGTTATCGGCCTGATGAACCTGGTTGTTCCGTTGCAGATCGGTGCGCGCGATGTTGCGTTCCCGTTCCTGAACAACCTGAGTTTCTGGCTGTTCGCGGTTTCTGCTCTACTGGTTAACATTTCTCTGTTCGTGGGTGAGTTCGCTACCACTGGTTGGTTGGCTTATGCGCCGTTATCGGGGATAGAGTACAGCCCCGGGGTAGGGGTCGATTACTGGATATGGGCGTTGCAGATATCCGGGATAGGTACCACGTTAACGGGTATTAACTTCTTCGTTACTATCCTGAAAATGCGTACCAAGGGCATGACCATGTTCCGCATGCCGATCTTTACCTGGACGTCGCTGTGCGCCAACGTACTGATCATTGCCTCTTTCCCGATTTTGACCGCTACTATTGCCATGCTGACGCTGGATCGTTACCTGGGGATGAATTTCTTCACGAACGATATGGGCGGCAACATGATGATGTACGTCAACCTTATCTGGGCGTGGGGTCACCCTGAGGTTTATATTCTGATTCTGCCGGCCTTCGGTGTGTTTTCAGAAGTTATCGCGACCTTTGCACGCAAGCGTCTGTTCGGTTACCACACCATGGTATGGGCAACGATCGCGATCACGATCCTGTCATTCATCGTTTGGTTGCACCACTTCTTTACCATGGGCGCAGGTGCCAACGTCAATGCCTTCTTCGGCATCATGACAATGATCATCGCCATACCGACTGGGGTGAAAGTCTTTAACTGGCTGTTCACTATCTTCCGTGGACGCTTGGAAATGACCTCGCCGACCCTCTGGACGCTGGGTTTTATTATCACCTTCGTCCTCGGTGGTATGACAGGCGTTATGCTGGCGCTGCCGGCGGCAAACTTCGTGCTGCACAACAGTCTGTTCGTTATTGCCCACTTCCATAACGTTATCGTTGGTGGCGTGGTCTTCGGCATGATGGCGGGTCTGACCTACTGGTTCCCGAAAGCCTTTGGCTTCACGCTTGACGAGAAGTGGGGCAAGCGCTCGTTCTGGTTCTGGGTGTCAGGTTTCTACGTGGCCTTCATGCCGCTATACGTACTGAGCTTCTACGGTGCTGTGCGCCGCATGAACTCTTACCCGAACGCTGAATGGCAGCCCTGGTTTATCGTTGCCTTGGTCGGTGCACTGCTGATTGCTGCGGGTATCGCTTGTACGCTCATTCAGTTCTACGTAAGCGTGCGTAACCGCGATAAGTATGCTGATGTGACCGGCGACCCATGGGATGCCCGTACGCTGGAGTGGGCAACCTCTTCACCGCCTCCGTTCTACAACTTTGCGCGCCTGCCCGTCGTTGGTGATATCGACAGCTTCTGGTCACAAAAGCAGCGTGGCAACGAGCAGTTGAACGATGCGCCTTACACGGATATCCATATGCCGAGGAACACGGTGGCCGGCCCCGTCATCAGTGTCTTTGCGATGATCTTTGGTTTCGCCATGGTATGGCACATCTGGTGGCTGGCTGGGTTCAGTGCAATCGGCATGCTGGTGAGCTTCCTGATGCGGGTATCTAACGACGATATCGATTACTACGTGCCTGCTGCAGAGGTCGAGCGAATCGAACGTGCTCATCAACAACGTGTGGAGGCCCAGGCGTAATGGCTACTGAATCCCTACATCACGATGCCCATGCTGAAGAGCATGAGCACCACGATGCCGGTCCTACCAAGGTATTTGGTTTCTGGGTCTACCTAATGAGCGACTTAGTGATCTTCGGAACACTATTCGCCACCTACGCCGTGCTCATGAGGGGCACGGCAGGTGGGCCGACCGGCGCGGATATTTTTGAACTACCTTTGATTCTCTTCGGCACCTTTGCACTGCTGATCAGTAGTTTCACCTTCGGCATGGGCGTTCTGGCAATGAATGCCAATCGCGTCGGCCAGGTGAAAATGTGGCTGGGCATTACGTTCGTGCTGGGCCTGATGTTCCTGGGGATGGAGATCTATGAATTCTATCACCTGATCCATGAAGGTTTCGGCCCAGACCGCAGCGCCTTCCTGTCAGCGTTCTTTACACTGGTAGGTACCCACGGTCTGCACGTGACCTTCGGTATGATCTGGATTCTGGTCATGCTGGTTCAGTTGTCGACCAAGGGCCTGAATGATAAAACGCGTCCGCGTATCCTGTGCTTGAGCTTGTTCTGGCACTTCCTGGATATCGTCTGGATCTGTGTCTTCTCCTTCGTCTACTTGATGGGAGTGCTGGTATGAGTTCTTCTAGCCAACCGTCCGGTCACGGCACCGTAAAGTCCTATGTAACGGGTCTTGTGCTGTCGTTAGTCCTGACTGTCATTCCATTTGGCGCGGTTATGCTGGGTTCGTTCAGCTTACCCGTGAACGTGGGAATCATCACTGTGACGGCCGTTTTGCAGGTGCTGGTTCAGCTTGTGATGTTCATGCACTTGGACTTCAAGACTGAAGATGGCTGGAACATGCTTTCCTTCGTCTTTACGGTGCTGATTCTCGGCCTAGTGGTAGGAGGTTCGCTGTGGATCATGCAGCATCTACATCTCAACATGATGATCGGCTAACCAGCATGCCCAATCGGTGGCACGATCTGCTTGAGCTAACCAAACCAGGAATCATTGGCGGCAATCTCATTGCCGCCCTTGGCGGCTACTTTCTAGCCGCGCACGGTGAATTCGATCTGGTGACGTTTGCTTCGGTCATGTTGGGGATCGCGTTAGTGATCGCCTCAGGCTGTGCCTGTAACAACGTGATTGATAGGGATATTGATGCTCTGATGGCGCGCACGCGCCATCGTCCTCTGGTTAGGGGAAGCGTCTCTATCACGCAAGCATTGGGCTTGTCGGCGTTTCTGGGTATCAGTGGTGTGGTCTGCCTGGCATTGGGCACCAACGGGTTGACGGTGGCCTTGGCTGTTATCGGATGGGGCGTGTATGTGGGGGTGTATAGCCTCTATATGAAGCGCAACTCCGAATACGGCACGGTAGTAGGCAGCCTGTCAGGCGCTATGCCGCCCGTGATTGGGTACTGCGCCGTGACGGGTACCTTTGACAGTGGGGCGATGGTTCTGCTGTTGATCTTCTGCCTCTGGCAGATGCCGCACTCCTATGCCATTGCGATTTTCCGCTATGCCGATTACCAGCGCGCTTCGATTCCCGTTCTGCCTGTTGTTCACGGGATCAAGCGCGCAAAGCATCACATCCTTGGCTACATTGTGGCGTTTATTCCCGCCTCATTGGCTTTGGTGCTGGCGAGTAAGGCAGGTACTGGCTACCTGTGCGTCGCACTGACCATGGGGGGCTACTGGCTCTACCTGGCGATTTGCGGCTACCGGCTGGATGATGATGTACGCTGGGCCAAACGCGTATTTGGCGTCTCGATTTTGACCATCACCGCGATGAGCCTGGTGATTGTGTTGGAATCCATGGTGCCAATAATGTGGGCGTGATTGACCCACACCGCTAAGTGGTTGAATTAGAAAAGCCCCGGGTAGTTAAACTGCCCGGGGCTTTTTCTTGTCTTAAAGCTTACTTACCATTGATCGCACCTGCGAAGCTTATCAGGTGCGATGACGGGTTTACGCTTCTCGCTGGCTTGCCTGAATAGCGGTCAGCGCGATGGTGTAGACGATATCATCCACCAGCGAGCCTCGGGAAAGGTCATTCACCGGTTTGTTTAAGCCTTGCAGCATGGGGCCGACGCTGACTACGCGGGCACTACGCTGCACCGCTTTGTAGGTCGTGTTGCCGGTGTTCAGGTCCGGGAATACAAAGACGGTGGCGCGGCCCGCTACGGGCGAATCTGGCGCTTTCTGCTTACCCACGCTCTCAATGGCGGCTGCATCGTACTGAAGCGGGCCATCGATCAATAAGTGCGGGGCACGCTCTTTGGCGATGCGCGTAGCTTCACGCACTTTATCGACATCCGCGCCGGTGCCTGAATCTCCCGTTGAGTAGCTGATCATGGCCACGCGCGGCTCAATGCCAAACGCTTCTGCGGAGCGGGCGCTTTGCAGGGCTATTTCAGCCAGCGTTTCGGCATCCGGGTCCGGGTTCACCGCACAATCGCCATACACCACTACCTGCTCTGGCAGCAGCATAAAGAAGATTGACGATACCTGGCTATATTCTGGCGCGGTCTTTATCAGCTGAAACGCCGGGCGCACGGTGTTAGCGGTGGTGTGGATAGCACCCGAGACAAGGCCATCGACTTCATCCAGCTGGAGCATCATGGTGCCAAGCACCACGTTATCCTGTAGCTGGGCCTCAGCGGTGAGTTCGTTAAGCTTGCCACGCCGACGTTCTACCATGGGCGCGATATAGTGGGCACGCGTGCTTTCGGGGTCGATAATCGTCAACTCGTCAGGCAGTGCTAAACCGCGGTTACGCGCCACTTCCTCGATGTTTTCACGACTGCCCAACAGCACGCAGTTGGCAATGCCGCGCCGCTGACAAATAATCGCTGCCTCCACCGTGCGGGGCTCGTCGCCTTCCGGCAGTACGATTCGTTTTTTTGCGTGCTGAGCCTGTTTAACCAACTGATAGCGAAACGCCGAAGGAGATAAGCGCCGTGCATAGCCGTGGCTTAACTTATCTTTTAGCCATTCAAGGTCGATATGGGCAGCGACAAAGCGCGCCACCTGCTCGGCACGCTCGAAATCATCAACGGGGATTTCACTGCTAAGCTGGCTCAAGTTTTGAGCCGTGGTCAGGCTGTCGGTTTCAACCGCCAGCACGGGCAGGCCGGTTCTAAGCGCTGGGCGACACATCTCAATCATATTGTCGTTAGGCAAAAAACCGTTGGTCAGCAATATGCCCGCCAACTGAGTGCCGTTCATGGTAGCGAGGGCGGACGCCAGCACGACGTCGTCACGGTCGCCAGACGCCACCACCAGACTGCCGGGTGTAAAGATATGCAGCGCATTCGCCGCGCTACGCGCACACAGGCTTGTCGACATTACCCGGCGGCTTGCCGCATCGCCTTCATTCAGCACCTTGGCACTTAGTGCCCGTGCCACGTCCAGCGTGCGGGGCGCATTGAGGGTTTTGCTGTAAGGCACGATGCCGATTAGGTGAAAACTGTCGGTGGCTAGTGACGGTGAATAGCCGCGAAGCTCGTTAAGCACCGACTCTTCAAGCTGCGGTTTAATGGTGCCCGGCGCTGCCGAAAGGTCATCTTCCTGGCCGTAAGGCAGGTTCTTCATGCGCATCAGGATGCCGCCCAACGTGCGGGTCGAGCTAACCCCGCCAAAGCTTCTGGCGTGCATATCCAGCTCTTCAGCAAGTGCCTGTGGCTCGTTTAAATCCCCGGTGCCAACCAGAATGATTCGGGCATTAAGTGCATGCGCCAGTTGAGCATTGGTTTGCGTCGCGTACGTGGTGTACTGGGTAGGCACTACGCCTTCCACTACGACTAAATCCAGCGCATTACCGTCCCGCTCAGCCTGTTGCATTACCTGCTCATAAAGCTCGACCACATTTTCCATTAGCTCATCGGTTTGGTCATCGCGCAGCAGGCGCTCCAGCCGGGCTTGTGAGATCGGCGAAGGCGGGCGCAGGTTGAGCGTGCGAGACACCAGTGCCGTTGAGCGATCAAGGCCCGGGCCGTTCAGCTCTTTTTGCATAAACGGCTTCAAAAACCCGGCTTTAAGGCCAATGGTGTCGAGCGCCTGAATCAAGCCTAAACAGGCTGAGGTTAATCCGGCCCCCATGCTTGTGGGCACCAGAAGAATGGCTTGAGGTTGAGAGGGGGACGAGCTCATGCTTGGGCCTCCAGGCATTGACGTGTTTCCATCGCGATACGGCCTTCTTCGTCGGTAGGAATGACCCAGGCTTCGGGACCCTGGTGATTTGCCCTGTCCAGCTTGCCCTCTTTACCGCGAATCATCACGTCATTGCTCGCCTCATCAAGGGCAAAGCCAAAGTGAGGCAGCAGGCTGATAACGCGGCTGCGTACAAGAGGAGAGTTCTCGCCGATGCCACCGGTAAAAATGACGCCATCAAGCGTCGGCAGTGCGCAAGAGAGAGCAGCAAGCGACTTGGCAATGCGGTAGCAAAATACATCCAGCGCCAGCATGGCTCTTGCATGACCCTGCTCTGCTGCTTCCTCTACTTCGCGCATATCGTTGGTTAAGCCAGAAAGCCCCAATAGCCCGCTTTGCTTATTCAGCACGTCATCAATCTTGTCCAGCGACCAGCCTAACTGACGGTGTAGGTGGGCGTGCAAGCCTGGGTCGACATCGCCGCTGCGCGTGCCCATCACCAGGCCTTCCAGTGGGGTAAGGCCCATGCTGGTGTCCAGGCTTCGGTTATTCCAAACCGCTGCGGTTGAGCAGCCGTTGCCCAAGTGAGCAGTTAGCCAACCACCCGCACCGCGCGGGCTAAGCTCGGCAGCCCGCTGGCTAACAAAGGCGTGGCTAGTGCCATGGAATCCGTAGCGACGAATGCCGTGCTCAGCGTAGAGGTTCTCTGGCAGGGCATAGCGGTAAGCTTTTACTGGGAGGGTTTGGTGAAACGCGGTATCGAATACCGCAACCTGAGGTAGTGCTGGAAATATCTTTTGGGTAGCGCTGATGCCTGCCAGGTTGGCAGGGTTATGCAGAGGTGCCAACGCGGCGGTGGCCTTAATCGCACTGATAACATCACTATCAATCAAAGCGGCCTGAGTAAACTTCTCTCCGCCATGAACAATGCGATGCCCAATAGCGCCCGGAATGCGTCCTTCCAGGCTGTTTAAAATGGCGTTGAGCACTTGAGTATGGTCAGCATTGGGGAGTGCATGGCTAAAGCTTCCCCCCGCGCTATTTATTCCTTTTAAGCGGGCATCGGCGCTGCCTAAGCGCTCTGCCAAGCCTGCTAAGCGCGGGGCATCAGGGGCCGGATCGATCAGTGCGTATTTAATAGAGGATGAACCACAATTAATAACCAGCACCGGTGCATTCATAAAGAATCTACCAAAAGAGTAAAGGTTTAGTTTGTACGTTAGTGTGACAGGCGGCAAGGGGCATTAACGTAGGCGGATATTTGTTTAGCCATTCGACTCAAATCCGGGCATGCTTGACGGTTAACGTTCTTTTGCTGCCTGGAGCCTATGTCTACGTCGTCGTTACCCAACCACCTGCCGCGCCACTTAGCCATTTTGCTGCTAATGACCGTTGGCACCATGTTCGCTGCCAACCATGTATCGGCCAGGCTTGCCTTTGATAACGGTACAGGGTTACTGCTGGCCGTATTAACGCGTTCCGGGGTAGCCTGTTTGATCCTGCTCGCCCTTGTGATCGTTCAGAAGAAACGCTTCTGGCTGCCTTCGGGCACCTGGCCCTGGCAACTGGTGGTAGGCCTTCTTATCACCATTCAAAGTGTCAGCCTTTATTCAGCGGTTGCGCGGCTTCCTGTTGTTATTGCGCTACTGTTGGTCAATACCTTCCCCATTCAGTTAGCACTATTGAGTTGGGCGCTGGGCGGGCCGCGTCCGTCGCTTCGCAGTTGCCTTATTATGGGGACCATTTTAATCGGGCTGTTGGTCGTGCTGGATATTCCTGCGTGGCTTTCCAGTGCTGACAGTATGGGGCCTGAATGGGTCGCCGGCATCGGATTTGGGTTGCTGGCCGCATTCGTTTTCGCCTGCGCGCTATGGGTTACCGAGCACCGTTTATCCCAGGTAGGCAGCACACTGCGCAGTCTTTTAACCATGCAAACCGTGTTTTTCGCCATGGTAATCGGTGGGGCTTTAGGTGTCGTGCCAGGTGGTATGAGCCTACCTGACAATAGCCAAGGGTGGGTGGGGTTGGGGCTTTTGGCGCTGCTTTACGCCACCGCGTTCTCGACACTGTTTATTTTTGTGCCGCGCCTGGATATGGCCCGCAACGCCCCGGTCATGAATATCGAACCTGTCGCCTCTTTGGTGATCGGTTATTTCGTATTAGGGCAAACGCTAAGCCCTGGCCAGTTATTGGGTGGGGCGGTCGTGGTGGGTGGTATTGTCGCACTTAGCCTATCCAAAGGGCGGTAAACGTTGCGTTCTTTTCGGACATGTACCACAATGAAGTTGTGTAAGGAAACACTGTTTTTTAACGGAGGTACATGACGATGAAGATGACCGTATTATCACTCACTTCTGCGGCACTCTTGGTCGGCGCGGGTGCATTCGCTGCATCAGCCCAGGCACAGCAATCATTTGGTCACCCTGAAGGTTACGTGGCGGGCGACGCCATGTTTTGGAACCTTGATCCTGACCGCGGTTCCTCACGTAACGACGTAGGCCTGCGTTTGCGCGGTGGTGCGCAGTTCAATGATTACTTCGCGCTCGAAGGGCATCTGGGTACTGGTGGCTCCGATGGTGATACCAAGCTGGATTACCTGGTAGGTGCTTACGCAAAAGGCATCGCGCCTATTACCCCCAATGCACGCCTGTATGGTCTGATCGGTGTCACTGAAGTGGATTTCGACCACGACAGTGAAAGCGGTTTCTCCTATGGCGCGGGCGGTGAAATTGATGTCGCCAACAATCTGGCCATCAGCGCTGATTACATGCGCTATCTGGACAAGTCTGCCTACGATTTCGATGCGGCAAGCGTGGGCTTAAAATACCGTTTTTAATGATTAACGCTTAAAACGCGTTAGTGGTTTATCCAACCCCAGGGCCTTTTGGCTCTGGGGTTTTTTATGGATTTTTTCTGTAGGTAGCCAAGGGCACTGCTAAATAACGCTAATAAAGCAGAAGGGTGGCTCATTGTTAGCTTGCTAATCATTTGCTAAAATGCGCTATTCTATTAAGCATCCGCTGGCCACAAGCGCTCTGCGCGTACGTAGAAGGCGCGCAAAACAAAGAGTAAAACTCCATGTCCCCTGATCAAAAATTCGCCCGCTGGGTGAAGGTGGCGCTGGCTGCCTTTGCACTGCTGTTTATCTATTTCTTGATAGCTGACAGCTTCATGCCCATGACGCCCGAGGCCAGGGTAATGCGCCCGGTTGCCCGTGTGGCACCAGAGCTCAGCGCGCCAGTGAAAGAAGTGACCGTGCGTGACCATCAACAGGTTGCCAAAGGCGATGTGCTGTTTCGTCTGGACCCCGAGCCCTTTCAGCTTGCCCTTGATCAAGCGCGGCTAAACCGTGAGCAGGCTGAGCGCGAAAACACGCGCCTTGAAGCGGAGCTTGCCGCCGCACGGGCGGTGCTGGCCTCTGCCCAGGCAACTGCTGAGGAGCGCAGCAGCGAGCGGCGCCGTGGCGAAGCCCTGGTGGGGCGGCAGAATATTTCACGCCAGCAGTACGAGCAGCAGGTAGCGGCTGAGCATACCGCCCTGGCAGAAGTGGCTTCCGCCGAGGCGAAGATACAGAGCCTGGAAGTACAGCTAGGCGAGGACGGAAATACCAACCTGCGCTTGCGCCAAGCCGACAACGCACTTAAGAAAGCGCAGTTGGACGTCGAACGTACCGAAGTGCGGGCGGCAGAGTCAGGCCAGGTGACGAACTTGCAGCTTCAGGTGGGCGACTATGTTCAGGCGGGGCAGCCAGTGATCGCACTGGTGACTCAGAAGATGGATATCGTTGCCGACTTCCGTGAAAAAAGCCTACGCCACGTACTGCCCAGCGACTCGGCTGCGGTGATCTTCGATGCCATGCCAGGGCATATCTTTGAAGGGCAGGTCAGTGCTTTTGATGCTGGCGTGCGGGAAGGGCAACTGACCGCTGATGGGCAACTGGCGGATATTCCTACCTCTGACCGCTGGGTGCGCGATGCGCAGCGCTTGCGTATTCATATTGTCCTCAACGAACCCATTGCTGCGCTGCTGCCAAGCGGCGCCCGGGCAACGGTGCAACTGCTACCGGGGGAACATGCGCTGGCGCATCCCTTTGCATGGCTACAAACGCATCTGATCAGCTGGCTACATTATGTCTATTAGTGCGGGGTCTACTAATGCAGGGCCCGCTGATACAAAACAGGCTGATGCCAGCGCGTGGTCAATCAATCGCGCGCTGCACGGCTTTTTTAAACGCACGCCTCGCCGTAGCGGTGCTGGCCCTGAAGCGCCTGGCTATCATCGCTTGAGTGAGAATGCCCTGCGCCAGTGTTTGCGGGTGGCCGGTGGTGGCACACTCGGGTTTATCATCAGTCAGTTAATGGGTTGGAACTACGGTGTTTTCTTTACCGTTTTTCCGATGTTTTTGCTGGGTATGGTGCCCATTCTGAATATCAGCATTATTCGCCAGTTTTTAGGTAACGTATCGGTGAATGCGCTGGAAGTCAGCCTGGTGGTCGGCCTGCTCAAACATATGCCGGTGGTGATGACGCTGGTCGTGTTGGGTATGTTCCTGTTTCGGTTTAGCCTGATGGCAAAAGGCCCGCTGTTTCTGTTTGGGGCCAATGGCGTATTAACCTTAAGCATTCTGCTGCATTTTGCGAGCTACCCCAGCGTCGATCTAGCTGATTTGTTGGCCTCCAATTTTGTGGCCAGTGTGCTCGCTGTGTTCATCGCCATGCTGATGTACACACTTTTCCCCGACGTTGAGCCCCGCCAACCGCCGCCCAAAAGCACCAAGACTAAAGCGCAGATGCGCCATGAAACGCTGATGGGCGGCATTACCGCGACACTTTCCTTTGTCGTTTTTCAGGTGCTTGACCTGCAGGGGTCGCTCTCGGCACAAATGGCGACCATTCTGGTACTGTTCGCGATGGGCTATGCCGGTGCACGCGTATCCGCTCGCAAACGCGCCATCGGCACGCTATTGGGATGTAATCTGGCGCTGATAATGCAGCTTCTGCTTTACACACAAAGCAATCACTTCCTGCTGGCGATTGTGCTTTATTGGTTGGGGCTATTGCTGTTTGGGCGCGAACACATACTTGAAGGTGGCGGTTCCGGCATCGGGTTTGGCGGGATGACCACTTTAGGCATTCTGTTTGGGCAATCATTAGGACCGAATCAGGACCTTGTCTATAGCGCCCTGTACCGTTTTTCATCCATGAGCGTGGCGCTGGTAGTAACGCTGCTGTTTATGGCTTGCCTGCATTATGTGCTCAATCTTTGGGAGCCTACGCGACTACCAGAAAGAAAGTGAGGTAACTTTTTTAACAAAGGCTACTCTAATAAGGCAGCTGTGATGTGAAGGGCAATATGTTCTTCCCTCCAGCGTGTTTCCTACTAACGGATTAGAGGTGTATGTCATGAGTGGAAAAGACGATAAAGTAAAAGGCGCCGCTAACAAAGCCGCTGGTAAAGTGAAAGAAGCGGCTGGCAAAGTAACGGGCAGCGAAAAAACGGAAGCCAAAGGCAAAATGCAGCAGGCTAAAGGCGAAGCTCAAAAAGGTAAAGGCGAGGTGAAAGAGAGCCTCAAGAAAAAATAGCCTTGCTACGCACGTTAGCGTAACACGTCGACAACAGGGGCCCTTAGGCCCCTGTTTGCGTTTATGTTTTTCGTTTTCAAACCGTTTTACACTTCCTGATACAGCTGGCTTCCCGTTTGGCGAAACTTCTCCGCCTGCTCTTCCATACCGCGCTTAACCGACTCCGCGTCGTTAGTGCTTTCTGGCGTGCGGTCGCGGTAGGTGTCGCGTACTTCCTGGCTAATCTTCATCGAGCAGAACTTCGGCCCACACATGGAGCAAAAATGGGCGACCTTCGCGGAATCCTTGGGCAGGGTTTCGTCATGGAATTCCCGCGCGGTGTCTGGGTCTAGCCCCAGGTTGAACTGATCTTCCCAGCGGAATTCAAATCGTGCCTTGGAAAGCGCATTGTCACGCCGCTGTGCTGCCGGGTGGCCCTTGGCGAGATCCGCCGCGTGGGCCGCAATCTTGTAGGTAATAATACCGGTCTTTACGTCATCTTTATTGGGCAGGCCCAGGTGCTCTTTCGGCGTGACGTAGCAGAGCATGGCACAACCAAACCAGCCGATCATCGCGGCCCCAATGCCCGAGGTAATATGGTCGTAGCCTGGTGCGATATCCGTGACCAACGGGCCGAGTGTGTAGAAGGGCGCTTCATCGCAGTACTCCAACTGCTTGTCCATGTTCTCCTTCACAAGGTGCATGGGCACGTGACCGGGCCCTTCAATCATTACCTGCACGTCGTGCTTCCAGGCAATGTGGGTCAGCTCGCCCAGGGTTTTAAGCTCGGCCATCTGCGCTTCGTCGTTGGCATCGGCGATAGAGCCAGGGCGCAGGCCGTCACCCAGCGAAAATGCCACATCGTACTGCTTGCAGATCTCGCAGATCTCCTCGAAGTGGGTATACAGAAAGCTCTCCTGATGATGATACAAACACCATTTGGCCATAATCGAACCGCCGCGAGAGACGATGCCCGTCACCCGGTTGGCGGTAAGCGGCACATAGCGCAGCAAAACGCCTGCGTGAATGGTGAAGTAATCCACACCCTGTTCGGCCTGCTCTATCAACGTATCGCGAAACACCTCCCAAGTCAGATTCTCTGCCACGCCGTTGACCTTCTCCAGCGCTTGGTAGATAGGCACTGTACCGATAGGTACTGGCGAATTACGCAAAATCCATTCGCGAGTTTCATGAATGTTCTGCCCGGTGGAGAGATCCATGATGGTATCCGCGCCCCAGCGAATCCCCCAGGTCATTTTGTCGACTTCTTCTTCAATCGACGAGGTGACGGCCGAGTTGCCCAGGTTGCCGTTAATCTTGACCAGAAAGTTACGCCCGATAATCATCGGCTCGCTTTCGGGGTGATTGATGTTATTAGGAATAATCGCCCGCCCGCGAGCGACTTCATCGCGCACGAACTCCGGCGTAATCTCCTCCGGAATGCTGGCGCCGAAGCTCTGGCCGCGATGCTGGTGGCCCAGGATTCGCTCCACCTCGGCATCGCCTGAGTACTTTGCAGAGAGCGCTTGGCGGCGCTGGTTCTCGCGCAGGGCGATAAACTCCATTTCCGGCGTGATAATCCCTTGGCGGGCATAGTGCAGCTGGGTAACGTTCTTGCCTTCCTTTGCCCGACGCGGCGTGCGGTTCAAATCAAAGCGCAGCTGGGCCAGCATGGGGTCGTTAGCGCGGCGTTTGCCGTATTCAGACGTATGGCCTTCTAAAAACTCGGTGTCGCCACGCTCCTCAATCCACGCCCGGCGAAGCGCGGGAAGCCCACGGCGTAGATCAATCTGGGCGTTGGGGTCGGTGTAGGGGCCAGAGGTGTCGTACACCAGCAGCGGCGGGTTCTGTTCATCTACGCTGGTCGTTTTGGTCGGCGAGAGGCTGATTTCCCGAAACGGCACGCGGATATCCGGGCGCGAGCCTTCAAGATACACCTTGCGTGAACCGGGCAGTGGGGCAATCGCGGCGGCATCCACTTGGGCGGTTTCGGCTAGAAAGCGGGCTGTCTTCTGGGTAACGGTTTTGTTCATGGTTATATCCTTGTTATTGGAATTAATCGGAAAGATCCAGGCCCATCTGCCAGAAGTCGATTTCCAAACGCGTGGCATCGCGGAAAATTTTGCTGAGCTCATTAAAGCGGGCAGGGGTGACGTCGGCCAAGCGTGCGTCAAGCCATTCAAGCTCGGCCTGCATGGCGGCTTGAAACTCCTCGCTTTCGTACATCGCAATCCAGGCATCAAACGGGTTGTGTGTGCCGCGTAGGGTTGTGGATTGTGCGTTCAACCAGTTGGCAATCTCGCCATAGCCCACTAGGCACGGGGCAAGTGCTACGTGTAAATCCAGCAGGTCGCCACGGTTGCCGGTATCCAACACGTAGCGGGTGTAGGCCATGGTCGCCCGAGCTTCTTGTAGCTCGGCAAGTGCCTCCTCGGAAATACCCCACTCGCTGCAAAAGCCCACGTGCAAGCCCAGTTCCACGTCCACAATGGTTTTCAACCCTTCGTGGGCCTGGCGCAAATCGGCAAGCGTAGGGCTTTTGTAGGCGGCCAGCGCATAGGCGCGAGCGAAGTGAATCAGAAACAGATAATCCTGCTTCAGGTAGTGACGAAATGACGCTTCTGGCAGCGTGGCGTTGCCCAGCTGGCGCACAAAGTCGTGCTCAATGTAGGCGCGCCAATCGTCATGGCAGGCAGTGGTTAAATCAGTAAAGCGGTAGCCCATACATCCTCCGGGAGTAGTGATCCGAAGGGCAGGCGAAAAGATCGAGGAAATGGCACGGAAGGGGGCGAGCGATCCTGGGAGAGAGCTGGCCGGCGCCATCGCTTGATCCCTACGCCGGTACCCGCGCGCTCGTAACAAGAGCAGCGCATTAGCCGGATCAGGTTCAGCGGGACCAGCGCTCGGCAGCAAAATTGCTACGCCCTGCGCCATCTCAGCCGGATTCACCGGCACCCCGTCAAGCATTCAACTCAGCGAGTCTAGGTGGCGGTTGAGGGAGATGCAAGGGGGCGGACGACGGTGCTACGTGTTAATTTGAATTGATTATGACGATTAACACTCATCATTACAGCGTGATGCGATCAGGAAATACTGACATTGACCACTGATAACAAAACGGGTTGGGAAGCCTTCTATCGCGCCAATCAAACGCGAGCCGCCTCGCCGCTGTTACGCCGCGCTCTGGGAAATGAATGCTTACCCAAAGGCAGTGGCCATGCTATCGATTTAGGGTGTGGAGGCGGCATCGAAACCGCGCTACTGCTGACGTCGGGGTGGAAAGTCTTGGCGATCGACAAAGCGCCCAACGCCATTGCGCGAGTTGAAACACTAAAAGCTGAATTGCCCGGCGCTGATTTGACGGTGATGGTTTCGCGCTTCGAGGAATTGAAAGACCTGCCATCGTCTGCCCTGGTCCACGCCGGGCTAAGCCTGCCGTTCTGCGAGCCAGCGCACTTTCCCATTCTATGGAACATGATTCTTTCAGCGCTTGAGCCGGGAGGGTTATTTGTCGGGCACCTTTTCGGTAATCGGCACGATTGGGCCAAGCATCCAGCAATGAGTTTTCACTCGAAGGAAGAAGTAGGAGCCCTTTGCGGCAGTTTAGAGATCGAGCTTTTTCGCGAAAGTGAAGGAGAGGGCGGGCTGGTAACGCATCACTGGCACCGGTTTGATCTTATCTTGAGAAAGCCAATGGTTTGATTGAATCGCCTTATTTAATGGGGGGGGTGCTACGTGCCTGAGCGCTTGATACTCCTGGCATTACCTCACTTCAGTGCCCGTCATCGCTGCAGTGCGTCAAAACGAATGAAGAAGCGAATCCAGTAGCAATACGTTTTCTCGGTGCGAAGGTTATAGCGTTTTACCCGCAAGGTGGCCCGGATCCTATCCATTAGCTTTATGGGGTATCTCTTTGTATTAATTCTAACGTGTATTTATATACAGTTTATTGGGCATGGCAAATCGTGCCAGCACACGAATTTTGGATAGGCAGCCAAAATTTGCTTTGCTAGTAATAGAATCAATGAGGTAGATTTGGTTTAGGCGGCTAGATAACCCCAATGAATGCGCTGACGCGTTCATTGAGGTTATGCAGCTGGCTATATAATCACTGTTAGGCGAACATAGCAGAAGGAATAAACTTTGAATCTATTTGATTATCTGTATGTAGACTTGGATAAAGTCATCTCGTTGTATAGTCAGCTCACAGGTGGTGTTGTTGAGTTAAGGGAAACCCAATCCGAAAAAGGGTCTACTTCAGACAATAAAAGAAACTACGATTTCAAAGTTTTCAAACATGATGCTGGTGGGACGACACAAGATAGAGAGCAAGATAAAACAACAATCAAGCCTTATCATGCTTTGTTGCAAGAATTAGAGTCAGAGCTGTCTTCTTCGGGCTACCTTTTGGACTTAGCTAACTTTGAAGAAGGGAAAACATTAAAAGACTCGGATCTTCGGGCTACACTTAAAAATGCCCTTTGTATTAAATGCTCAGGCCGAGTAGTCATAGAAGACTATGAAAGGATGAAGAAAATCGGCCAAGATTTTCCAGACATAGTAAAACTGATAAACAGAAGTCATGCTGACAAATTGAAGGGTTCCCCAGAGTACCAAGAAAGTGAACGGCAAATCCAAGAGCTGGAGAGTACGATCGGAGATAGAAATTCACAGGCTAAAGCTAAGAAGAAGGCAAAGGAGCTAAGAGCTGGACTAGATTCATTACTAGCTTCATCAACAGCAGTTGATGTGGTTCCACAATGGATCTTGGATGGCATGAAAACATGGATTGATGCGTTTCTTCCCAACATAACAAACATTCGTGTTTATCCATTCAAAGATGAAGATGATGAACATATTTTTGGGCACCTAGAGGCTTCAAATTTTACAGTTTCAGATCCCACAGCTTTTCACTTCACTTACGGTTCATTCCCTACCGAAGAGTTTACAATGCTCGGTGTCATAACCTCTGTTCCTTCGGATGAAGGAGAAACCTTTTTGCCACTGCAGGAATTCGAAAAAGAAGACCTTAAAGACTACGAAAGTGTTGAACGTGCATTTCGAGGTATGTTCCGAGGATTTGATGGAATTGAGGCTATGGTAAGAACCTGTCGGTATCCGAGAGTTCTGGTCCATCCAATTTTGGTATATCGCCAAACATCGCCTAACAAGGCATTGCAGCGGACAAGCCGCTGAATGCGACGTTATATGGAAATCGAAATATGAATAATCTGATAGTCCCTGTTTATCTCAATCAAAGGATGGTTTTTGATCTGCTTGCGATGCTCCAAGGGGGAATCTCTACAGTAACTGCGGTTACGAAACAAGAAGGAGGCGAGTCAGGATCGGTGGGTAGTGCATCTGCATCGCTGGGTTTGAGTGAAGCATTATCATCCCTTTTTAGAATTGGTTTAAAAGCTGAAATAGAGGCATCGGATAAATCATCTACCAATAATTCTATTCAAGAGGAGCGCGTTCATACTCCAGCCTCCCTCTTTTATCAGTTGAGAAACACTCTGTCTGAAAAGCAGCTGCTTAAGCAAATCGGTGAGGGGAGCCAAATCAACGCTGGGGAAATCGTGGAGTTCACGGTGAAACTCAAGCGAAACCCCATCATCGAGATCATGGACACGGTGACTGAGATGATGTCGATTGCAGTCCTTTTTGAAGACAAGCCCCAAAATAATAGCAAAGGTGGAAAAGCAGGAAAGGGAAAATCTGATGAAAATTCCCAAATCAAAAAGCAGATGGAAGATTTTTCTAAAGCGTTGAAATCAGGTAATACAGTGGACTTAACTGCAAGTAATCTCCCGTCTGGTCACAAAGCAGTAATTACGGTGGAATCGCTTTACTTGAATGATCCAGTTATGTCGGATCTGGTTGATGGGGAATTTAAAGTCGTTGGCAAGGTTGTGAGAAGTATTAGCGACGCATCAGAATCGATCAACCTGATCAGAAAGACAGCGTTGAGTCGAATGCCCAGCCATCTATTAGAACAGGTTTTTCAACAGTTTGCGGCGTTGGGTACGACTCAGGGATTTGACATTCCTGAACTCACAATGGAAATCGAAGGTCCAGCGATTCAGGTTCTACCAATTGCTATCTACGCGTAGCCATTGTCCATATAACCAGTCACGGAAGGCGGAAGCGTGAGACGCGCCGCTTCGTTCAGCGTTAAATTTTCAACCGAGTTTAGTGATGAATATTGAGATCGTAGAAAAAGCAGACCACCTTAAGCTGATAGACGTCTGGGAAGCGTCGGTCAGGGCAACGCATAATTTTCTGGCTGAAGATGATCTACAGGAGTTAAAGCCGTTAATTCTGGAGCAGTATTTTGACGCAGTTGATTTAAGGTGCGCTAAAAACGGTAACGGTGAAATACAGGGATTCTGTGGAGTACATGACGGTAATATTGAGATGTTGTTCATCTCACCTGATGCACGCGGAAAAGGTATTGGTGCCATGTTAGCGGCCCATGCTATCAAAGAGCAGGGAGCATCAAGGGTCGATGTAAACGAGCAGAATGAACAGGCGGTAGGTTTTTATCAGCATATTGGCTTTAAAGTGACAGGTCGGTCCCCAGTCGATGGTCAGGGTAAGCCTTATCCGCTGTTGCATATGGCGCTATAAAAAGTTAACACCTATGAGCCTTCTGCCTGTCAATAGGCCGCAGCATTTTTTATTGGCCGCGTAAGCGGTCAATCTCAAGTCCCTGAGCCAGTGATCCTACTTCATCTGTCATCGTTGGCTGTTGGTGGCTTACAGCAAACACCTATTGAGGCTCTCTAACGTGGTAGTTCACCACTGCCAAACCGGGTTGCTCCTTGCAGGTGGGTCTGGGGCACTAGACATTCATCGGTTAACCAGCATCTGTCCTATTCAAAAAGCGGGTTACTTTACAGTCCCAGTTAGTTTCAGGTTCAGCGCCGGTGTAAGCCCACTCGCTCAGGGTGCTGATGCACGCCAGCAGGATGGATAATCAAAGCGACGGGCTTCGAGTTGGGTGTAGAAGTCGGGTTTCAGATCTCAAGATCAGTCAGCAGACACCCTGTTTCAGCACACTCCATGATGATCCAGTTAGACGTTGATCATCATCCTGCTGCGTGACTAACTCCTTAAAAAGCGTTGTTCATCAAACACCTTTTCGTTCTTTAACATGAAATAGACTGCACGCCCCCACTTGTGGGCCAGGGCCGATAAGGCTTTGGCTTTACCCATGCGTTTCTGGAAGCGTTGCAACAGTTTTTGTGCACCTGGATTGCCGCGCAGATAAAGCACCGCAGCCTCAGAAAAAGCCCACTTTAGATGGGCATTACCAATCTTGTTGCCCTGGGTGCCATAGGTCTTACCGGCCGATTCGGCTTTGCACTTGATCAGTCGGGAATAGGAGGCAAACTTCTGAACAGATTCAAAACGTCGAATATCACCCACTTCATACAGAATGGTGAGGGCCAGAATACGGCCAACGCCGGGAATGGTTTTTAATAAGTGGTAGTAGGTCGGCTGATGCTTTTTGGCCTGCTTTTCCAATAGCCATTCCACCTGGCTTAGTTCCCGGTGGTAGCACTCTAAAACGGCCATATCTAGATCGATATTGCGCTGAACGAGCGGGTCATCAAAGGTTCTGCCCAATTGTTCTCTGGCACTGACATTTTTTAAATTGACCTTGTTGGGTGGCAGGTTGTACTGACTCGTTGTGTTGACAACATGAGCTTTGAGATCAGCGCCGTGGCGAACGAGCCCAGTTCGGCGGCGAAGCAGGTCACGGGTAGCTCGCATGCTGCGTGGGTAGACATAAGCGAGGGGAAAATTACCGCCTCGAATAAGCGCCGCAATTTTGTAAGAATCCACGCGGTCATTCTTGGTTTTACCGCCATGAATGGCCTTCATATAAAGGGCATGACCGAGAATGAAAGTAATGCCCTGGTCTTCACAGAAATCAGCGATCCAGTACCAGCAGTGCATGCATTCAACCCCGATGACCAGATCGTCCAGGTAAGGTTCGATCAGATGAAGCAGAGGTTCTGGTTTGGCTGGAATCTCTTTATGCAGAAGGGTTTCGCCCTGCTGATCCAGGATGCAGACATACAGGCTACGGGCATGCAGATCAATTCCACAGTAGTGACGATGAGTGCTATTGTAAAAATTCATTGAGTCTTCTCCTGTTGGGTTTGGTCGCCTTTTCAGCTTAGCCAAACAGCTGAGCTGGGGGAGAAGGCTCAATGAGTATCAAAGTCATGCACAGCGACAGTTTTTCCGTGCGGCTTTGACTCCACTACAGAGCCACACGTGCTGTCGGTGTTGTGTGCTTAGAGGGAAAGTAATAATGGAAGTAACTATCGGTAATGATTCTGAACTGATCAATCTGGCTCAAGGTATCCGTTATCAGGTGTTTACACGTGAACAACAGATCCCCGTAGAGTTAGACCTTGATGGATTGGATGAGGAGTCATTCCATGCATTAGTAACAGAAAAAGGTGAGCCAATGGCTACCGCTCGCCTAACAGTGAAAGAAGATGGCTCTTCTGTTATGGCCAGGGTAGCGGTCAATGAGGAATGCCGAGGAATGGGAGTCGCTTCAAAAGTTATCCAGGCAATGATGCAATATGCGCAAAATATAGGTGTCAATTCTATTGAAATCCATGCTCATAGTTATCTTAGAGGTTACTACGAAAAGTTTGGGTTTGAGTTCACCAAAGAAGTAGAGATGGTGGGCGAACATCAGCTAATTGAAATGCAATGCCAAATAGTGCGCACATAACAAAGCATTTAAGCGTAATTCAGCATGCTTGGCACTTTTCTATGCGTTGGTTTTAGTGGTTAAGGTGCTATGCGCTAGCATTGGTATTGCACGCCTCATACCTTAACAGGGCGTTTCAAGTACTCTAGGGAGCAACCAAATGATTCGCGATTATCGGGCAGACGATATCGACCAAATTTTGGCAATTTGGCTATCTGCCTCGATTAAGGCCCATACCTTCATTGAATCTGCGTTTTGGGAATCAAAGGTTAGCGAGATGCGTGATGTATACATCCCTGCATCGGAAACGCTTGTATATGAAGCTGAGGGAAAAGTCGTTGGGTTCTATAGCTTGTATGAGAACAATCTTGCTGCGATCTTTGTGGTCCCTGGCTCACAGGGGAAGGGGTTAGGCTCAGCCTTGCTGGATGATGCTAAGAATAGGCGAAATCGGTTACAGCTCACTGTTTACAAAGAAAATACTTCGAGCATCAAGTTCTACGAGAAACACAAGTTCACTTTACTTGGAGAGCAAATCGATGAGCACACCGGGCACCCTGAACTCATCATGGAGTATCACCCATGACAAAGCGTGGGAATGCGCCGCCAGAAGTTCGTAAACTCGCGCCGCTGTGCTTTGCGTTATGCGTATAAACGTGAAAGGAGGAATAGATGAAATCCATTAGAACCTCGCTCATGTTTGTCGGGGAGCAAGCTGGGAAAGCCGAGGAAGCAACCAGGTTCTATACCTCACTATTTCCTGGTTCAAAGATCACTGATATTCAGCGCTACGAAGCTGGTGAGCATGAACCAGAGGGTTCTGCCAAGGTGGTTAGATTTACGATAAATGGCACCGAGTTCATGGCGCTGGACAGCCATCTTGACCACCCATTTACCTTTACACCCTCTATGTCATTGCACGTTGAGTGTGAATCAATGAGCGAAATAGAGAAAGTATTTCGGGCCCTCGCCGAAGGTGGCTCAGAGCTAATGCCGTTGGATAACTACGGTTTTAGCCAAAAGTTTGGGTGGTTGAATGATAGGTATGGTGTGTCTTGGCAGCTCAATCTGTCGAATTAGGGGGGTGGCGTGTAACTCCCTCGAGAATTTGAAGCGGCTATAAGTAGAAAATCCCGATAAATCGAACTCGGTAACCAATTCCCGAGTTTCGAGCAGTAGTAATTGTGGCTATCTTTGCAGCATTTCCATCACCGCCGAAGGTTGCCAGTTAGCAATCGCGTCACGAGTGGTAAACCTGGCTGCGCCCCCCATCAACCAGAATGTCGGTGGCATTAATAAAGCGTGCTTCGTCGCTGGCTAGAAACAGCGCCGTGTTGGCGACTTCATCGGCCTCACCGATGCGTCGGCACGGCAATAGATCGACTTGGTGTTGGCGTTCGGCTTCGCTTAAGCTGTCCAGCCAGGCCTGAGCGGGCGGCGTGCGGATTAGGCCGGGTGAGATAGAGTTGACGCGGATGCCGCGCGCCGCATATTCGATGCCCAGTGAGCGGGTCAGGCCGATCAGGCCGTGCTTGGCGACCGGGTACGGAAAGGCGCCGGGAATAATCTTGTGCCCGTGAACTGAAGCGATGTTGACGATATGGCCATACTCGCGGGCCAGCATGCCAGGTAGCGCAGCCTGAATGACCCGCCACGCGCCTTCCAGATTGACCGATAGGCAACGCCGCCATGTGGCTTCATCGGTTTCGAGCGGGTCTGAGAAAACATTGACGCCAGCGGCATTGATCACAATGTCGATTCGGTCCAAGGCGTTGCCAACTTCCGCGACTGCGCGATTTATCGCGGTCGTCTCGGCGACATCGGCTTCCACGCCCAGGACAGGACGGCCAATTTCGCGCTCAAGCCTAGCGCACTCCCTGGCGAGTGCCAGGCTATCCTGGTCTAGCAGTGCCACACTCGCGCCTTCGGAAAGAAAACGCTCAGCCGTTGCCAGCCCGATGCCGCTGGCCCCGCCGGTAATGAGTGCTGTACGTTGCTTGAGTCTCATGCGTGGTAATCCCGCTATTTATAATTGAGCTGATAGGTAGAGTGCGCCAGGAAGTCATGGCTGCCTTTTCTATAATAATTATTCCGTCCAACGCCATGTTCGGTCGTTCATGGTGTTAAGTCCATGGTTGAAGCAGGATAGGTTTCAGCTTCGCCCTGGGTTCATCCGTGGGTGTCAGTCGGGGCACGGCAAGCGCGCCATCTATTGGCGTAGGAACCTTTATGCTGTGAGCTTGGCTAAATCTTATTGTCGAAACGTCAACAGAGCCGAGGAAACAAGAGGAATGACCCTTAACCAAGGCAGCTGCATCATCGCTGTTATGTGTAAGCATGGAGATATTAATGGCACAAAAACTATTTTTTCCGGTGATTGAGACCGAGCGATTGACCATTAAACCGTTAGTAACAGATGACGCGGATAGTTTACTGGAAATTTTTGCTGATCCTGAGGTCATGCGGTATTGGCACACTGCTCCTTGGGCAACGATTCAGGATTCACTTGAATTTATTAATGACAGCCACGATTCGATGCAGCGTCAAGAGTCACTTGTACTTGGTGTGTATCTGAAGTCTACAGGCGAGTTAGCTGGAAAGTGCATGCTATTTAGCTACGACAAGGAATCCAAACGAGCCGAGATCGGTTTTGGATTAGGCCGTTCTTGTTGGGGTAAAGGCTATGTAAGCGAGGCGGGAGAGGCGTTGATTCAGTACGGGTTCAGCTCATTGGGACTTCGGAGAATTGAAGCAGAGATCGACCCAGACAATCAATCTTCTGCGAAAGCGCTAGAGAATCTTGGATTTTCTCAAGAAGGGCTTCTAAGACAGCGTTGGGAGGTCAATGGCGTCGTCTCTGACTCTGCAATGTATGGGCGGCTGATAAGTGATCGCCCTGCATAGCCAGACGCATGTTGTGGACGTTAGACCAAGAGTAGATTCTGGATATGACAATCCCAGAGATAACAAACGAAGCAATACAGGCACAATTAGTCGTAGAAGACGTCCTGGGTGATTCGATCATCGGTATTTATCTCTTCGGCTCTGCTGTCGTTGGCGGTTTAAGGCACGAAAGTGATGTAGATATTTTAGTCGCCGTCTCAAGGCCTCCTGGCTTATGGCAAAGAAAAGCCCTGGTTGCTCGGTTGATGGACGTATCCGGTGCGATTGGGAATTCTCAAGCCATCAGGCCGTTAGAACTGACGGTGGTGACAATTTCTGATGTTGTTCCTTGGCAGTTTCCGCCTCGGGCTGAGTTTGTTTACGGGGAGTGGTTGCGAGCGCAATTCGAGGCCGGCAGTGTTCCGGAACCAGCCCGTGATCCTGATCTTGCCATTGTTCTGAAGAAGGTAAGGGATAACAGTCTTTCGCTGTACGGAAGAAGCGCCGCTGAGGTTTTTGAGCCTGTGCCCATGTCTGATATTAGACGGGCAATGTGTCACTCCTTGCCCACTCTTCTGGCCGACGCTGCGGGCGATGAGCGTAACGTGGTTTTAACCTTGGCACGCATGTGGCGGACAGCGGCCATTGGCGATATTGTTCCCAAAGATACAGCGGCAGAGTGGGCGGAAGGGCAAGCACCTCCTGATCATGCAAGGCTATTGAAATATGCTCGGGAAGGTTATCTGGGGATAATTGAGGATAGATGGCAGGATAAGAATGAGGACGTTGCAGCGCTTGCCTCTTATTTGAAAAAATCGATTGAGGGGTGCCTTGATACCCCGTAAAACAATCCTCACATGCCTTTTTGCCCAAGTGGCGTTGGATGGAGTCCGTGCGGGTGACTGTACCTGTTGTCGTGCCGTTGAGACTAAGAGTGACTTCAGCCCTGCTGGGACAAGCGACTCCGCCGCTTCCATTACCCCAACACTTGCGGGTTAAGCTGCCACACGCTCCAGGTGAGCGCGCAGGCCAGGCTCACCCAAGCGAGGTAAGGCACCAGCAGTAGACCCGCCAACGGCTTGAGTCGCCAGAACATCACCAGCGTCATCAAAATCAGTACCCAAAGCGCGGCCACGCCGATAAAGGCGAGAGCGCCCAGTTGCCAGGCGAAGAAGAGCCAGCTCCATAAGGCGTTGAGCGCCAGCTGTATGGCGAACACGACAAGCGCGGGCTGGGCGTCGGGTTCACGCCAAGCAAGCCAGGCGGCAATGCCCATAAGGCCGTAAAGCGTCGTCCACATCGGCCCAAATAGCCAGGCGGGCGGTGCCCAGGGCGGTTGCACAAGCTCTGCGTAGAAAGAGGCCGCGTTGATGGAGGCCACCGATCCGATGGCGGCAGCAATATAGGCCAGTGCCAGCCAGCCAATCAGGCCCAGAATCTGTTTTTTGCGGGAAAGTGCACGCACATGAGCCTCTGCTGTAAAGTATGAAAATCACTTCAAGCGTAGTGTAACGCGATGGGGTCGGCCACGGCGGCGGTTGAGAAAGAATGAAGCATGGTTGAAGCGTGGCAGGCGAGCTAGATAAGGCGGCATTAAACAAAGGGAGTGCAACGTGACTGAATCGCTACAAACGCTGTTACTTGAACTCGAACAGTTTGGTGTAAGCAACGATAGGGCCATCACCGACCGGCCTCGCCGTATGTTGAACATCACTCGTGACACGGGAAAATTCCTTTCCGTGATGGTTCGGGCCACGAATGCTCAACGCGTGCTTGAAATTGGAACGTCTAACGGCTACTCAACGCTTTGGCTGGCCTGGGCCGCAGCGGCAATTAACGGCCATGTGACGACCGTTGAACAATCCGATTTCAAACTTTCGCTTGCGGCGAAGAGCTTCGAGCGTTCAGGCCTTGCTCCGTTCATTACCCAGGTTCATGGTGAGGCGGGTGCCGTACTTGGTCGCAGCTCCACATCCAGTATCGATCTTCTCTTTCTCGACTCTGAGCGTTCTGAGTATCTGGCATGGTGGCCCGACATTAAGCGGGTTCTTCGTGTAGGAGGGCTTCTTGTGGTTGATAATGCCACGTCTCATGCTGAAGAGATGTTATCTTTTGTGGCATTGGTTTCCGCAGACCCTGATTTCGCCACGTGTACCGTGCCTGTCGGAAACGGCGAGTTTTTGGCTACAAGGAGCCGATAACATGAAAGACTTACCCGTCAATGTTTCTCCCTATAAAAGAACGCCAGAATTCACCGAAGAGAGCGTTCCCACAGGGTTGTTGAATGACCACACGACCAAAGAGGGGGTGTGGGGAAAAATAGTGGTACTTGAAGGCTTGTTGGAATACACCATTCAAGAGCCAGCACTGGATATCATCGAGCTAAGCCCAGAGCAGTATGGCGTTGTAGAGCCAACGATAAAGCATCATATAAAGCCATTGGGCCCGGTAAGATTTTTTGTTGAGTTTTATCGTTAATAGGGAAGCTGTTGAGAACCCGCCATTTGAGTAGTGTTCGCCATAAGCGTTACGCACTTCACAGGTTTAATCTTGACGTCGGGTAAAAAAGCTTAAAAGCGGCATGTCTGACAATTACTGCCATACTCTCCAGTGTCACTTATCCCATGGAAGAGAGGAGAGACATAATGGGCCGTCGCAGGTTTTCTCAGAGACACTTTCCCCGGACACTGCTGGCTAGCGGTATTAGCAGTATCGCGGCCGTTGGTGCTATCGGCAGCGCTATCGCTGAAGACGCGCCTGAATACGATGGTGAGCTTTCCAGCTTCGAATACGCTTACCCGGTCGAGCGGTTTAATTTCAGCTCCCAGAGGCAGGACATGCAGATGGCCTATCTGGATGTGCAGCCTAAAGAGGGCAGCGCCAACGGCAGAACGGTGGTGCTGATGCACGGTAAGAATTTCTGCGCGGGTACGTGGGAAGGCACCATTGAAGCGCTGCATGATGCGGGCTATCGGGTGGTTGCGCCAGACCAGGTGGGGTTCTGTAAATCGACCAAGCCGGAGCATTATCAGTTCAGCTTCCATCAACTGGCCGCTAACACTCACGCGTTGCTGGAAGATTTGGAGGTAGATGAAGTGACTGTCATGGGCCACTCCATGGGCGGTATGTTGGCCACGCGCTTTGCGCTGATGTATCCAGGGCAAACCGAGCAGTTGGTGATGGTTAACCCGATTGGCCTGGAAGACTGGAAAGCCCTTGGCGTGCCTTACCAGAGCATCGATGAAGGCTACCAGGCCGAACTCGAGAAAACCGCTGAGGGTATCCGCGCTTATCAGGAAAGCACCTACTACGTGAATACCTGGGAGCCGGAGTACGACCGCTGGGTGGAAATGCTGGCGGGCATGTATGCAGGCGAAGACGGGGAACTGGTCGCCTGGAATCAGGCGCTAACTTCAGATATGGTCTTCACTCAGCCTGTGGTTCATGAATTTGATCAGCTGCAGATGCCTACGCTGTTACTGATTGGCGAGAAGGACAACACCGCCATCGGCAAGGCGCAGGCGCCGGAAGAGGTTCAGAAAACTCTGGGCCGTTACGATGTGCTGGGTGAGCAGGCTGCCGAGGCCATCCCCCAGGCAACGCTCGTTGAATTTCCAGAGCTTGGCCATTCACCGCAAATTCAGGAACCCGAGCGTTTTCACGAAGCGCTGCTGAAAGGCCTGGAAAGCCAGTAACATAGGAATACACATTAGAAGACAGCGTCACTGCATGAGTGACCTGTAATAGGCAGGCGCGGGGAGACTTAAGCAGCTTGCGCCTGCCAGCCTGTTTACTCCCGCAGTTTCTCCTCACCTTAAGCGGTCGCTGAGGCCATCGCAATGCCCTTTAACTGGCTAACATCGGCACGCGGCGGGGCACCGAACATACGACTGTACTCGCGGCTAAAGTGAGAAGGGCTTTCATAACCCACTCGGTAACTGGCGGTAGCCGCTTCCAGCCCCTCGGCCAGCATTAATCGCCGGGCTTCTAGTAGGCGCAACTTCTTCTGGTATTGCAGGGGCGACATTCGTGTTACTTGTCGGAAGCTGTGGTAAAGCGTCGATTCGCTCATATTAGCAGTTGCTGCCAGCTCACTGATCTTAAGTGGCTGAGCATAGTGCTCTTTAAGGGCATAGATAACCCGTGCAATCCGATTAGCCTGTGAGTCCGAGGCAGCAAACCGGCGCATGTGAGGCCCCATGTCACCCATTAAGGCTCGATAGATTAGCTCCCGCCGGGCCAAGGGGGAAAGTACCTTAATATCTTCTGGTGAGTCGAGCAGGCTTAATAATCGATAGAGTGCACCCTGCATACGGGCATCCATGGGGGCCGATTTTAAACCGCAGTCCATCCCGGGGCAGATGGCATTACCTCCCGCGTGCGGTGCCTTGTCACCCACCTCCAGTATCAACCCAGCTACTTCCTGAGGCTCCACCGACACCTTTACCGCCAGGTAGGGGGTCTCCGGGGTAGCATGGTCAATCCTGCCTACCATCGGCAGGTGAACGGCACTACCCATATAGCTAGGTCCGGTGTAGACGATCTCCTTGTCACCCAATAGCACAGTCTTGCTGCCTTGAATGACAAAGCACAGGCACGGTTCATAGACGGCGCAGTGAAAACTGGTAGGGGCGTCAGCGCGTACCAGTTGAACCTCGGCAATCGCCGTATCCTGCAGTTCTTCCAGGGGCGCCCAGCGGCGGGCGACTTGGCTTAATTGTGGCAGCAGGCTGTCGCCAAGATGGGGAATCTGTTCAGGCACGAGAACGGTCAATGGCTTTCCTCCTTAACAAATTGCAGTGTACGCCTACGTTTTATAAATCCGATGTTTTTTTATCTGTTTTGCAGGATCAGGCAAGTACCTCGTAGAAATTGGCAACCACGCTGAGTGTCATCAGACAGACACAATGCATAGACGCGAAAACCCTTTGCTCTCTTGATCCGCCAGCCTTGTTCCATTGCTTACGACCTACGACAGAATTAGGCAATCATGGTGCAGGAACGCGCTACCTTGAACGCGCTCGCCCCACCTATGGTGAGTGGCGTTTGTTGGGCGCGCGACGGTGCCCGCTTGTTTAGTCCCTCTATGCCAACACCATCGACTGTCGATTCTGACGCCGCTATCGGTTTTCGATAGCCATTGGAGCAAGTAATCATGGGAAGTCTGTCTCAACGAACTCCGTTTGCAAACAGCAGAGGGGCAGTGATCCTGCTCCTGCTGATAACGGTTTTACTCACTGGGTGCGAGGCCCAGAGCGAGGAGTCCGTAGCATCTTCATTACCTCCACCGCCGGAAGTCGACGTAGCGGAAATCGTCGCTCAGCCGGTGGTGTTAAGTGAGTCATTCACCGGACGCGTGGAGGCTGCCGAAACGGTCGAATTAAGGGCCCGGGTTAGCGGCTATATCCAAGAGGTGGCGTTTGATGAGGGCGAACTGGTGGAGCAGGGAGAGCTACTGTTCCTGATCGACCCGCGGCCTTACCAAGCGCGTATCGGAGCCGCCCAGGCTGATCTTTCCCAGGCCAAAAGCCAACTGGCCCAGGCGAGCAGCGAAGCCGAACGCGCCCGAGTGTTATTGGGGCGCCAAGCCATTTCTCAGGAGGTGCATGACCAGCGTCAAACGGCCTTGAACAATGCCCGGGCCGTGGTGGATGCCTCGCAAGCAGCGCTGGATACTGCCGAGCTTGACCTTGAGTATACCCGCATCACGGCACCGATCAGTGGCCGTATCGGTCGGGCCATGGTGACTCGCGGCAATCTGGCCAACGCCGATCAGAGCCTGCTGACTACGCTAGTGAGCATCGATCCGGCCCATGTCTACTTCGAGGCGGATGAACAAGCTGCGTTTGCCAGCCAGACCATGCTGATCGGAGACGCGCCGAACCGCCTGACGATTGAGTTGGGGGGCGACCCGCAGCGTCAGTTCACAGGCGCTCTAGATTTTATCGATAACCGTTTAAACCCCAATACGGGCACTCTGCAATTCCGGGCAGTGTTAGCCAACCCAGATGGGTATATTCGCCCTGGAGAGTTTGCACGGGTTGAAATGCCGGTCGCTCGTTTAGAACAGGCGTTGCTAGTAGATCAAAAGGCGGTATTGACCAACCAGGATCGCCGCTACGTCTATGTCATTGATGAGAGCAACCTGGCAGAGCGGCGCCAGGTGACCACCGGACGCCAAGTGGCAGAACGAACGGTTATCACCGAAGGGCTTAACGCCGGTGACAGGGTGATTGTTAACGGCGTGCAAAAAGTATTCATGCCGGGGATGGAAGTCTCCCCACAACAGGTAGTGGATGCCCCGCCGGTTACTGCCCAGTCCACCATTGCTGCCAGGGAAGATTAATCCGCCATGAACTTCTCCCGTTTCTTCGTGGACAGACCGATTTTTGCGGCGGTGCTGTCGATTATTATCCTGGCGGTGGGGTTGATATCCATCCCCAACCTGCCGATCAGCGAGTATCCGGACGTGGTGCCGCCCTCGGTGGTAGTGCGTACCGTGTATCCGGGTGCCAATCCGAAAGAGATCGCCGATACAGTGGCCACCCCGCTGGAAGAAGCTATCAATGGCGTTGAGGACATGATGTATCTCAAGTCCGTCGCGGGTTCTGATGGCGTGCTGCAGATGACCGTTACCTTCCGCCCAGGGACCGATGCCGAAGAGGCTGCCGTTCGGGTGCAGAACCGCGTCAGCCAAGCTGAAGCGCGGCTACCTGAGGCGGTACGTCGTCAAGGGGTCACCACACAGAAGCAATCACCTACCTTTCTGATGGTGGTTCACCTGACTTCGCCTGGCGGTGAATACGACACCCTTTACCTGCGCAACTACGTGCGGCTGAATGTTCGCGATCGTCTGGCCCGTCTCGAAGGAATAGGGGATGCCCAACTCTTTGGTGGGGGGGATTACGCCATGCGAGCTTGGCTGGACCCCGCTCGCATAGCCGCTCGCGGCCTGACGGCCAGCGATGTGGTCGGTGCTATGCGGGAGCAGAATGTTCAAGTCTCCGCCGGACAACTGGGCGCTGAACCCATTGAAGAGAGTGATTTCCTGACGCTGATCAATGCCCGCGGGCGACTGGAAACAGTGGAGGAGTTTGGCGATATCGTGCTGAAACGTGGCGATAACGGCGAATTACTCAGGCTTTCAGACGTGGCCCGGCTGGAAATGGGCGCCGGAAACTATACCCTGCGTTCGCAGTTGGACGGCCAGAACGCGGTGGCGATTGGCATCTTCCAAGCACCGGGTGCCAATGCGCTGGAGATCCGTGAGCAGGTGGTGGCCACCATGGATGAACTGTCCGAGCAGTTCCCTGAAGGTGTGGAATATGAGGCAATCTATGACACCACCATTTTTGTGAACGACTCTATAAAGTCGGTAATAGCAACGCTGCTGGAAGCTGTGCTGCTGGTGGTGTTAGTGGTCACGCTTTTCTTACAAACCTGGCGTGCCTCTATTATCCCTTTGCTTGCTGTGCCGGTATCGGTTATCGGTACTTTTGGGGCGCTCTATCTATTGGGTTACTCCATCAATACGCTCACTTTATTTGGCCTGGTGCTGGCCATCGGCATCGTGGTGGATGACGCCATCGTAGTGGTGGAAAACGTGGAGCGGAACATTGAGGAGGGTTTACCGCCGCAGGCAGCCGCTCATCAGGCAATGAGAGAGGTCTCCGGACCTATTATTGCCGTCGGCCTAGTGCTGTGCGCGGTGTTTATCCCCATGGCTTTCCTTTCTGGTGTGACCGGTCAATTCTACCGCCAGTTCGCAGTGACAATTGCTATCTCCACGGTGATCTCCACCATTAACTCCCTTACCCTGTCACCCGCGCTGGCAGCAATGCTACTCAAGCCTCATGACGCGCCTAAAGATCGCCTTACCCGAGTGATTGACAAGCTGTTCGGCTGGATTTTTCGTCCCTTCAATCGCTTTTTTAATGCCAGCTCAAATAAGTATCAGGGAGGGGTCGCTAGGTCTCTGAAACATCGTGGTGCGGTGTTTATGGTCTATGCGCTGTTGCTGCTGGGTACCGGCATGATGTTCAAGGCGGTGCCGTCCGGCTTTATTCCGGTGCAGGACAAACTTTATCTGATTGCGGGCGTTATTCTGCCGGAAGGAGCATCCCTGGAGAGAACTGATCAGATGCTCCAGGAGGTGGTGGATATTGCCATGGAAACCGAAGGCGTGGAGCACGCTATTGCTTTTCCTGGTTTGAACGCGCTGCAGTTCACCAATACCTCCAATACCGGGGTAGCATTTCTCACCCTCAGCGCTTTTGATGAGCGCACCATTAGCGCCGCGGAGATCAATGCCCGCATCAACCAGCGCATTGGTGGCTTGAAAGAGGGCTTTGCGTTCTCCTTTATGCCGCCGCCGATTCTGGGGCTTGGCAATGGTTCTGGCTTTCAGCTGTTCATAGAAGATCGCGGTAATCTTGGCTATGGAGCATTGCAGGAGGCGGTTAATCAATTCCAGGGCGCGGTTGCGCAAACGCCGGGCATGGGCTTCCCAATCAGCAGCTATCAATCCAACGTGCCACAGTTGGATGCCGAGGTGGATCGGTTAAGGGCCAAGGCCCAAGGCGTGCCATTGACTGAACTGTTCGACACCCTGCAAACCTATCTTGGCTCGACCTATGTGAATGACTTCAACCGCTTTGGTCGCACCTGGCAGGTCATCGCCCAAGCGGATGCTCCGTATCGGGCCAGCGTAGAAGACATCGCCCGACTGCGCACCCGCAATGACCAAGGGGAAATGGTGCCGATCGGCACGATGGTGGATATCCGGCAAACCTTTGGCCCAGACCCGGTACTGCGTTACAACGGTTACCCAGCGGCGGATCTAGCCGGGGAAGTTGACCCTAGAGTGCTCTCTTCTGCGCAGGCGATGGAGGCTATCAACGCTCTGGCGGCAGAAGTATTACCCCCAGGTATGGCGTTGGAATGGACCGACCTGAGCTACCAGCAATCTACTCAAGGCAACGCGGCGCTGGTGGTCTTCCCGCTATCGATTCTGCTGGTATTTTTGGTATTGGCGGCACTCTATGAAAGTTGGACGTTACCGCTGGCAGTCATCTTGATTGTGCCCATGTCGATGCTGTCGGCCCTGATTGGCGTTTGGTTTGGCGGTGGCGACAACAACATCTTCGTGCAGGTGGGGCTAGTGGTACTGATAGGCCTGGCATGCAAGAACGCGATTCTGATTGTGGAGTTCGCCCGCGAACTTGAACTGCAAGGTAAGGGAGTGGTGGAGGCAGCCCTTGAAGCCTGTCGGCTGCGTTTGCGGCCTATCATCATGACCTCAATCGCCTTCACGGCGGCAGTCTTGCCTTCGGTGATTGCCACCGGTGCGGGTGCCGAGGTGCGGGCGGCGCTGGGTACTGCTGTATTTGCAGGCATGATCGGCGTCACCCTGTTTGGCTTGTTCCTGACTCCGGTGTTCTATGTGGCGCTGCGTAAACTGTCCGGCCCTCTGGTCAGTCATCACAGCCCCACGTTAGAAGCCCCAGCTTACCCAGCCAGCCATCCCTGAATGGCAGGAAGAACACCGGCCGGGTAGAGCTTGGGCGGGCTAGTATAGAAAAAGGGCGAAAGGCTCGCTCGGTAACTGAACAGACAAGCACAGCGGACTAGTCCCGCTGTGCTTGTCTGCTTTCATCAAGTTGAATAGAAAGCTGCTGCTTAGCGTTTTCAAGCGTCGGTTGCAGGTTATAAAGGCAGTTACCGCTTCGGTAGACATCAGCTGGTCCGATAATACGTTCCAGCTCATTCGTAGTCAGAGTCGTTTGGCACGTTAGGTCATCTTGCGGCTGAGTCGTGCCGAGTAGCATCAAATGGCCGAGCAACAGCCAGTCGCCATTGCGTTCGCCATACGCCTTGCCCACCGCGCTATAAGGTTCATAAACCAGCCACTGGAAGGGCGTGCCGCTGCTTATCTGTAGGGTCTGGCAGGGTTTCGTCTGGCTTAAACAGGTGGAATTCTGCTCAACCAACAGGTTCAGCAAGGGCTCTGGGAGGGTGGCGCCGTTAGGGCTTGCCCTGAACTGTTGGGCGACGTCATCCAGGTTCTGAGTATCCACCAGTGGTTCCTGGCTCCAACGTTCGGTTTGCCTGAGCGAAAGTTCAATACGCCGAGCTAACTCAGGCTGCGCTTGGGCAAATTCGCTCTCTACCAAGGCTTGCAAGGCCAGGGTGCCCGGCTGGCCGAGCTGGTAGCGCAGGTAGTTAACATCAAACGCCTCGGCTGTTGTGCGGTCATCCAGCAACCGCTTGATTTGCTGCTCGGCAACCCAGTGGCGCATATCTGCCAGCGGCGTGTTAACCACGATCAATACAACGGCCACCAGCAGGGCCAGGCCAACGTTGGCGCGCTGTAGGCTGGGAAGTGCAGCCTGGCGGCGCCACAGCAGGAGCAGGCTGTAGCTTACGGTAAATGCCGCTGTTAGCACTTGCAGCAGGGCAGCCCACAGCCTGTCCAGGCTAAGGCCGTATTGATCTATACGCAGCCAGAGTGCCCAAGCGGCCAGCACGTTACCCACCGGCAGCAGCACAACGGCCAGCAGGGTGATGCGGCGTAGCCAGGTGGGATAGGGGGGTAAGCCATGCGCTTGATGAAAGACCGCGTTGAAGAACAGCAGCAGGGTTAACATCAGCGCCATTAATATGGAGGAGGCTCTGCCTGTATCCCAGACGGGCTGCACGCCGGTAAAAAGGAGCATGGAAAAAAACAGCAGAATGATAAGGGCTACCAGCGGCAGTAACGCTTTGATAAGTGCCTCGCTCATCTGCCGCACGCTTTGAATCAGGCGAAAGCGGTTACGAATCATCACTAGCGTTAAACCGATCACCAGCCAAGTGACGGGGTAAATAAATAGGGGGGCGCTGAAAAGCGTCTCAAAAAAGCGCACGCCAATAGCCGAAAACAGCGTTGCCCCCAGCCATAACAGGCCCCAGAACACACCAATAAACAGCGTTAATTGTGAAAGCGTCTGGGTGAATTCCCAAGAGTAATTCAGCAGCGGTGAATAGGCGGTAGGCCAGGTTCTGCTAGTGGCGCTACTCCGAAAAAACAGCGCCAGGATGAAAAGCGCCACGCCAAGTGACACGCAAAAGGCAAACGTGAACGGGTGCCGCACCCACTGCTGCTCGGGTGTTTGCTCTACCCAGCCAAGGTGCCAGCCCAGCCAAAACAGCAACGGGGCCAGCAACAGCGGCAAAAAATTGAGGCGATCACGTAGCCGCTCCATGCCAATTAGATAAAACGCGGGCAGGGCGATTGCTACGGTATAAAGCGCCTTGAGCCAGCGCTGGTCAGCGGCCAGCCAGTGCTCATGCTCAATCGCCAGGTGAAGGGCCAGCAGCGCCATTCCTTGTACCACGGCCAGCAAAATCAAGCCCGCACGGGTGGGCTTGTCCAGCGTATTTGCGCGATGATCATCCATGACAGTTGTCCGCAGGTGAGGTTGGCGTAATAAAATTTACGTTGCTTTAAACATAATCAGGGTAGCGTTGGATTAAATAACAACATCACCATGGCAGGGAATGAAAATGTATCGAATATTGCTGGTTCTTTGTATTTTTCTGCCAAGCCGCACGAAGCAGAAGTAATGTGACGGTGAGATACTCTCTTCATGATGTGGGTTAGATAAGTTTTATGGCATAGGATCATTTGAACTATCGAAATAGATAATCATCCTCAAATGGCGGTGCTCATCAACGGTCAGCACCTCGTGGACATAGGTATGTTGCGTGCCATCTATATCAAGGAGGCTGCTGATCCCTCTATTATAGCCATCCATGTTTGAAGCCTCCCACCAGCGACGGAAATCAGGTGATAATCGGCTAAGCTCGTCGATCAGAGTTTGCATGATCGGGTCCTCAGGAGCGACAGCCAAGTCACAACGAAACTGCGCCAGCATACGCGATGCATCCTGTTCCCAGTCGGGGAGTCGCCGACGCAGATCTGGGGCGGTAAAGATCATTCTTAATAGATTGCGTTCAGGCGTTTCACGGGAGCTGAACTGGAGTAGCTCATCAGCTTGCGCATTCCAGCCAAGAACATCCCAGCGAAGGTTTACGACGTAGCTAGGGCGGGAGAGGTCATCCAACAGCGACTGGACGCGGGGAGAAATGCTCTGCTCTTGATACGCTTCTGCTGGTGGTGCGCGGCGGTGTGCCAGCAGAAAAAGGTGGCAGCATTCGGCATCATCCAGTTTCAGCGCATGGGCGATATTGAGCAGAAAGCGTTCGGAGACCTTAATATCACGGCCCTGCTCAAACCACGTGTACCAAGTCAGCCCTACTCCGGCAAGTGCTGCAACTTCTTCTCGCCTTAAACCCTGTGTACGCCTTCGTCCGTTGCTAGGAAGCCCAACATCAGCGGGCGTCAATTTGCGACGATGCCGTAGCATGAACTCCGTAATATCGCTCTGTGTTCGCTCAAGCCTTTGATTAACCATGCCATTACCTTTGGTAATAGGATAATTAGCTATATTGTAACCCTATATGTAGTGTCTGAGAATGCCAGCTTCCATGAAGGAACAGGAGGCAGCATGTCATTCAAAGTTGATGCTCACATCCCTTTAAATACGGATACAGGAACAGGCGACCTGTCTAACAAGGCTGGCATGAAAGAGTGGGCGGGGCTTGCAGTATTGGCTCTGCCTACCATTCTGCTAGGCCTCGACGTCACTATCCTCTACTTGGCGCTACCGGCATTAGCGGTAGAGTTACAGCCGAGCAACACCCAAGCACTGTGGATTATGGATGCCTACGGCTTCATGATTGCCGGTTTTTTAATCACTATGGGCACGCTTGGGGACCGGATCGGCCGACGTCGGCTACTGATGATTGGGGCCTTCGCGTTTGCGGTTGCCTCTGTGTTTGCAGCCTTTGCGCCAAATGCAGAGTGGCTAATTGTAGCCCGGGCAGCTTTGGGTATTGCTGGTGCGACCCTGATGCCTTCTACGCTGGCCTTATTAAGCAATATGTTTTTTGATCTGAGGCAGCGTGCATTGGCAATTGGGATATGGGCAACCATGTTTGCATTGGGTATGGCGTTGGGACCAATGGTTGGAGGATTATTGTTAGCTTCCTTTTGGTGGGGAGCCGCTTTCCTGATTGCTGTGCCTATTGTCATCGTATTATTGTTAGCTGCCCCAATACTGCTGCCAGAGTACCGTAACCCGCGTGCAGGTCGTCTGGATCTTTTTAGTGTCCTATTGCTATTAATAGCAATTCTGCCAAGCATCTATAGCATAAAGGAATTTTCTAAAGCGGGTGTTACACCAACGGTGCTGATCACCCTTGCTACTGGAGCGTTGGGAATATTACTTTTTGTGCGTCGACAACAGCACCTCTTCCATCCATTGCTTGATCTGAAATTGTTTGCCAGTAAGACCTTCACTGCCGCACTTATCATACTCCTGGTAGGACTGCTTGGCGTTGCTGGCATGATGCTCTTGGTCACTCAATATCTTCAGCTAGTGGCGGGTTACACACCGTTGATTGCCGGGCTTTGGATGGGGCCTCCGGCGCTGATGATGGTGCTGGCTGGCATACTTGCCCCTCTGCTTGCACGTCGTATTCGACCAGCGTTTGTTATTGCTGTAGCCCTCATGCTCTCAAGTATCGGCTGCGGCTTGCTTGCGCAAGTCCATGCACACTCTGTTCAAGTAACTCTGGTCGTAATAGGTTTTTCGCTGGTTTATCTAGGGTTGGGTACCATTGCTGCACTTGGCACAGATTTGGTAGTAGGGGCAGCGCCGTGTGAGAAAGCAGGGTCTGCATCGGCGATGTCTGAGATGGTTCAAGAGTTAGGTGTGGCGCTAGGAGTGGCTCTTCTGGGTAGCTTGGCTACTCTGATGTATCGAGTGCAGATGACTCCAGTGATCCCAGAAGGAGTACCGCACGAAGTCTCCACTGCCCTTGGAGAGAGCTTATGGGCAACTATGGTTGTCGCTGATCGCGTCCCCTCCGAGCTACTTGATCAGGCACAGTTGGCATTTACTCACGGTATGAGCATGGCCGCTATGGTGAGTGGTATCGCTATCCTGGTGCTTGCGTTGATATCTGCCATTGCTTTACGGCATGTAAAAGTAGTCGGAGATGAGAGCGATTGAGTGGCCCGCACGGGGGACGCCGATGGTGAGAAACAATACTATCGTTAATCTCTCTGAACGTTAATATGCGGCCCGCAATGATTCATGCAACTACTATGATTCATGCACCTACTTTCTTTTTCCTGCTTGACGGTCTCTCTATTGAATCCTTCACTGTCTCTTGATGGGTTCAAAGTGAATCCTTCATTAACGTGATGGCTTATAGAAGCGCTCAATGCTTTCTATCGCAGTTCGGGCGGTGTGGTTGGCGCTTGGCGTGATCAGAAATATCGCTTGAATGCCTAATAAGCCCAGCATTTAGTCGAGGAGAATAACGTGTCTGATCAAAAGCCTACGCGTCAGGAGTGGGGCGCACGTACCACGCCGCGCCTACAAGGTAACGAGCACTGGTGGCCTGACCAGCTCAACCTTAATGTCCTGCATCAAAAACACCCTGATTCCAACCCCTTTGGTGAAGGCTTTCGCTATGGCGACGCATTTGCCCAGCTCAACGTTGAAGAGTTAAGCGCTGACGTTGATGCGTTAATGACAGATTCCCAAGTGTGGTGGCCCGCTGACTGGGGGCACTATGGTCCGTTCTTTATTCGCATGTCGTGGCACGCTGCGGGCACCTATCGGGCGCTTGATGGGCGCGGCGGCGGTGGTACCGGCGCTCAGCGTTTTGCCCCACTCAACAGCTGGCCGGATAACGGCAACCTGGACAAGGCGCGCCGCCTGCTGTGGCCGATAAAGCAAAAATATGGTGAGAAAATCTCCTGGGCCGACTTGCTGGTGTTTGCAGGTAACCGCGCGCTTGAAACCATGGGCTTTAAAACCTTCGGCTTTGGGTTCGGTCGTGCTGATATATGGGCGCCCGAGGATGATATTTATTGGGGCCCTGAGAATGAGTGGCTGGGCACCAAGGATGAGCGCTATACCGGCAGTTTCGAGGACGGTAACCGTGTCCTCGATAACCCTCTTGCCGCGGTGCAAATGGGGCTGATCTACGTTAACCCGGAAGGCCCTAATGGCGTGCCAGACGCAGCTAAATCCGCGATGGACGTACGTGAAACGTTCGCCAGAATGGGGATGAATGATCGCGAGACGGTAGCGCTGACGGTGGGTGGCCACACGTTTGGCAAGATGCACGGCAACGGGCCTGCGGATGCCGTTGGCAAAGCACCCGAGGAATCCAAGCTCAACGAAATGGGCGTTGGCTGGGCTAATAAGCACGAAACGGGGCTGGGTGAGTACACCATCACATCCGGGCTCGAAGGTGCCTGGACCCCCACACCGACCAAGTGGGACAACACCTATCTTGAGACGATTTTCTCCCACGAATGGCGGGTCAAGAAATCCCCGGCGGGCGCCAACCAGTGGGAGCCGGTAGAAGTTAAAGATGGATTTTGGGTGCCCGACGCGCATGTTGAGGGTAAAAAGAACCCTCCGGTGATGAACGCCGCTGACATGGCGATGATTGTCGATCCCGATTATCTGAAAATATCCAAGGAGTACCGCGAGAATCCCGATGTGCTGGCCGACGAGTTCGCCCGCGCCTGGTACAAGCTTCTGCATCGCGATATGGGGCCAAGTGCTCGTTACCTCGGCCCTCAGGTGCCGAGCGAAGTGCTCGTGTGGCAGGACCCCGTGCCCAAGCATGAAGGGCCGCTGGTTTCCGATGAACAGATTGCAACGCTCAAGCAGGCCATTGCCGACACCGGCCTAACGGCCCGGCAGTTGGTCGAAACGGCTTGGGCCTCTGCTTGTACCTACCGCCAAACGGACCATCGAGGTGGCGCTAACGGCGCGCGGATTCGCCTTGAACCGCAGCTCCATTGGGATATCAACATACGCGGTGGCGTGGCGGAGGTGATCGACCAATTGCAGGGCATCAAGGACGCATCCGATGCCAATATTTCGTTGGCCGACATGATTGTTCTGGGCGGGAGTGTTGGGGTTGAGATGGCGGCGGAAGCAGCCGGGCATGACCTGACAGTGCCTTTCACACCAGGGCGTACGGATGCCACTCAGGAGATGACCGAAGTGGATACCCATGCCTATCTTGAACCCAGGCATGATGCGTTTCGTAACTATATGCAGGCGCAGTCAACGTCCATTCCAACCGAGCATTTAATGGTCGACCGGGCATTCATGTTAAACCTGAGCGCGCCCCAGATGACCGCACTGCTGGGCGGCATGCGGGCGATTGGTATTAACGCGGGCGATGACAACAATGACGGTATTTTAACGCATCGCCCTGGGCAGCTGACCAATGACTTCTTTGTCCATCTCATCGATATGGGAACCGTGTGGGAGCCGGTTGATGACACCGAAGCGCGCTTTGTGGGCCGTGATCGTAAGAGCGGCGAAACCCGGTGGACGGCCACTCGGGTTGACTTGGTTTACGGCTCTAACTCGCAGCTGCGTGCCATTGCAGAGGAGTACGCTGCCCATGGCGGTGAGCGACATATGCTCAACAAGTTTGTGTCTGGATGGGTCAAGGTGATGGAGAATGACCGGTTCGACTTGCACCGCTGAGGTTCATGCCTTTGATAAGCGCGGCGGACGGCTACTTCCGCCGCGCTTATTCATGCCCTCTGTTAATATTCGTGGTTTGTCGCCTGCCATGTTGGACAGGGCGTTTGAAATACCACTGGGAATTACTAATGAGCCATCCACAACCCAATAATCCGTTACATGGTTTAAGCCTTGAAAAGATCTTGACGCGTTTGGTTGAGCGTTACGGCTGGGACGGCTTGTACGCAGAGATCAACGTTAACTGCTTCTTCAATGATCCTTCTATTAAGTCGTCGTTGAAATTCCTGCGTAAAACGCAGTGGGCACGGGATAAAGTAGAAGCGCTGTATATCAATACCTTTACGGGTTAACGCAGAAATAAGTGTAGCGGCGGAGTGGGCTATGAGGTTTACGCTCCTCGCGCCGTTTATGCGGCCATTGAGAATAAAAAATACATCGTAGCTTGTCGATTTCTCTCACGCTCGAACGACTAGTGATAGTTCGCTCATGCAATCACAGACCGTTTGAAGTATCGGCTTTCGTGAGGAAATTAATGATGATTACGATGTATGGATTTGGAAAAGTAACGCCGCAAGTGGTGGGGATTACGAGGGATTTACGTGTGCTGTGGGCACTAGAGGAGTGCGAACTGCCTCATCAGGTTAATGGGCTCGATGATGTCGCTGGTGAACTACATAGCGCTGATTATTTGGCAATCAATCCCTTTGGCAAAGTACCCGCGATTGACCATGATGGCGTGATCATTTTTGAGTCAGGGGCTATTGTTATCTACTTGGCGGAGCAATCAGGGAGGCTTCTGCCGACGAGTGAGTCAGAACGCGCTAAAGCCCTGCAATGGACGTTTGCTGCCCTGGATACAGTGGAGCCACCGATGACGCAAATTGCCATGATTGATTTATTTGAAGCGGATGCCGAGTGGGCAAAGCTGCGACGTCCGGCACTCGTGGAGATGGCCAGGAACTGCCTCGCAGTGCTCGAAGGTGTGCTTATCCGCAAGCGCTATCTGCTTGGCGACCAATTTACCTATCCAGACATTCTAATGGTTGCTGCGTTAAGTCAAATACAGCATACAAATCTTCTAGATGAGTTTCCTAATGTGACTTCCTATTTAACGCGCTGTCACGACCGGCCAGCGTGGCATAAATGCCTTGATGCCTATAATCGGCGCTTGGCAGTGTGAGTGGTCAGCATCCCGCACGCCAGCACTTCGGCGAAGTTTATCAGTGTTGGTGCGGATCGACGGAACACACCGGAGAGAAAAACCATGACTACAACTAAACAACCATTGCCGAGTGTCGTATCTTTAGAAGAGTGGAAATTAGCGCTGGATCAGTTTCTCGTAAAAGAGAAAGCGCTAACCCGCGCGCGTGACGCACTGAGTGCTGAGCGTAGGAAATTACCTGTAGTGAAGGTGACTAAGCATTATACGTTTCAGGGCGAAAACGGCCCAGCGTCTCTGCTCGATCTGTTTGAAGGGCGCCGTCAACTCATTGTGTATCATTTTATGTACGCACCTGACTGGAAAGCGGGCTGTGAAGGGTGCTCGTGGGTCGCTGATGCCATGACTCACCCGGCTCATCTGCATGCTCGCGATACCTCGCTAGTGATGGTGTCACGCGCCCCCCTGGAAAAACTTAATCAGTATAGGTCCCGTATGGGATGGGCTTATCCTATCCCATGGTACTCGTCTTATGAGAGCGATTTTAACCATGATGTTGGCGTAACGACTGCGGAAGGTGAGAGGCACGGCGTCAGTGTATTTATTCGTGATGGCAACGCCATGTATCGCAGCTATTTTACAGGGGCGCGAGGCGTCGAATATCTTGGTAGTCTCTGGACCTATTTAGACTTGACCCCGTTTGGTCGTCAGGAAACCTGGGAAGATTCTCCAGAAGGCTGGCCACAAACTGAGCCGTATGGCTGGAATCGTCGCCACGACGAGTATGACGTATAAGACTCGTCTGAACTGGGGGTGAAAAAAGGGTATACACTCAGGGAGGTCATTGACGTTATTCTTGAAAACTTTCCTGACGTGGGTTGAGTGATGACGCATTTGACGTATCGGCGCTAAAAAGCCACCTCACGGCAATCCTTTGCCACTCCTGCTTCCTTTCTTGTTTGCATTGCCACTATTCAGCGATTAATTATTACGTTACACCAGTCCCCGCTTATCACGCCGCGCCGCAAGAATGTCTTTTAGTGTTGCCAGGCCGATGACGCCCAGTACGGAGAGTGAGATTAGCGGCCAGATCAATACATATAACGCCAATATAAAAGTTTGCATGTGCTTTCCTAATGTTTGGCTGGTGCGCTATGGCGCACCAGCGGATGAAATGATTTCAACGTCTTACATAGGGCTTATTGCCCAGCCCTTATCACCCAGCCCTTATCACAGAGCGCTTAGGCCCGAGTAGCAGGCTTAGCCGGGTCATAGTTGATGACGTCCTGATTAATCTGCGCGAAGTCGAACTTGCTTGAGCTCATCAGGCTGACACCGATGCACACAATCGTGCTGACGCCGTAGGCCATTAATGAGGCCATTAGCACCGTGTAGTCCCGCAGGAAGCCAACACAGAAGTAGGCCAAAACAAGAGTGCTGAGTGCGCCGACAATCAAACCGACACGGCGACCGCAGAATCCAAAGGCCATCAGGCCAAGCACTACACCTCCGCCTACGGAGGCCAGCAACTCAAATAGCCCTGCGGTTAGGCCGACCATAGGCAGCAGTTCAAATCGTGCGATGCAGAACATCACCAAGCCTGCGATTACCGCCGAGGTAAACGCCGTGTTGGTGACCCGGCTCCAGAAACAGCTGGCGATCACCGGGAAGACAATTGCGCCCCAGAGCGCGCCAACGAAAATCAGCATGATAAGAATGTCCATGGAGAAGCTGGCGAGAATCACCCCAATCAGCGTCGCCACAATCATGGTCAGCCTGCCAATAAACAGCATCCTGGTCGGATCGGGCTTGTTTTTCGCAATGTTCTTGCCATAGATATCGGCCATGACAATCGCCGACATGGCAGAAAGGTCCGAGTCAGCGGTTGAGGAGAGCGAGCCGATCACCAGAATAAAGAACAGTCCAATAAATACCGGCGAGAGGTACATCGAGACCATCTGCGGGATCAGGTTATTCATGTCGCCATTCATGGGCTCCATACCGGTCATCAGCGCCATCAAGCCAATCATGCCCAAGCCGATAACAATCGCACCGTAGCCAATGGTCGCGGTGATAAAGGTCGGTTTGATATGGTCTTCACGCACGGCGAACAAGCGTTGGGAGATAGTCTGGTTACCAATCGCGTAGGCCAACACCGCTACAAAGAAAGGGGCGCCCTGATTGAGGATGGCATCCACCGAGAACAGACTTGCCTGTTCTGGAGTGAGCAGACTCATGCCGTTCGATAGCGTTTCCGGCCCGCCGATTGCGAACATCACTGCGGGGATGATTAGAATGGCAATGGCCATCATCGCCATCAGTTGGGCAAAGTCAGTAAGGACCGAAGCGCGGAACCCCGACCATAGCGTGTAAGACAGCACCCCAACGCCTGCGATCACCACCCCGGCTTGAAAGGAGAGTGGTGAGAGCACTGAGACCAGTGCGCCGGACGCCGTGAAGTTGACCATCAGGCTGATGATACTGCCTAGTATGTTGGAGGAGGCAAGAATCAACTGGCTGGAGGCGCCATGCCGGGCATGGATCAGTTCACCCAGAGTGTGCGCATTGGGCGCCAGCTTGCGAAAGCGACGGCCAAAGGGGTAGATGAACAGGATCATCAACGCGCCCCACAACCCGTAATGCAGGGGGCCTGAGATGCCATAGGTATAACCCGAGGTCGCAGCGGCGTAAAAGGAGGCAGCCCAGATCCAGGTGGCGGTCATGCTGGCGGCGCCAAGGCCAAAGCCGATCTGATGGTTAGACACCATGAAGGCGTCGGTATTTTCCTTTTTCTCCTTGATCAGTAGGGTCAGCAGATAAGTGCCGCCGTAAAAGAACACCAGTAAAGCGAGGACCGTCAGGGTCGAGAATTGATAGAAGTTTTCGTTGTACATGGAATACCCATAGGTTTTGCAGCCCAGCATCCTAAATAGCAACCAGCGTTCCGTTGTCGGAAAGGTCGCCACAGGACGTGAGCAAAAAAACAGAACATCTTTCTAGGTATGTCTGTAGCGAGATAAGACTGCGATTGGCAGTCTGGCCGTGCAAGCGTCAGGTGCTGAAAACACCTTAAGCCCTAGATAGGGGGGCCAGGTCAACGCTTGCCATGATGCGTAATAGCGAACGCAATAAAGCGGTGGCAAGGTCGAACCGAAGAGGTACCTTACGCCTTTACGCTCGAACAGTACAGGTTGACGCCCGCGCCGCTATGTGCTAGTTGAAGTGAGGCGCGAACATATCCGCCCCAGGTTGGCCTCACTAAAAACAGAAGGCTTGGGACGGGCCGCTAATTAACGCGAGGTGTCGAGAAAACACCGGAGGAAGATGCTAAATCCCGTTATTCAGGAAGAACCGACCGGCTGCGGGATTGCTTCTGTAGCGACTATTCTGGGTAAAAGCTACCCTGAGATGAAGGCCATTGCGAATGCGATGGATATTGCCGCAGATGATGAATCGCTGTGGTCTGATACCCAGTATGTGCGCCAGATGCTGGCCCAAGCGGGTGTGGCTACCTCGCCGGATGAAACGCCGTTTACCACATGGCAGGCGCTACCGGCGCTGGCGCTGCTAGCGATTAAACCCCATCAAAAGGAGGGCAAACACTTTTGGCACTGGGTGGTATTTCAGCGCATCAATGGTCAGCCTGTGGTGCTGGATTCCGCCAGTTATCTGCCCGCTAATATCCGCACAGATTTTGATGCTATGCATCCTGCCTGGTGGATTGAGGTCCTTAACCCATGCTCAAGTGACGATAAATAACGCCACTCGCGCCGCCTATCCTGCGCTTCTAGAGGTTTGGGAGGCTTTGGTTCGTGCCACCCACCCTTTCTGGCAGAGAGCGATTTGCTATTACTAGCTTGTGAGCGCATATAAAAAACGGCCCGTGGGCCGTTTTTTATACCGTGGCTAGCTGCTTGGCTAACCCTTATGCGCTATAGCTTATCCTGGGTTTTATGCTCAAAGTCGCTGGCATCGTGGCGTTCATGCAGCTGTTCGCTGGGCTCGCCAAATGTGCGGTTAACCATACGGCCACGCTGTACGGCGGGGCGTGCATCAAGTTCTTCTGCCCAGCGGAGCACGTGTGTATACATGTGCGCTTCCAAAAACTCAGCCGCTTCGTAAACGCGGTTTTTCACCAGGGCGCCATACCAGGGGTAAATCGCCATATCCGCAATGGTGTACTCATCACCGGCCATGTAGCGGTTATTGGCCAAGTGGCGGTCAAGTACATCGAGCTGGCGCTTTATTTCCATCGTGTAACGGTCGATAGGGTACTGGTACTTTTCAGGCGCGTAAGCGTAGAAGTGACCAAAGCCACCGCCGAGTATCGGGCCGCTGCCCATCTGCCAGAATAACCAGGAAAGGCACTCGGTACGCTTGGCTGGGTCGGTTGGTAGGAAGGCGGAGAATTTTTCAGCCAGGTAGAGAAGAATAGCGCCTGACTCAAAAACGCGCTGAGGCGGGTTAGTGCTGTGGTCCATCAACGCCGGGATTTTGGAGTTGGGATTAACGTCTACAAATCCGCTGCCGAACTGATCGCCTTCACCGATTTGGATCAAGTAAGCGTCATACTCAGCGGCTTCGATGCCTTTTGCTAATAGCTCCTCAAGCATGATGGTCACTTTAACGCCATTGGGGGTGGCCAATGAGTAGAGCTGAAGCGGGTGTTTACCAACGGGCAGCGCTTTATCGTGAGTAGGCCCTGCGATAGGACGGTTAATGTTGGCGAATTTACCGCCATTGCCCGGTTCCCATTTCCAAACGCGCGGTGGGGTGTAAGACGTATCGCTCATCATGGCCTCGCTGTGTCGTGTCGCGGGCAGCGCCCGGTGGTAAAAATAATCAATTCAAACGCAATAGGTACTCTATGAGGGTAGTAAAACGCAGGTACAAGGGGCGAGAATAATTAGCCGCGTAATAAACTGACGGATAAGTCACCAGGGAGGCAATCATGCAAACCATTGGAGTGCTGGGCGGAATGAGCTGGGAGTCCACGCAAAGCTATTATCGCGCCTTGAACGAGGGCGTAAAACAAGCGCTGGGCGGTCTCCACTCGGCCAAAATTGCCATGGTGAGTGTCGATTTTGCTGAGATTGAGGCGCTGCAAAAGCAGGGCGATTGGGAAACCGCTGGAAAAATCCTTGCTGAGGCGGCGCACAATATTGAGCGGGCCGGCGCTGACTTTTTACTGCTGGCCACCAATACCATGCATAAAGTGGCACCCGCGATTGAGCACGCTATCAGCATCCCGCTGTTACACATCGCTGATGCGACCGCAGAGCAGCTGCGAAAGGACGGTATAACGCGTGTTGGCTTGTTGGGTACGCGCTTTACGATGGAACAGGATTTCTACAAGGCGCGTTTGCGGGACACATTTGGCATTGAGGTCGTGGTGCCAGAGGAGGGGCAACGCGAGACGGTTCATCGCATTATTTTCGATGAGCTATGCCAAGGGAAGATCAACGATGACTCCCGTGAGCACTATCTGAAGGTGATCGCCAGCCTGCATCAACAGGGCGCTCAGGCGGTCATTCTAGGCTGTACAGAAATTGCCTTACTGGTAGAGCAAGCACATACCGCTGTGCCGCTTTACGATACCACTGCCCTGCATGCAAGCGGAGCAGTGGAGCGTGCGCTTAATAACTAACGGGTGATTAACGCTAAAACGTTAAGCAAGCGTTAGGGTAACGTCGATATTGCCACGGGTAGCGTTGGAGTAAGGGCATACGACATGGGCCTTGTCGACCAGATCCTGAGCGATGCTCTTGTCAATGCCGGGAAGGCTGATTGTTAGCTCGACTTCGATGCCAAAACCGGTAGGAATGGCACCAATACCTACACTGCCTTCAATGGCGGTATCCTGGGGAAGCGTTACTTTTTCCTGGCTGGCGACATGTTTTAGGGCGCCTAAAAAGCAAGCAGAGTAACCCGCCGCAAACAGCTGCTCCGGGTTGGTACCCTCACCGCCTGCTCCGCCCAGCTCCTTGGGAGTGCTGAGTTTGACGTCCAGCGCGCCGTCAGACGACTTGGCGCTGCCTTCACGACCACCGGTCGCGTGGGCATGGGCGCGGTAAGCAATTTTTTCGATAGACATAGCAGTTTCCTTTTTGGGACGAGTAATAGGGACGTCTTTTAATGATGATCAAGTTCCAGCTCACTGCACGGCTCTAGCCTACAAGGTCCTAGGGTTTGTCTGAAAAGTCGACGAGCGAAGACAAGACAAGGCAAAAATTGGCGAAAAAACGGAGTTTACATGTGTAAATGAGCATTTTGAGCCAATTTTTAACGCCGTATTGTCGAGCGCAGACACTTTTCAGACAGAGCCTAACGCGGGCATGTCGGCTCCCTACTTGATGCAATGCGTTAATGTAGCGTGCCATACGTTCGCTTGCTAGCGCTAGACGTTGGTTGTAGAAGGGCGGTTTTGCTTTGACACGTCTGTGTTGGGTCTTTTAATCTTCAAGCGATTGTTACCGGTAACAGCTGGTATTCAAGCTGTAGATATCCAGTCAATCCGCTACCTGCCAGGCACCCTGACAGCGATGGTTTTGTGCCCTCGTAAATCAGCCCTTTTCGGAGAAATTATCTAATGAGCCCTACTTCTTATCGTATTTTGGTGATGGGTGCCTCCGGCTGCGGAAAATCCCACATTGGCCAGCAGCTGGCAGCCGCCATGAATGCCACGTTTATTGACGGTGACGATTATCACCCGCCTGCTAACGTAGCCAAAATGGCGGGCGGGACGCCGCTTAATGACGATGATCGTCAGGAGTGGCTTGAGAAGCTGTCGTCACTGTTTGCCCACTACCAGGCTCGAAATGAAACCGCTGTGATTGCGTGTTCGGGCTTAAAGCGGCGTTATCGGGATTGTTTGCGCCAGGGCGATTCAGCACTGCAAATTCTGTACCTGGAAGGGAGCGCGGAGCTATTACGCGAGCGCCTGGCCACCAGAGAAGGGCACTTCTTTAAAGGAGATAACATGCTGGCCAGCCAGCTTGCTGATTTACAACCGCCGGGTGATGATGAGGCCGTTAGCCTGTCCATTGCGCTCTCTCCAGAGGAGATTGTGAGCCGATTTACTGGCACACTCAATGCGCGGCTACCTTCGCCATCCAGCTAATCGTTGTTACAGAGGCAGTATCCCGTTTGAAGAAAAAACGCCCAACGCTACAAACTATTGCTGATCAGGTCGGGGCAACCAAAATGACGGTGAGTCGTTGCCTAAGAGACCCGGAAACTGTTTCAGAAGGCTTGCGCGAGCGTATTCTTAGCGTGGCCGAGCAGGTCGGCTATATTCCCAACCGAGCGCCGGATCTACTTTCGCGTGCTACCAGCCACTCTATTGGCGTGTTGGTTCCTTCGCTGACGAACCAAGTCTTTGCTGATGTCATCGTGGGGATTGAGAAACGTACCGAGCCTGCCGGTTATCATCTTATGCTGTCTCACTATGGGTATAGCCCGGCCGTTGAAGAGCGAAGTTTGGCATCGGTGCTGTCTTACAACGTGGATGGGGTGATTCTTTCGGACCATCATCACACTCCCCGCACGCTGCGAATGCTGGAAACCGCCGGTATTCCTGTGGTGGAAATCATGGACACCCATCATAAGCCGCTGCAGCAGGCGGTAGGCTATGACAACGTCGCAGCAGCGTTTGATATGGTGAGTGAAATGATTCGCCATGGCCGGCAACAGATTATTTATCTGGCTGTGCGGCTGGATGAGCGCACGCTGCAACGTGAGCAGGGCTACCGCCAGGCGATGGAACAGCACGGCCTTACGCCGGTAACGCTGCATAGCAGTCAACGCTCCTCTTACAGCGTAGGCGCAGCGCTTCTAGAGCAAATTTTAAACGACTACCCTCATACGGATGGCGTATTCTGCACTAACGATGACGTGGCCGTGGGGGCGTATTTTGAGTGTCAGCGCCGCGGTATTAACGTGCCTGAGCAGATGGCGATTGCGGGTTTCCACGGCCACGACGTGGGGCAGGCAATGACGCCAAAGCTTGCAAGTGTCATCACGCCACGCCAAGCCATTGGGGAGGCTGCCGCGCAAGCACTGCTGGCCAGGATTCAGGGCGAAGCGGTGGCTGATCATACGGTCGACTTGGGCTATCGCATCGAAACAGGCGCCACGCTATAGCCGGTTTTTGATCGGACTATTACCGAGAGAAGCCGCACTGGTGATAAGCGCGCTGGCTGGTTAAAGTAACCATTTTCGTTTGTATCGAGGCTACCGTGCATATCTCCGAGCTCAATATTTATCCGGTCAAATCCTTAAAGGGTATCAGTCTTACCCACAGTGAACTGCTGCCCACCGGCCTTGCGTGGGACCGCCGCTGGATGCTGGTTGATACACAGCAGCGCTTTGTGACTCAACGCCAGCGGCCTGCGCTAGCCACGGTAGAAGTAGCCTTAACCACTGATGCCTTGGTACTTTCACACCCCCATGTTGAGCCACTTTCGATCCCGCTTGCAGAACCGAGCGGCAACCTGCGTATCGTTCAGGTCTGGAATGATCACTGTAAGGCGTGGCCTGAAAGCCGCGATGTTTCAAGCTGGCTGGAAGCTGCTTTAGGTGAACAGGGCAGTGGCCTAAGCCTGGTCCGTTTCGCCACGCAGTTTAAACGTCCGGTAGAAACGGCGTTTTTAAACGGGGATGACGCCGACACGCTTTTTGCGGATGGCTACCCTTTTCTGATTGCTTCAACCGGCTCTCTCAATGCACTCAACCGTGCCCTTGAGGAGAGTGGTTGCCAGGCTATTCCCATGAACCGTTTTCGGCCCAGTATTGTGGTCGAAACCGACAAGCCATGGGCTGAAGATGGTTGGCAAGCGCTACAGGCTAGTAATGGCGCATTTGAACTTATTCTGCGTAAGCCGTGTAAACGTTGCAAAATTACCACGGTAGACCAGCAAACGGCCCAGATACCTGAGCCTGCCGAGCCGCTTAAAACGTTAATAGGCCTGAATACTCAGCCTGCATTAAAAGGCGCTTATTTTGGGCAGAACGCGACACTGCATGCTGGTGCAGGAAGCATTATTCGCGTGGGGGATACGCTGGTGGCTGAGGCGCGTGGCGCTTGAGACGCAGCAGTCGGGTGAGTCGTTTGATCGGACTCGCGCACGAGCTGATTTTTAACGCCGTATGGTCGAGCGCAGGCAGTTTTCGTACACAGCCTGGTGCGGCCTGGGAAGCGCCCATCATCTGAGTTCTGCACTGTGCTAAAAATCAGCTACGCTGAACGGGGTGGTCAGTTGCTCTATACGAGTGACCATTCAACCTTTTTTGACCATATCAGTATCCACTGATCAATCAGGTCTTTCGCTATCACTGATAAGGAGTTTTTCATGGATCGTAAAGCTAGCGCACGTTGGGAAGGTGGACTGAAGGATGGAAAAGGCACCGTTTCAACCGAAAGTGGCGTTCTCAGTGCTAATTACTCCTTCAAACAGCGTTTTGAAGACGAAAAGGGCACCAATCCGGAAGAGCTGATTGGCGCTGCGCATGCCAGCTGCTTTTCAATGGCGCTTTCCAATATTTTAGGCGAGGCCGGTTATACCGCTGATGCTATTGATACCACTGCCAGCGTTACGCTGAAGCAGGATTCAGCAGGCTTTAGCATTTCCAGCATTCATCTGGATGTCACCGCTGAAGTAAGTGGTGCCGATGAAGAGAGCTTCAAAGAGGCCGCCCAAAAAGCCAAGGAAAATTGTCCCGTATCAAAAGTGCTCAATGCAGAGATAAGCATGACGGCCCAGTTAAAAGGCTAGTGCTTTAGTGATAGGCGCTACGTTTAAAACACGTAGCGCTTTTTTAATGGCCAATATTTTATGATGAGGGGTAAGGCGCAATAACTATAAGTCACTACAGTTTTAGGCTTGCCGTTTAGTGTGTAGGTTGCTATAGCGAATAGATAAAGGGTTCTTCGTCACTTCATGTGGATTTGGCCTGATCGAACACGCGGCCCACCGGGCTGCCAATCAGGTAGATCATGGC
>NZ_JABUYX010000008.1:0-113354 GCF_014898005.1 Halomonas citrativorans
GGTGATAGCCACTTTTGTCGTCCCCGGATGCTGAACTGGTGTGATCGGCATCACGTCGACTACATCGTGGGAATCGCAAAGAACAGCCGGCTGCTCAAGGAAGTGGGCGTCCCCATGATGCTGGTGCGCAAGACCCAATGGCAGGTGGGAGGGAAAGTAGCGGGGACGTTCCGCTTCCAGTATCAAGCCCGCTCCTGGAAATACCCACGCTGGGTGGTGGCCCGCCTAGAAGAAGGTGAGTTAGGCTCTAATCCCCGGTTTATCATCAGCTCTCGTTACGATGACGGCTTCAAGCTTTACTACGAGCAGTACTGTGCCCGGGGTGACATGGAGAACCGGATCAAGGATCAACAACTGAGCCTGTTTGCTGACCGGACCTCCAGCACGCACTGGTGGGCCAATCAGTGGCGGCTGATCTTGTCGGGCTTCGCTTATACGCTGTTCGAGCGGTTACGGACTTACCTGAAGCACACGCCCTTCGCGCGCATGAGTCCAAGCAACCTGAGGCTCAAGCTCATCAAAGTAGGCGCGGTCATCCTCCGCAATACGCGCCGCATCCGGGTGTTGATGAGTGACAGCTACCCCTATAAAACGGCGCTATCCGATCTGGTCAGGCGGTTGGTGCCGAACTGACTGCTCGGGCGCCCCCGGCCCGACGCAATGGGGGAAAGGGGGAAGTGTGTCTGAAGGACGGAAAGTGGTTAAAAAATAGCCGATGTAAGTCGAGCCAGTAGGTGTTTAGCGGTGTTACAGCCTGAGTGCGGTACTGGCTGAGGTACTATGAGAAATCCAGGCTAGGTAGACTTCCCAGTAGATTTACTGAGCATGGCTGCCGGGCCGAGCCCGGCGCATGGCCAGGCTAAGCAGAATCACCGGCAAGATGCCGACCACCACAATAGCCAGCGACGCGGTGGAGGCCTCAGCCAAGCGCTCATCAGACGCCAGGCTATAAGCACGTACCGCCAGAGTATCGAAGTTAAACGGCCGCAGGATAATCGTCGCGGGTAGTTCTTTCATCACATCCACAAACACGAGAATTCCGGCGGCCAGCAGGCTGCTACGCATCAGCGGCGTATGAATACGGCGCAGCGTGCCGCCTGCAGTTTGGCCCAGAGTACGCGAGGCGGCATCCATATTGGGGGTGACTTTGCCAAGGCTTGCCTCAACCGCATTAAATGACACGGCCAAAAAGCGCACGACATAGGCATAAATTAAAATAAACGCCGAGCCGCTAAATACCAGACCGATAATTTTTCCGTAGTGGGCGTGTAGCCACGTATTCAGCGTGTTATCCAGCCAGGCAAAGGGAATCAAGATACCTACCGCAACCACCGAGCCGGGAATGGCATAGCCCATCGCGGCGACCCGGGTAAATAGCCGGGCCCCGGGCGAATTGTGTAGCCGAACGCTATAGCTCAACAGCACCGCCAGGCCCACGGCAATCAGCGCCGCGACCATGGCAAGGCTTAAGCTGTTGGTAGCGAAGCGGATAAAGCGCGTGCCCAGCAGGGCGTCGCCCTGCTGAATGGCAAGGTTCAGCAAGATGCCGCTCGGCAATAAAAAGCCGATGACGATAGGCAGCAAGCAGGCGAGCGTTGCGCCAAGGGCGCGCCAACCATGCAGGCGATACTCGGGCAACTGCTGGTAGCGGTTGGTGGTATGAAAATAGCGCCGCTTCCCGCGCGAGAAGCGCTCCAGCAGCACCAGTACAATCACAAACGTCAGCAAGCAGGCCGCCAGCTGCGCGGCTGCCACGGGTTCGCCCAGCCCAAACCAGGTGCGGTAAATGCCGGTGGTAAAGGTATCTACGCCAAAAAACTGCACCGCGCCAAACTCGTTGAGAGTTTCCATCAGCACCAGCGAAACGCCACCCACCAGGGCGGGGCGCGCCAGCGGCAGGGCAACGCTTGCAAACAGGTGCCAGGGGCCGCGACCCAGCGTGCGCCCTACATCGAGTACGCATACCGATTGCTCAAGAAAGGAGGCACGGGCGAGCAAATAAACGTAGGGATACAGCACAAACGTGATCAGCGTCGCGGCGCCGCCTAACGAGCGCACGTTGGGGAAATAGTAGTCGCCGTATTGCCAGTCAAACCACCCGCGAAGCGCACTCTGTAGCGGCCCTGCCACCTGCAAAAAATCCGTGTAAGCGTAGGCGATGACATAGGTGGGCACCGCCAGCGGTAATAAAAGTGCCCACTCGAAGATTCGTTTGCCTGGGAAGCGACACATCACCACCAGCCAGGCGCTACCGGCGCCCAGGATTAATGTGCCCAGCCCCACCCAGAGCACAAGCCAAAAGGTATTCGACAGATAGCGGCTCAACACGGTGCTCGCCAAGTGCTGCCAGACGCCTTCCGTCGGCACAAAGATATAGCTCAAGACAACCAGAATCGGCAATGCCACCGTCAGTGCAATCAAGAACAGCGCACATGACCAGGGTGTGAGTGATAGCCTAAAGCGGGATATACCGTCAGCGAGTAGCGCCAATCGTGAACGGCGAGCGGGAATGGGCACGTCGTTGTCTCCTAAGACGAGGCTGGCAGGCTGACTCGTCAATGCGAAAAAATAACAGCTGTAAATGGTATCACTTGAGTGAAGGAGTGTGGCTCATCAATATCGAGCAATGTCTGTTGAATAGGCAAAAAAATCCGGTATCCAATGAAGAATACCGGATTTTCTTAGAGTCTTCGGTCATAACCGAACAGCATTACGCCTAAGAGCGGGGTGGCCGGTTAATAGCCGACCATCAAGCTGGGTAAGCCTGTGACGAGCCAGGGGAAAGAGGCCATCAGCAAGCAGGCCAACAGGATAAGCGCCACAAACGGCACCACGGCTTTATACAGATCGACAATCTCCACACCGGGCGGAGCCACGCCTTTCAGGTAGAACAGGGCATAGCCAAACGGTGGGGTAAGAAACGAAGTTTGCAGCACCACAGCCACCATGACGACAAACCACAGCGGATCAATGCCCATCTGCTGGATGATCGGCAGCATGATGGGAAAGCTCAGCAGTACGATGCCGGTCCAGTCCAGGAACATACCCAGCACAAATACCAGCAGTAGCATCATGATCAACGCGCCGGTATTGCCGCCGGGCATGGCCAGCAACAGGTCTTGAATAACCTGCATGCCGCCACCGCGCGAGAACACGCCGGTAAACGCGGTCGCGCCGACCAGCACCAGCATTACCATGGTGGTGGTTTTACCCGCCTCCAACAGCGTTCTAAAGCAAGTGGATAGCCTCCTGTCACCAAAGATTAAAAACAAAATGAATGCGATAAAAACGCCAATTGCTGAGGCTTCTGTGGCGGTGGCAATCCCGGTAAACAGCGCGCCAAGTACCCCAAGGATCAACGACATGGGCGGCACCACGTACTTGCCTAGCATGATAAGAAGCTGCCGGGTGCTAACTTCCGCGCGTTCCTCCTTGGGCACTGGCGGGCCGTAAGACGGTTTAAAGTGGCAGATCAGCAGTACGTAAAGTGCATACATAGCGCCCAGCATTAACCCTGGCACCATGGCGCCCGCAAACAGTGCACCTACCGATACCGGCGAGTAGCTGGCCATCAGGATCAGCATGATGCTGGGCGGAATCAAAATGCCCAAACAGCCGCTGGCCATGATTACGCCTGCGCTTAGCTCCTTGTTATAGCCGTACTTGAGCATCGGTACTAAGGCGATCATACCCATTACCGCAATGGACGCGCCAACAATGCCGGTCGTCGCGGCTAGGAGTACCGACACAATTACCACGGTCAGCGCCAATCCGCCACGTAGGTTGGCCAGCAGCAGGCGCATGGCATCAAACATTCGCTCGGTAACCCCGGAGTCGTTTAGAAAGCGCGCCATGAGTATAAAAAGCGGTATCGCCACGAGTACGTAGTTATCCATGGCGTTACCATAGATATTGTTGATCAGCGTGCCCAACACCCGCTCTCCGGGGCCTAAAAACGCGCCAATCACTGCTACACCACCTAGCACAAATGCCAGTGGGTGGCCCATGAAAAGTCCCACCAGCAGGCCGCCAAACATCACCAGGGCGAGTAATTCAGGACTCAGGTTCATGCCGGAGCCTCCTGACGCAACTGTATAATAGCGCGCAGTACAATAGCGATGGCCTGCAGGAGCAGCAGCACTGCCGCCAGCACAATCACGCCTTTAATGGGATACACCGGAATCGACACCATACCGTAGGTAGTTTCGCCGCGGCTAAAAGCGCGCTCGAAAAACAGCCATCCGTACTTGAGCAGCATCCAGATAAAGGGCACAAAGAAAATCAAATACCCGAATAGAGTGAGCAGCGCCTGCTTTTTGCGCGATAACAGGCGCTTTAAAACGTCGACTTCTACATGGACGTGGTGGCGCAGACCATAAGCCGCCATCAGCATGAAGTGCGCCCCAAACAGCATTTTGGTGATATCAAATGCCCAGTCGCTGGGTCGGCCAAACAGGAAGCGCGAGGTAATGTCATAAAGCACGATAAGGGTAATGACGGCGATCAAGGGGGCTATCAGGCGTCCAAAGGCTTCGTTAATCGTATCAATGGCCTGGGCAATCGCATTCATGAAAGATCTCCGATCAGCACAACAAACGCCCCGGCATGGCCGAGGCGAAACATGAGCGCCTTACAGGCAGGCTTCGATCTCTTCCAATGACGGCAAATTATCCATGGTTCGGCTCATATTGAAGGGGGCCGAAGCGTCACGCCACGTCGCATAATCCTGCAAATAGGTAATCATGGAGTGATAGACCTTGGCATGATCGGGATTTTCACAGGCGCCTTGCACGATCACCTGATTGGTCACTTCCTGAATGCGTGCAAGATCTTCTTCTGAAAACTGGTTAATGGTCACCTCGGCATCAATAAACTTCTGGGTAGCCGCGTTGGACTCAAATTCAGACCAGGCCAGCGACCAAGCCATTGTGGCATCCGCGGCGATACGTAATTTCTCTTGGGTTTCCTCGGAAAGTGCATCCCAAGCATCTTTATTAATCATTACGCCAAAGACGCTGGCCGACTGATGCCAGCCCGGCGTGGCCCAGTTATCGGCGACTTCGGCGAAGCCTGCATTGTAGTCAACACCGGGTGTTGAGAATTCACCAGCGTCAATCACTCCGCGCTCTATCGCCTGGTAAATTTCACCCCCTGCAAGCGTTACTTGAGAGCCACCCAGCTGTTCCAGTACGCGCCCTTGGTCACGGCCTGAAAGACGCAAACGCTTGCCCTCAAGGTCAGCAATACTTGCAATGGGGGTGCGGCCCATAAATCCGGACTCGTTGTTAGTAATACCGTAGGGCAGATACATCATGTTGAACTGGCCATAAATATCTTCATAGAGTTCACGCCCGCCCCATTGCTGAATCCAGTTAAGGTAATCAACGCCGTTAAATAGGCTTGTAGTAGTGGCTAGTGGTGAAAAAGCAGGATTTAAGCCTGCCCAGTAACCTGGCCAATCGCCTGCAGCTTCTATGCTGCCGGTTTCAGTCGCATCAAACACTTCGGTGCCAGGCATCAGAGTGCCTCCGGCCCGGAAACTAATTTGTAGTTCATCGCCTGCCAATTTATTAACCAGCTCAACCCAATGCTGGTCAATCTTGATGAGATCAAGGTTGTCAGGCCATGTGGAAGTCATTGTCCACTGCTCTTGTGCTTGTGCCGTCGTAGCGAGTGCGGCTAACGTCACGCTTGCCGCCAGACTGGTAAGGCTGAATCGAGTGATCATTTTCATGTTATTTTTCCTGGTTGGCATAAGGCATTGTTAGTATTTGTTACCGTGATGCAGGAAAGCGTAGCTAAGAAGTTGACGCGTACGTAAAGTGGCGATGCTTCAAGAGTAAGTTAGCATACTCTCCCCGCTGCGGCGCAATATCAGTAAGCCAAGTAAATAAACACTAAATTTTCCATTTATTAAGACAATATTTTATTTTAAATCAATTGCTTGCTGTTTTTGTTTGCACATTTTGTAAAATGTGTTGAGGCTATAAACGTTGAAAATAGATATTTTGTTCAACCAAAGTCTTAACTAGGGGGCGTGTGCCAGGAGTCGTGATGCCAGGGTTGTCATCACCAGCCAGATTGACGAGAACGTTAAGCATGATTAGTGAGCGGCCAGTTCAAGCGCTAGTTGCCCATTCCAGGCGGCTGGAGAGGAGGCGTTGGCGTCAACTGGTATGGCTAACCGGTAGGCCTTGCGAATGTCGTGCCCACGCGCATCGGCTGTGGCAGGCGGCTAACTGGGCAGCACCTTTATGGGTCGCTCATCAGGCCGATGATGTGCCCGTTGCGCCCTGGATAACGCCCCGTAAGGCGCGCACGCGTTTAGGTGCAGAGCATCAGCTCATCGTGCTGGATGCCAGTGGTGAGGCGGGCCTTGATCCTGACGCGCTAGGCGCGCTGGCAGGCACGTTGATAGCGGGAGGCTTGCTGGTGCTTATTACTCCCAAGCCTTGGGGTCGTCATCCGGACCCGGATTACGCGCGTTTTGCTGACCACCCTTGGCACTGGGAGCAGTTAACGTCGCACTATCTGGCGCGATTGGCTCGCCTGCTTTATGAGCGTACAGATGTTATCCCTTGGCATGCCCCTGGAGTGCCAAAGCTTCCCCGTTTACCCGCCAGCACGAATTGTCCACAGAGCGTTAGCGATAGCGCGTGTCTCACGGCGGATCAATCGGCTATCGTTGCCCAGCTTGTACGTTTGAAGCGCCGCCGCCCAGTGGTGATTACCGCTGATCGTGGGCGGGGTAAAAGTGCCGCGCTTGGAATCGCTTGCGCACGCCTTTTAGAAAACGGGACCTCGAATATCATTGTCACGGCTCCCAGGTTAAGCGCCGTGGAGAGTCTGTTCGCTCGGCTTGAAGCCCTGTGCCCTGACGGAGCGCGCATCGCCCCAGGGCGCTTTCAACTCGCAGATAACCGCGAGCTGAGCTTTTTGCCCCCGGATGTACTTACCGAGCAGGTTGCGGCCAAACAGTTGGGAGGCGATGGCAGCTATTTAATGGTGGATGAAGCCGCGGCGATTCCTGCTGCCTTGTTGGGTCAGTGGCTGGCGGCGTTTCCGCGTATTGCGTTTGCGACCACCGTTGATGGCTACGAAGGTTCAGGGCGAGGGTTTGCCTTGCGCTTTAAAGACGTATTGACCCGGCTGACGCCGCAATGGAAAGCCTTGACGCTGGACACCCCCATCCGCTGGAATGCCGGTGATCCTCTTGAAGCCGCGATCAACCGGTTGCTGCTACTCAAGGCGCCTTTGCCAGCCTTAGGGCAACGTGACGATGACGCGGATAGTTCATATACACTCGAACGTGCTTGCCTTGCCCAGGAGGAAGCTGCTCTTGAAGCGCTGTTTGGCCTGTTGGTGCAGTCTCACTACCGGACCTCTCCAGGTGACGTGCGTCAGCTGTTAGACGGACCCGGAACCACGCTGCGTCTACTGGGGCACAAACATGCCCCTCAAGCGGTTCTGGTGGCACGAGAAGAGGGCGGTTTTGATGCCTCGCTTGCCGAGCAAGTCGCACGGGGCGAGCGCCGCCCGCAAGGGCATTTGATGGCGCAGTCGCTGGCCGCCCACGTGGGCAGCCGTACAGCACTGACCGCCCGCTGGCGGCGTGTCGTGCGTATCGCTACTCATCCAGACCGCCGCCGGGAAGGCCTGGGGCAACAACTTATTGCCGAGGATGTTCAGGAGGCCACGCAGCAAGGCATTGCGCTTTATGGCGCCACCTTCGGCGCCGAAGCGTCGCTACTGCGTTTCTGGCTTGCTCAAGGGTTTCAGCCCGTGCGGCTGGGCATCACCCGTGAAGCGGCTACCGGGGAATTTGCGGTGATGGTTGCCAAAGCGCTGAACGTTGAGGGGCGCGCGGTACTGCATTCGTTAACGGCAGGGTTCAGCGCTGCGTTACCCAGCTTGCTGGCGTTTGAATTAACCGCGCTGCCCGCCGAGGTAGTCACACTGTTACTACGTGGGCTGCCTTCTACACCGCTAACCCCAGAAGAGCGCCAAGCCATCAACGATGTCGCCTATGCGCATCGTGACCCGGCGCTGGCGCGACCTGCGCTACAAGCGCTGGCGCGAGAAGCCAGCCACGTGCCCTCATCAGGCATGGCAACCGCACACCACCAACTGGCGGCGTGGGCTTTTCAAAACCAGCCTTTAGCCGCTGCGCATAATGCGTCCGTTCGTGCACTACGCCAAGCGGTGGGGCAGGTGGCATCAATGCATGCTTTTCCCTCGTCGCCTTGAGGAGTAAAGTGGGTCGGTTACCGATAATGAAGAGTTTTTATGAACGCACATTTAGGCGCGTTAACGCCGCCTATCGTTTGGCGCCATTTTCGTACGCTGTGTAATACGCCGCGCCCTTCTGGCCAGGAAGCTGCGTTGGTCGCGATACTAGAAGCCTGGGCCGATGCTCAAGGGCTTGCTCACGACCGCGATAGTTTTGGCAATTTACGCATTTGTAAGCCGGCATCACCTGGCTGCGAACACGCCCCAGGGGTTATTTTGCAGGGCCATCTGGATATGGTGGCCCAGGCCAATGCTGACAGCGCTCATGATTTTTCGCGTGATCCAATAAGCACCTACGTCGCCGATGGTTGGTTGCATGCTGAGGGTACGACGCTTGGGGCTGACAACGGAATGGGCGTAGCGGCTATTCTTGCCGTGCTTGAGGATGCAGAGCTCACCCATGGTCCGCTTGAAGCGCTGTTTACTCTGGAAGAAGAGACCTCAATGGGAGGCGCGCTGAACCTGGCAGAGAACTGGCTGAAAGGTTCATTGCTGCTTAACCTGGACAGTGAAGACCGCGGTGAAGTGTATATCGGCTGCGCGGGCGGTGGTGATGTGGTGGTGGATGCCCAGCTACCCAGTGCCAAGCTACGCGACGATGAGCAACTGGTCGAGATTGCGCTGACAGGCCTTAAAGGCGGCCATTCAGGCATGGATATCCACAAGCCGCTGGGCAATGCCAATCGCCTGCTGGTGCGTGCGCTGCGTACCCTTGAAGGGTTTGATGGACGGCTGGTTAGCTACCACGGCGGCACGCTGCGTAATGCGATTCCTCGTGAAGCGTTTGCTCAGCTGGCCTTGCCCGCTGACGAAGTGGATGCCGCCTTCGACGCGCTAAAAGCGCTGGAAAGTACCCTGCGTGCCGAGCTTGGCAGTGGCGATAGCGGTCTGGTGCTGACGGCAACGCGTGCGGTGAATAATGCGTCAGTAGACCCGCTAACCCTGGACGCCAGTGCCATGTTGGTGGCCGCGCTTCACGCAGCGCCCTGCGGCGTCGAGCGCGTGAGCGCTGATGTGCCCGGTGTTGTTGAAACGTCCAATAATCTGGGCGTACTCAGCCTGAAAGAGGGCCGTTTGCATCTATGTGCGCTGGTGCGCTCCTTGCACGATACCGCAATGATCGCTTTGGCCGACCGTTTTGAGGCACTGTTTGGGTTGATTGGCGCACGTGTCCGTGTCGAGAATAGCTACCCCGGTTGGGCGCCGAATCCTGGCAGTGCGCTGTTAGCGATTTTTAACAAACGCCATGCCGCGCTGTTTGGGAAAGAGCCCGCTGTTAAGGTCATTCACGCAGGGCTTGAGTGCGGCATTCTGGGCAGTAAATATCCCCACCTGGATATGATCTCGTTTGGCCCGCTGATTCGTGGGGCTCACTCCCCGGAGGAGCGGGTGGAGCTTGCATCGGTCGATGAGTTCTGGCGTATGCTGCGCGCGTTGATGGAAGACCTCGCTCAGAAAGGCTAGTCTCAGCTAAACAAAAACGGCACCGCGAGGGTGCCGTTTTTGCATCTATCGCTAAGAAGAGCGCTTATCACTTACCGAGATAGGCGTTCAGCATCCAGATGGTTTTTTCCTGCTCGCGAATGTAGTCGCTGGCTAGTGAGGCTGTCCCTTCATCATCAGCGTCAGAGGCGAGTGAGAGCACTTCGCGCTGAAGCTCAATCAGGACCTGGTATCCTTTGATAATGCCGTTAACGCAGGCTTTGCCGTCGTGTACGTCTTTATCTTCCTGAATATGCGAAAGCGTGGCGTAGTCACTGTAGGCATGTACCGGCTTGTGACTCAGGGTGAGGATACGCTCGGCGACTTCATCTACCTTGGTCAGCAGGTCCGTGTAAAACTCTTCAAACTTGGCGTGCAGTTCAAAAAAGTCGCTACCCTTCACGTTCCAGTGGTAGCCGCGCACGTTCATGTAAAAAATCTGGTAGTTCGCCAGCAGGTGGTTGAGTTTCTCGGCAAGCTGGCTGGCACTGCCTTCATGAAGGCCGATGCTATTGGTATCGGTCATGCTGTCTCTCCTTGTTGGAGCCGTGTAGCACGGCTATCAAATCGTTTGATTAGCATAAAACGCTGCTGGAACATTGCAAAACAGGTTTTTTGCATCGTACTCATAGTGTTATGACATTACCGTGACGGCAACACCATCCGGTTTTAATAACTGGATCTTAAAACGGACCATGTATCGACGTGGCTTTCACGAACGCTGCCTAACAACAGTAATGCTGCCGTTCGAGATGTTTTTCAAGGGGCCGCCGGGGTTAACCATAAACGAATAATTGTTTCACAGCGTGCCGCCAGCAACTCGGCTGTTCTGGGTAAAGCCTGTTCCAGCGTCATGGGACCATCGGCCAAGGCAAAGGCAGCGGTTACACCTTCATCAAGACAGGCTTGCCAGCCATCGCCCAGGCTGCCCGCTAAAATAATCACTGGTTTACCCAAGCGCTTGGCCGCACGGGAAACGCCAATGGGTGTTTTGCCCGACATGCTTTGTCCATCCAGGCGTCCCTCACCGGTAATGATCAGGTCAGCGTTATTGAGCAGAGTGGGCATATTCGCGTGCTGCATAATCAATTCGATGCCCGGTTTCAGCGTCGCGTTAAGAAAAGCGCTGGCTGCAAACCCCATTCCGCCTGCGGCACCTGCGCCGGGCAGGTCTCGGTAGTCATGCGCCAACGTGCTGGCGCAAATATCGGCAAAGCGGGCAAGCGCCAAGTCAAGCTGAGCTACCTCTTCAGGGGAGGCGCCTTTTTGAGGGCCAAATACCGCACTGGCGCCCCGTTCACCCAGCAGTGGGTTATCCACATCTACCGCTGCTTCCACGCTGAGTGAGGCCAGGCGTGGGTCCAGCCCAGAAATATCCAGCGATTCAAGGCCTACAAGTGCAGCACCGCCTGGCGCAAGAGGCTTGCCATGTGCATCCTGAAACCTGGCGCCCAGGGCTTGTAGCATGCCAGCACCGCCATCGTTGGTGGCGCTTCCTCCTAGCAGTAGCAGTACGTTTTCGGCGCCCTGGTTAAGCGCTGCGAGAAATAACTCGCCTACCCCAAACGTGGAGGTTTGTAGCGCGTTGCGCTCTTGAGGGCTTAAGTGTTGTAATCCGCTGGCTTCTGCCAGTTCGATAAACGCGGTACGCTGTTCGCTAAGCCAACCCCAGGCGGCATCGCGGGGTCGTCCAAGTGCATCGTGAACCGTTTGATAGCACCGCTTGGCACCGGTTGCGGCAATTAATGCATCCAGACTTCCTTCGCCACCATCAGCCAACGGGCAGCAGTGTGTTTGCGCGCCGGGGACCGCACTACGTACGCCTTTAGCCATCGCCTTGGCTGCTAATTCAGCGCTTAGGGCGTCTTTAAAACTATCGGGGCAAAGCAGGATATTCATCGCACAATCTCCGCAAATGACGGTCTCTAATCTATTGTAATGATGAGAGGAGCTTAACGCGCTGCTTGCTGATAGACCAGTTGCTGATAGACCCGTTGTGATCATCGCTTGAGGATCTAACATGAAGTCGATACCGATTAGCTTAACCTGCCTGCTGGCGCTGGCTGGCTGCCAGGTGACGCCAGACCGTCTGCCCCAGGCCGAGCCTGCCCCCTCAGCGGCCTGCTATTTTTCTAACAGTGCTGAAAGAGACTCCCAGGAAGTGCTTCGCCAAAGCGTTGCGCTGCTCACCGAATCGGGATTTGAACTGAATTCGACGGATGCGACGTTAGGCCTGGTCACTGCTAGCCGCACCCAAGCGCTGCGTGGCTATTACGATCCTTATGATAACGCCTACGGTTATGGTCGCGGCATACGTGCCTTCGGCGGGTTTGGATTGGGAGGCGGCGGCGGTATCGGCATCGGAATGGGCTTTGGGGGCGGGCTGCAACAGCAGCCAGTCGAGGTCGAACGGGTCTCGCTGTTGATCCACGACGACCATATTCGTATCTCGCGCGATATCCGCCGCTTCGACCATCTGGGCGATATGCGGGAGTCGTACAGCGCGAGCAACGATGATTTTTGTCAGCGCTTTCAAACGGCGCTTGAGCAATACAGGGTGCCAACCGGGAGAGGGTTATGAGGCGAGGCCGTTGGGATATCAGATGGGTGGGCGTGATGCTTTTGGGGGCATGGCTTACCGGCTGCGCAACGACGTCGCCGTCTGTCCCGCGTGAGCTTGTCTATCCAACCTCGGTCGATACGACGTTTCGAAGCGCTGTCGAGCTGATGATGAAGCAAGGGTATGTGATACGCCATGCCGATTTGACCCTGGGGCGTGCAGAAGCCTCGCTAGCCCGTTGGCCTGAATACCGTTTGCAGCTACAGGTGAGTGAAGCGGGGAGTGGTAGCCAGGTGAGTGTCATGGCTTGGCGTGGCAATCAACCATTGGCACCTTATTTATTGGATCCGTGGCTAGTGGATTTACAAGCAACGTTGGGATTAGCACCGTGAAGCAGTGTTGTGATCAAAGAGTAAGTACTTTTTATAGCGGCAAATGTTGGGTACTGGGCGCTGGGTTGATCGGCTTACTGATGAGCCCGCTTGCAACCGCACATCCGCATGGCTGGATTGATTTCAGTATCCGAGTCATGACCGACGACGAGGGCGTTGTGCGCGGGTTGCATCACGCATGGCGGATGGACCCTTTTTATAGCCTGGTGGTGTTTGAAGAGCTCCAGCATGTGGATGGCGTTAGCCTGGAAGTTGGGCTTGACCGATTAGGCACTGAAATACGCGATAATCTTGCGGGTCAGCACTACTTTACAGACGTTCGTTTGGATGGCGAGCCGTTGGCATTGGGTGAGGTAACCGAATACACGGCCAGGGAACATGACGGGCGGCTTAGCTTTACGTTTATCCTCCCGCTACAAACGCCCCAACCCTTGGCGGGCCATGTGCTTGATTATCAAGTATACGATCCAACGTATTATATCGAGATGGTTCATGAGTCAGAAAATAACCAGCCTAAAGACGACGCCTTGGTGCTGCACGGGGAACCTGCCTGCGAGCTAAGCATCTTAATCGCCGAACCTGACCCTGAACTGGTCCTGCAAGCTGCTCTGCTGGACCAGGATGAGGAAGCCGAACCAGGGCTTGGACGATTTTTTGCCGAAACGGGACGTGTTGATTGCCGCTAATCACAAGCCGCAGACCCGACGAACTCTATAAATGTATGAAATAAGGTAGTGCTTTATGCGATCACTCGTTATGCGCAGGCCCATTATGCTGATTGCGCTATTAGCACTTGCTGCCGGGGCCGTGATATTTCTATGGGAAGGGGGATTACAGAGCACAAGCTACCAGATGCTGGCTTGGCAGCGGAGCTTTAACCGCTCGCTCACGCTAGCGATTACCGAGCTTGCCCGCGAACCTTCTCAAGCCACCTGGTGGGTATTATTGAGCGTCAGTTTTGGTTACGGCGTTTTTCACGCGGCAGGGCCTGGGCACGGGAAGGCGGTGCTGGCAACGTATCTGGCCTCTCATGGGGGCGCCGTGCGCCGCGCGCTAGGACTTTCGTTTGCCGCGTCGCTGTTGCAAGGCGTGACTGCCATCGTCATGGTGGCCATTCTGGTGCACGGCCTGGGGTGGCTAACGCGTCAGGCCATGGGCAGTGTTGTTTGGGTTGAGCAGGCCAGTTTTTTACTCATAACGCTATTGGGTGTTTGGCTATGCGTTCGGGCTTACAAGCAGCTGCGCCGCGCTTATCAGCCTATTGCGTTTTATCCGGTTCAGCACGACCACGGCAATGGCCATCATCTCAATCACGACCACCGCCATGGCCACCACCACTGCTGTGGCGGCGCGCATCATATTGAACCCGAGCAAGCGTTGGATTGGCGTACCGCCATCATGACGGTCGGTGCGATTGGTATGCGTCCTTGCAGTGGCGCGGTACTTTTACTCGGCGCCGCCAGCCTATTGGGGCAGTTTTATATTGGCGTTTTATCGGTACTGGCCATGTCGCTGGGTACAGGAATTACGGTGTCGGCGTTGGCGCTTGCCAGCGTGTTTGCACGTCGCTGGGCAACGCGGCGTTTAGCCAGGCAGCAGCACGCTTCTCAGTCGGCGCATAAAGTGGTGGGCTGGGCGGCGCTTGCCGGCGGCATATTGATTTTTTTATTGGGCGTTATGCTTGTCACGACGAGTGTTTCTCAACCCGCCGGGGCGCCCTTGCTTGGCGAGCCGCCCGCAAGGCAAAGCAGCCCGCTTTTAAGGCCCTGACAGCAGCTAAGCGTTTAAGCGGTCAATATGCGCAATAAGTTGATCGCGCAGGTCGGCAAGTGACTCCAACTCATACGGTTCGGCGCTGCCATTGCCCCATACCGGCGCAGGCCAAGTGGCATCAGCCTGGTGGCGCACGACCACGTGGATATGTAGCTGTTTGACGACGTTGCCCAAGGTGGCGATATTCAGTTTATCGCCCTCGAAGAGGGTTTTCATCACGCTGCCCAGTTGGGTGGCTTCCCGCCATAGCTGGGCCTGGTCAGGCTCGGAAAGCTCAAATACTTCGCTGATATTATTCAGCCGAGGCACCAGAATCACCCAAGGATAGCGCGCATCATTCATTAACAGCACACGGCAAAGTGGCAGGTCGGCGATGGGGAAGGTGTCAGCGTCCAGACGTTGGTCGAGAGTGAAATCGTTCAAAGAGCGCGCTCCAGGTAGTCTTCAATGGTGTATATGATAGCCGATGCTTTGGGTAGATGACGCGGTGTAGGGAGCAACCTTCGGGAAAACAGGCGAAATTACCCAAACACTGTTACGCTAAAAGTACCCCTTGGAAAGGGTAGGCGCTACCAGAGGCGCTGTTGCTAGACACGTTAAGGAGAACTCAAATGAAAAAGCTTTTAGCGACTGGTTTTATTCTACTTATGACAGCAAGCGCGTTGGCCGGCTGTAACACGGTGGCTGGCGCAGGCCAGGATGTGGAAAGAGGCGGCCAGGCCGTTCAGGACGCCGCAAGCTAAGGTCCATGAACCCTTGACGATGTCGAGTGGGCCAGGCAATTGCTTGGCCCACTGTGTGTTTGGCCTGCATGTTAATAATCATTCGGGGTAGGTTTATGAATACGTGGCGATTCACTTATGGGTTTCAGTACGTGAAATTATTAGCCGCCAGCGGCGGCATTGTTCTGCTTTCTGCATGCGCTGCCGGTTCTGACGCGGCTAGAACGTCGGGTTCGGGTGATCAAAATGGCCAACCGGTATCCATGGACAGCTGCGATACCGCCTCAATTCGCTACGCCATAGGCGAGGCCTTCGATGAAGCGAACGTTTCGCAGTTGCAAAGCGAAAGTCAGTCGCGCCAGGTGCGCGTGCTACGTCCAGGCGATGTGGCCACTATGGACCACCGGCCGGACCGCTTGAATATCCATGTTGATAGTAATGAAACGGTCGAAGCTTTACGCTGCGGTTAGCGCAATATCAGCACTACACAAGCGGCGGTGAGCACTCCCATGGTGACGTTAAATATTCGCCAGGCACCGTCGCTTTTAATCCAATGACCGATCGCCATGCCAAACCCTGCCCATAGCGCTAAACAGGGGAAGGCAACCAACTCTACAAAACCCACCAGGATTAACGCGTTTGCAACGGTTGAACCCTGATCAGGAATAAACCCCGCGATTAACGCAAGCCCCATGACCCACGCCTTGGGATTGGCGAATTGAAACGCGGCGGCCTGCCAGAAGGTAAGGGGTATGCTGTGTGCCTTGCTCTTTAAATCAGGCGGTGGCGCGCTGGCAATTTTCCATGCGAGGTAGAGCAAGTAAGCACTGCCTAACCAGCGCAGGGCTAATTGTAGGGAAGGATAGCGCTCAAACAGCACGCCTAACCCCAAAGCAATACTGAAAAACAGCAAAAAGCAGCCGCCGACAATACCCACCATATGTGGCAGCGTGCGTTTAAAGCCAAAGTTGGCGCCTGACGCGGTTAACATAATGTTATTAGGGCCGGGCGTTAGGGTCATCGACATCATGTAAAGGGCGGCTGGCCCAAGAATAACCCACTGACTATTCATAACGATCCTTCCAACGTTGGCGATTCACCTGCTCTTTAAGCATTTCAAGCATATCGTAAAGCACCAATTCTGTGATTCGTTGGCTGCCTTCATCGACGGTCAGCCAGCTGTTAAAGCCGCTCTCTGCGGTGCGTTCAACCACTTGCCTAAACTCGGGAGAATGGATGCCCAGCGCAAGCTCATCCACTAACCGTTGGGCAACGCCGCTAATAGACGCCTGCATGGCATTCGTGGCGGTTTGGCCCATCGGCAGGCGGTGCAAGCGCTGAATCTCGGGGCTTTCACGTAGCGTGCGGCTTACAAGTTCATCAATGGCTTGCATCGCGTGCGTGCGATTTTGTTGGTACGCCTCGCCCACGGTACTTTCCAGACGCTGCACAATTTCACTAATCAACTGCTTTTTGCGCGGCATGATGACTCGGTCGACCACCCGCTCAGTTAGCGAGTCGCTGGACAGAATTTGCTGCTGTACATTGCCCAAAAGCCGTAGCGCGATACGATCAGAAAGCTCTTCAAGCAGGATATCGTAATATTTAAAGAAAAATTGATATATCGACCAGTGAGTAATGTTAATAAGCCGCAGACGATGTAAGCGATGAAGTAATGACACCACACGCAGTATTCTGAGTAGGCGAAAACCGCTTAATGGAATACAGCCCAGAACGTCATACCAGTGCACAAAGGGGTAGAAAAACCAGCGATGATAGCGCCTTTCGGCCACGGCGACGGTCCAGCCCAGCAGAACATCGGCAACAAAAAAAGCGACAAAGAACAGATCAATCGTAAAAAAGCGGCTATGGACTTGGGTATCGTAAAATGTATAAAAGGTGGGTGCCAGGCCTGCAATGGCCTGGTTAACAGGCTCGATTAAAAACAGTGAATCAAACAGCAAAAGCCCTAAATTAAGCACCACCGCGATGAGAATCAGTAAATCCCAGCCAATATGAGCGTACTCAACAGGCTTGGGCAATTGTGGGTAGCGCCGTCTGGTGGGCATGTAACCTCCTTGTGAATGGGTATTAAAGCAGCATCAAGCGCTTAGCCCACCTGATTCGGCCGCTGCCTGCGACGCCTCGTAATATCCGGGTTAGCCTATTAAGCCTGCGCCTGACTATTAAGCCTGCGCCTGACAGTTAAGCCTGCGCCTGATAGTGCTGCTGGGTAAGTTTTTCTTCCTGCTCTGCCTGTTTACGATGCTTTTTTCGCAGTGCTGCTTTTTCAAAACGGAGCTGTTGAATAGGGGTGGTAAGCGTCAAAGGGGGAACGCTGGCGGGTTTTCCGTCAGGGTCCACCGCGACCATGGTGAGGTAGCAGCTATTGGTATGGCGAATGAGCTTATTACGGATATCTTCGGCGACCACCTTAATGCCGATCTCCATTGAGGAGCGACCAACATGGTTAACGCAGGCCAAAAAAGTGACGAGTTCGCCCACGTGAATGGGCTGTTTAAATAGCACTTGGTCGACGGAAAGGGTGACGACATAGTGCCCCGAATAGCGGCTGGCACAAGCGTAAGCGACTTCATCCAGTTTTTTAAGAATAGCGCCCCCGTGTACTTTACCGCTGAAGTTCGCCATATCGGGCGTCATTAGTACGGTCATTGACAGCTCATGCTGTCCTGGTAAGGCCGTGTGTGCGGCATCTGACATAACGTGTCCTTGGTTAACGCTGCCCGCCCTGTGGGGCGGGCAGATAAAAGCTTAGAACCAGACCAAGCCCATGGAAATAATCACCCCGGTGACAAACAGCTGAATCAGGCAGAAGCCCATAATATCTTTGGCTTTTAGGCCTGCGATGGCAAGCACCGGCAGCGCCCAGAAAGGTTGCAGCAAGTTCGTCCAGGCATCGCCCCAGGCAACGGCCATAGCCACCCGTGAGATATCGGCACCCAGCGCCTGGGCCGCTGGCAGCATCACGGGCGCTTGCACTGCCCACTGGCCGCCGCCGGAAGGCACAAACAGGTTAACAATGCCCGCGCTAATAAACGACCAAAAGGGCAGTGAGGTTGCTGTCGCAAACGAGATTAGCCACTCCGACATGCTTTGGGCCAAGCCTGACTGCACCATAATGGCCATAATGCCGGCATAAAACGGAAACTGAATAACGATGCCAGCGCCACCCTTAATGGCTTCGTTAAGGCTAATCAGCAAACTGCGTGGCGTGCGATGAAGTACGATAGCTAAAAACAGAAACAGAAAGTTCACGATATTCAGGTTTAAGCCGCCGCCCCGAAGAATAAAGTGATCAAGCAGATACAAAAGCCCTGGCACGCCCACCAGTAGCGAAAGTACCAGGCTATTTTCGAGTTTTTCCGCCGGGCGGGTAATACGCTCCTTCGGCGCGGGGGCATCTTCAAGCAGCTTGCTATCGACATACACACTGTCTTTTTCGTCGGGCAGCATTAACCGATTAACCAGTGGTACCGCGATAAACAGACACACAACAATCGCCAGGTTAAAAAAGGCGAAGATCGTTGAGCCGGTGCCAATCACGCCAATCGCATCGGCAGTGAAGTGTCCTTCGGTGGCGATAGTCAGCGGCACGGAACCCGCAAGGCCACCGTGCCACACGATGAAGCCCGAGTAGGCACTCGCCACGAGCAAGCGGTAATCCACGCGTACCAACCGAGCTAACTCCTTGGCAAACAGTGCCCCCACCACCAGGCCAAACCCCCAGTTAATCCAGCTGGCCACAAGCGAGACCAGCGTCACCAGGATAATCGCGCCACCGGCACTTTTTGCTGTTCCGGCAAGCTTTTGCAGGATACGCTTCACGGGCGGTGAGCTTGCCAGCATAAAGCCGGTTACCAGGACCAGCAGCATTTGCATCGAGAAGGTTAACAAGCCCCAAAAGCCGTCTCCCCACATGCGCATCACCGCAAGGGGCGTTTGGCGCTCCACGGCAATGGCGGCAGCGGCCGCCACGATCGTCAGTAGCAAAACAAAAATATACGGGTCGGGTAGATAACGCTCAACCAGCTTAACCGCTGGTTTCGATATCATTTTTAGCATGACGGGCTCTCTTGTTTGTTATAGGAAGTACATGGCTAATATACGGCGATGCGCCATGGCTTTCACATTTAAAGACGTACTTTAGAACGATAGCGCAGCTAGCCAATAACGGGAGGAGGGGTTTAAACGCTTATTGCCAACGCGAGTGCCGGTAGCGTTGATAGTAACCAATCAATACACCCGAACGCACCGTAATAAACAGGGTAAAAGCGAACCATAAGCCATGATTGCCTAGCCCTTGGGTCAGCCACCAGGCCGGCAGGTAAACCAGCATGGCGATAAAGATACTATTGCGCATTTCACGCACGGCGGTAGCACCAATAAACACGCCATCCAGAAGATAGCTCCAAACGGCAATCAGCGGCATCACCACCATCCACGGAAGGTATACCGCGGCCGCAGTGCGTACTTCGTCAAGCCCGGTTAAAAGTGCCACCAACTGATTGCCGCCAAGGGCAAACCCCAGTGAGGCACCGGCCGCTGTCCAAAAGGAGAATTGGGCTGCCCTGCGAACAATGAGTGAAAGCTCCTGCCAGTCACGGCGACCAAAGGCGCGACCCACCAGCGATTCTGCCGCGTGGGCAAAGCCATCCAGGGCGTAGCTGGTGAGCATAATAAATTGCAGTAGCACCGCATTGGCGGCCAGCACCGTATCGCCTTGGCGCGCCCCTTGAGCCGTAAAGAAGGCCATGACGAACAGCAAGCCAAGCGTGCGTACAAACAGGTTGGCGTTGATATTGAAAAGGGCCGTATAGGCCGACAGTGCCAGCAGGCGTACACGCGATAAATGCCCAGAAAGCGTTTTAAGTTGGCGCGTCACCAAATAGCCGCCAAACGCTAGTGCACTGTAGTCGGCAATAACGCTTGCCCAGGCAACACCATTGCTGGTCATGCCCAGGCCCACCACAAACCACAGGTCGAGCACGATATTGACGCTGTTGGTCAGCAACAAAATCATCAGCGTAACGCGAGAGTTTTGTTGGCCTAAAAACCATCCTAATATTGCATAGTTGGCCAACACGGCAGGCGCCGACCATAGGCGTATTTCGGCATATTCACGGGCCAGCGGCGTAGCTACCTCGCTACCGTCCAGCAACCAAAGCCCTAGGGAAATAAGCGGTGACGAGAAAAGAATCAGCAGTGCACCAATCGCCCCAGCAATGATCAGCGATTGGCCCAGTAACAGGCGCACATCGCTATCGCTTTCACGGCCGATAGCCTGAGCGACCAGTCCGGTGGTGCCCATGCGCAAGAAACCAAAGCCCCAGTAGAGAAAGCTGAAAAGAGTGGCGCCCAGCGTCACCGCCGCCAGATAACGTGAATCGGGCAGATGCCCAACCACCGCGGTATCGACCAGGCCCAGCAGCGGGACGGTAATATTGGAAAGGATAATTGGCCATGCGATGGCCCATATACGCACGCGATCGTCGCTTAGGCAGCAGTAATAATGCGGTACTTCTCTAACAGCTGCTGCTGCGTTTCCTTGCGTGCCGGGTCAAGCGGAATACAGTCTACCGGGCAAACCTGCTGGCACTGTGGCTCATCGAAATGGCCAACGCACTCGGTGCACAGGTTTGGATTGATGATGTAAATCTCTTCGCCGGGCGAGATAGCATCGTTCGGACATTCGGGCTCGCAGACGTCGCAATTAATGCATTCATCGGTGATCATCAGTGCCATGGGCATACCTCGCAAATGGCTGGCACACCCGGGAATAGCGGCAAGAAATACCCGAGTGTTTTACTCAACAATGTTAGTGGTTACGTAGTGTAGTGCTTACGCAAGGCTTCTGCGACCTGGGAAGGTACCAGTGGTGAAATATCGCCGCCCAATTTGGCAATTTCACGCACAATCGTGGAGGAAATATACGAGTTTTCTACGCCAGGCGTTAGAAAAACACTTTCCAGCTCCGGGTTTTGAGCGCGATTCATGTTGGCAAGCTGAAGTTCGTACTCAAAATCGGATGCGCCACGCAGACCACGTAAAATGATGGTGGCGCCTTGCTCGTGCATAAAGGTCGTCAGTAGATTGGAAAAACCCACTACTTCAACGTTGGAAAGCGACGCACAGACGTCTTTAGCCAAGGACATGCGGGCTTCTAAATCAAGGCTTGGCCGCTTGCCGGGGCTGGCTGCCACAGCAATGATGACCTTCTCGAACATCCTCGCACCACGCGCTATAAGGTCCATGTGACCGTTGGTGATCGGATCAAAAGTGCCAGGGTACACGGCAATATTGACGCGTGGCGTGTTCATTCCGAGGGCTCCTCGTTGATGCTACCAAAGGGGTTATCACTGGTAAGTGATACCGCCTGGGCATAGCCTGGAATATGAATGCGGTCAGCGTGAATATCCAGCTCCGGCCCTTCCAGCACCTCTTCGCCAAACTGATAGCGCGGCGCATAGTGGCCTCTATCCGCTTGAGCCAGATAGGCATCTGCCTGGGCGCGTACGGTTTCACGACGCGTTTTCCAGGCGTTGATGGCATCGGCGCCATGGCGCTGGAGCAACAGGCGCTCGGTAACATCGGGTGAAAGCACCACGCCGGTGGCGTTATTGCCGCCAAAGCCCTTGGCATTAATAAAGGCAGCATCTGCCTTAAAGGCGATAGGGGTTTGGAAAAAACGCAGCCGGTCGGCGTAGACATCGTCTGCCACTTCATTAAGCGTGGGGATGCCGGGCAATATGTCATGGGCAAAACTGCCGAGCGCGCTTACCAGCTGGTCGCCCGCTGCCGAGCCTTGGGAGTGGCCAATAAATGACTTGATGGCGACGACTGGCCAGTCGGTAATGCCATTCGCACGGGCAATTTCATCCAGCACATGGGACTCAGTCGTGCGATTTTTCGGCGTACTGGTGCCGTGAGCATGCAGAAAACTGCGCTCTCTTAGTGCTTTTTCCCCTAACAGGTCACGCACCAGCGATGCGGCCTTGCCCAGGGTAATGTAATTGCCAATACCCGGCGCGGAAATCGAGCGTTTAAAGCCGTCTGCGTTGACAAAGACATCCGGTACCGAGCCCAGAATGTCTGCGCCCAGCTCAAGCGCCAACGCGTCATCCATCAACAGGATAAACTGGCTGGCTTCTGCCATGGTAAAACCACAGTTAAGCGCAAACGGTCGGCTGGCGCGCTGGTAATCCGCATCTGTTAATAGCTCCAGGGTATCCAGCGCTTTTAAGCTAGCGTCGTCTGCCAGGGCGCCCATCGCGCGAAAACCTTCAATAATTTCCGGGGTGATCGGCGCGTCAGCGGTGCCTACCATGACCACTCTGCGTCGCCCCGAACGAATATCTTCAGTACCCAAGCGCAGGTTATAGAGAAAACTGGCGCAGGCACCTAATACCGCCCCGGTACTGCCAACGCTACCCAGCACATAGGCATTTAAAAAGTCGGCGGGCATTTGCCCGTACCCTAACGGCATCTGTTTTGAGGTGGCGCGTTGACCGCTCACCAGGCTCTTCATCAAGCCGCCCCAGCCCGCATCATCCAACTGACCAATGGAGTTGCCTGCATAAACGGCGATGTGGTCAGGATTAAGCGTTTGGCGCAGCGTCTCCCAGGATAAACCGCTGGCACCCAGGCAGTCGCTGGCGCCAAAAATCGCCATCGAGAGTCCGCGAGGGTGATGCACGCTGCGGTATAGGCTTGCCGGTTCAAAACCGTGAGGAAGCTGCGCGGCTGCACATACCTTGGGGCGCTGAGCGTCGGGCAGCAGCGTCTCAAAAACGCCTGCCGGTACAGTGACCTCTACCTCACGGGCGCCCAGTTCGCGGACCTGCCAGTTTTCCGGTAAATTTTCCGGAAGTTGGCGGCGGCGCAGCGTAAAGCGCAGCGGCTCGCTCAAATGAAGGCTGGCCTGACGATTGGCAGGCAGCCCCGGCTCCAGGAACCTGGGGTCCTCGTTGCGGCGAACCAATGTGTGGTTAAGCACCTGATCACGTAACGACTGAGCAGGCGAATCTACGGGCAGGCCTGCGCGATCGTGCCACCCTTTTTCGGAGTGCTCGACAAGCTGCATAAGGGCCGCCAGGCCCTCCAGGGTCTGGCGCTGCTGGTCAGCGGGAAGGGCATCAAGCACGGTACGACGGAAGGCCTGATGGCCTGAGGTCCTGCCGGCGGGATTGATGCCGCCCATGCCGACAATCACCGGTAAGTGTGACAAGCCGGGTTCCTCGTGGTGCGGTGGTTTTTAATAACAGTTATCGCCAATGGCAGGGTAAAAAGTACGCGGCCATTGAGCTTAATAAATATCTCGGGCGTGATCATAGCACCGGGCACCTTATGACGTCATGCTGCAAGCGCAGGAGACTGATAGAATCACCTCTTTTTAAGTCTGAGGGATGGCATGCAGAACACTTCTCGCCCCGTTATATCCAATCAGCCAGGCCCTCACCATGATCTAGCGCGCCGGATCGATCGAGCGTTGGCAACGCCACTACGTAAACCCATTGCGGCTCATACTCAGGAAGCATTTGAGCAGGCTAACCGCTGGTATCAAGCGCGTCATGCGCCGCTGATCATCGATGCCGGGTGCGGTGTTGGAATTTCGACCCGCCAATTGGCTGCACAGTTCCCTGACCATGCCGTGATCGGGGTCGACCGCAGTGAAGATAGGCTAGGGCGTGATCATGGCGCGCTACCGGATAATGCGTTGCTGGTCCGGGCGGACCTGGTTGACTTTTGGCGCCTGGCGGATCAGGCGCGGTGGCAACCTGAACGCCACTATTTGTTGTACCCCAATCCGTACCCCAAGGCCGCTCATTTAAAGATGCGCTGGCATGGGCACCCGGTTTTACCCACACTGTTGGCACTTGGTGGCCAGCTTGAGGTGCGTTCCAACTGGCCGCTTTATATTGAGGAGTTTGCCTTGGCAGTCGCGCAAGTGACGGGAAGGCAAGCAGACATCGGCGTATGGACGCCCGATAGTGAGTACTTAACCCCCTTTGAAGCTAAATACGATAAAAGTGGCCAAACGCTTTGGCGCTTACAGGTTCAACTCGAGCGCTTATAACGTTTGTGTTAGGTGAAAAACCTGGCCTGTCCGCGCGGATGGATATCGCCCTGATAGTGGTAGGTGTGGTGGTGATGCACGTGTTTTCAAAATGAATAGACATTGAGGCCGATAACAGTGACGTACTTCTTTAAAGCAACGATGCGCAAGTGGCGTGTGACGATGACCGCCGGGGTAGCCGCCGCTTCACTACTGGCGAGCCCTGCGCTATTTGCCGATTTTAGCCGTTTGGGGCAGTTGCAGGATAAGGGGTTTGCGATAAGCGCGGAGGCGCGCCTGCTTGATACTGATGCGCCTGAGTTGCTGGGAAGCATCAACCCAGAGCGCCAGATGGCGCCCGCCTCTGTTACCAAGGCCTATATGGCGGCCGCCCTGTTAAATCGCTTTGGCCCTCAGCATCGCTTTACCAGCCAGCTGGTAAGCAGTGGCGCTATCGATAACGGCATTTTGCGTGGGGACCTGGTGTTTGAAGGCGGCGGCGACCCTGGGCTTACGACAGAAAATCTGTGGCGCCTGGTGCAGCGCTTACAAATGGCCGGTGTTAATGAAGTGGATGGTGCGCTCGTCGTAAGCCAGTGGCGTTTTGGCCCTGTCGACTGTATTACCAACGACCGCTGCAACGCCCGCACCCGTGTGACCAATGCTTATAGCGCGCCGCTTACCTCCGCGGGGGTTAATTTCGGCAGCTGGTGTGTCAACGTAGCCCCTTCTCAAGTGGCGGGTGAACCCGCCCGTACCACGCTTTGTGATAGCCAGTTACCATTAATTGATATCGATAACCAGGTCATCACACGTCCGGCCAATAGCGGAACCGAAATTAGCGCCGAGCGCGTCACCGATGAGCGTGGCGATGTAATGCGCCTGAGTGGGCAAATTTCAACCAACGCCATGGCTCGGGATATTTATCGAGGAGCCGGCGACGCCGCTGAAGAGACCGCGCAGATACTGCTTGGCATGCTAAACCAGGCGGGCATTGCTGTCAGGGACCCATGGCGTGTCACTTCCACTCAGCCTCTTGCCAGTGCGAAGCGCTTGGCGGCGGTGGATAGCCAGCCGCTACAAGAACTCCTGCTGCGCACCATGAACTACTCCAATAACTATATGGCTGATGTGCTGGCCTTAAACCTGGTGGAAACGCCGCAAGCCCAGCTGCGTCAGGCGGGTTCAGCACTGGAAGTTTATGCCGAGAGCTTATCAGGCCACGGTCCTGTCACCTTATATAGCGGTAGTGGACTGACGACAGAAAACCGTACCTCGGCTCATGGCGTTAATGTAATGCTGGAAGACATGTATCTGAAGAGTTCGCTGTTTCCAAGCTTCGTGGCCGCCTTTCAGTCGCCTGCCAACGGCGTCATGCGATTTATTCGACGCGGCTCATCCACGTTTCAAGATAACGTCATGCTCAAAACCGGTACGCTGAATCAGCCTTTTGCCGTACGCGCTGTGGCAGGTTACTTTCGTACGGCCTCCGGGCGTTGGGGTGTTTTTAGTGTATTGGTGAACGGAAGTGGTAACACTCCTTATATAAGCTGGTCTGAGGTGCTTGATCCGTTGTCGCTCGATTTGGACGCAATGATTCTGGCTAATTAATTTCCTCGACGCTTAAAGTGAGACGACTTGCATGAAACCAGAGCATACCGGTCTAACCCATTTGGTGTACTCAACACGCTACTCCTGGAAAGGATTAAAGGCTGCCTTTCGTAACGAAACGGCCTTTCGCCAGGAAGTGTGTATTACCGCCGTGTTGTTGCCTTTTGCCTGGTGGATCAGTAATGACTCGCTAAGCTGGTTACTGCTGGTGGGCAGCTTGTTTCTCGTGCTCATTGTTGAGCTGTTAAACAGTGCGATTGAAAACGTGGTCGACCGCATTGGTACAGAGCATCACGAACTTTCCGGGCGGGCCAAGGATATTGGGTCCGCCGCCGTCATGCTGTCGTTAATAATGGCCGGGCTTACCTGGGGGCTCTTGGGTTGGCAAAAAATCTTTGGCTAGCGTGTAAGCGCTTGGCGGTGAGGTAGCTATGCAACAGGATAATTCGTTTATATCTTTAAACGCGCTGCCTGAGGTGCTTCAGCAAGAGGGCCAAAAGGTGGGCCAGCGGCTGAACGATGCGCTTAGTCAAGCGGATAATACTGCCTCATTGACCCAGCAGCCGCTGCCCTCGGAAGGTTGGCAAGCGCTTACTCAACCACGCCGCGAGGCGCTGGCCAAGGTGCTAAGCGTATCCACCTTTGTGCTGGATACCTTCACCCGCTACCCGGGCTGGCTTGCAACGCTTGAAGCCAACGGCGAATTGGATACGGCACCGGCCCGCCATGATCAACAACAGTGGCTGCACGACGCACTGGAACGCGCAGAAGATGAAGCGGCCATGCAGCGTGTGTTGCGGCGTTTTCGGCGTGCACGAATGGTGGGCATTATCTGGCGGGATCTAAATCGGCCTGATGGTTATACCATGTGGGATACCGCTCACGCGGTTTCTCAACTGGCTGAGTTGTGTCTTGAAGCCGCGTTACGTTGGCTTGAAGGTTTTTATGCGCCTCGTTGGGGTATGCCAGCGCCCCGTGCCGATGGCGCTGCCCAGCGCTTGGTCGTTCTTGGAATGGGGAAGCTGGGCGCAGGCGAACTGAATCTCTCCTCTGATATCGACCTGATTTTTGCCTTCCCTGAAAAAGGCGAGACGCAGGGCGGGCGCAAGCCGCTGGAGCATCAGGAATACTTTACCAAGCTGGGCCAAAAGCTGATTGCCGCGCTGGATGCCATGACCGCAGATGGCTTTGTCTTTCGGGTGGATATGCGCTTGCGGCCGCTAGGCGATGGCGGACCGCTGGTAGGCAGTTTTGCCATGCTCTCAAGCTACTATCAGGACCAGGGACGCGAGTGGGAGCGTTACGCCCTGCTCAAGGCGCGCCCGGTGGCGGGAGATATAGAGGCGGGGGTTGAGTTATTGGCTGGCCTGCGCCCGTTTGTATATCGCCGTTACCTGGATTTTGGCGCCATTGAGTCGCTGCGCGAGCTAAAAGCCATGATTAACCGTGAAGTAAAGCGCAAAGGGATGCAGAGCAATATCAAGCTCGGCCCTGGCGGCATTCGCGAAGTGGAATTTGTGGTGCAGGCGTTCCAACTGATTCGTGGCGGGCGGGATACGGAGCTGCAGGTAACGTCGTTGAAAACGGCCTTGAATCGCTTGCCCGAGCTGGGGCTACTGCCCCAAGCGGTGGTCGATGAACTCATGCCTGATTACGCATTTCTGCGCGACCTGGAGCACGTCATCCAAGCGCTTGAAGATCGCCAGACGCAAATGCTGCCAACAGATGAGACCGACCAGGCCCGGATTGCTTTTGCCATGGGCTATCAAGATTGGGCACTACTGATGGCGGCGCTTGATGATGTTCGAGAGCGTGTTCGGCGTCATTTTGATGCCGTGATTGCTGACCCCGAGGAGGATGCGGAAGAAACCAACGACGCAAGCCGCTTGGCGCCTGCGCAGTGGCGTTTGATCTGGCGCAACGAGCTGGAAGCGGACGAAGCAACCGCTTACTTACACAGCGCAGGGTTTGCCGAGCCCGATCAGGTATTGAAGCGTCTGCAGAGTTTCTATCAATCGCGCCAGGTGCAAAGTATGCAGCGAATCGGCTTTGAGCGTCTTGATGCGCTAATGCCGCTACTGCTGGCCGCCGTGGCTGAAAATGAGACACCGGATATCGCACTTGCCCGCGTACAGCCTTTGATTGAGGCGGTACTACGGCGAACCGCTTATTTAGCGCTGCTGCGTGAAAATCCTCAGGCGCTTGAGCATCTTATGCGCTTATGCGTTGCCAGCCCATGGATTGCCGAGCGCCTTTCTCGCTATCCGATTCTGTTGGATGAGCTGTTAACGCCAGAAACTCTTTACACCCCAGCGGATAAAGCACGCTTGGCCGATGAGTTGCGTCAAACGTTAAACCGGCTGCCTGAAGATGATGAAGAAGCCCAGCTTGAAGCATTGCGGGTATTTAAACACGCCAAAATGCTTCATGTTGCCGCCTCTGATATCGCTGGTACACGACATTTAATGAAAGTAAGTGATTACTTAACCTATATCGCTGAAGTGATTCTGGACGCCGTTTTGGCGATGGCCTGGAAACATGTGACCCGTAAGCACGGAGTGCCCAAGGGGCTCAACGACCATGAACCGGCTTTTCTGATTATTGGCTATGGAAAGTTGGGCGGTATCGAGCTGGGTTATGGCTCTGACCTTGACCTGGTTTTTCTGCATGATAGCGACGGTAAAGGGGCTACCGACGGTCCTCGACCCATTGATACGCCGCTGTTTTTTACCCGTTTGGGCCAACGCATTATCCACCTGCTAACCGCGGTGACGCCCGCGGGCAGCTTGTACGACGTCGATATGCGCTTGCGCCCCTCAGGCAATGCGGGACTATTGGTGACCTCGCTTGATGCCTTTGCCGACTATCAACAGCAAAATGCCTGGACCTGGGAGCATCAGGCGCTAGTGCGCGCACGGGTCGTCGCCGGAAGCAGTGCGCTTGCCGAACGGTTTAACCAGATTCGTGGAGACATCCTAGGCATGCAGCGTGATAAACACGCCCTGCGTGATGATGTAGTCAACATGCGCCACAAAATGCGTGACCACTTGGGCAGTAAAACCCAGGAGCCGCGCTTTAATTTAAAGCACGACGCTGGTGGCATGGTGGACATTGAATTTCTCTGCCAGTACGCGGTGTTAGCGCTGGCTCACCAAACACCCTCGCTGGCTACCTACAGCGATAATATGCGTATTTTAGAGATGCTTGCCGAGAGTGGGCACTTACCTTCAGTGGAGGCTGAGCAGTTAAAAGAAGCTTATCTGGCCTACCGAAGCAGAACACACCGCGCAGCACTAACGGGTGAGAAACTCATTGGTGAGGTCGATGACTTTAAGGAGCATCGCGCTGCCGTCGAAGCCCTTTGGCAGCGCTTTCTTGAACCATAAACCAGGCTTGGGTTGGTGGGGCTAGGGTCATTTGTTCTGGGCAATTAGCTTTGCGTCTTTCAGTCAAACGCCGCTATTCAGAACAGTGGAGCCGTCATAAAGGCTTCCTGATTGCTTTGGGAAGCCTCATGCCGATGATTAGCGCCGTTAATCACGCGGCGTTGCCTTGTTATCTTCGTGTGTTTTTACCTCGTAACTTCCTTCCAGAACATCCTGCTGACGTGACCGCGTATGAGGCTCTGCGTAACCGCCGCCAATATCCTGAGCTTGCTCAGCGCGCATCTGCTCCATCCGCTTTTTCATTTTATGGCGCACAAAAGGCATCATGGCCCAGCCAATTAAAAGAAAGAACAGGCCTAGTATGACGCCGACCACCATTAGCACGCCAAACGCCAGCCACGTTAGCAGCAATTTTAAGCTACCCATTAGCCCGCCGGGCTGCGACTGCGCTGCGCGTGTACGCCATTGTTGAGCAGCTTGCCAAGCGGCGTTACGTTGATCGCGATTCATCTGTGGCATAAAAGCCTCCATCGTCGTGTGCCTTATTGGAACATAGTTTGTTAGCCAAGTTCACTGAAGGCTGGCCTATATCTTGCTTTACTAGCGTTAGGGAAACGGTTTGCCTTGAAATACCTCCTATAAGGAACGCTCATGCAAGATAATAGTATTCTTGAACTTGCTTACGGCATTACAACGATTACGCGAGAAAAAATCGGCATGATTGAAAAAATCATGCAGCAAACTGAAATTTTGGCTTTGAATGCACGTATAGAAGCGGCAAGAGCAGGTCCCAGCGGTGCGGCCTTCTCCGTCGTTGCTCAGGAGATGGGACGTGTATCCGGTGCGATCAATGAAATCGCCCGTGATTTTCGACACCAGGTGGAGGCGCACACTGAAAGTATTGAAACGGCCGGTACGTCAATGGCCAATGAGTTTCGCGGGCAGCGCTTTACCGATATTGCTTTGAATGCAGTTGAAATCATTGACCGTAATTTGTTTGAGCGCTCCTGCGATGTGCGCTGGTGGGCGACGGATAGCGCTGTGGTCGAGGCCATACAGCATCCCAATCAGCAGCGCTGTGATTATGCGAGCCATCGGCTGGCCACTATTCTGCGCTCGTATACCGTTTATCTGGATTTATGGGTGGCAGATGCAGAAGGCAATGTGATTGCCAGCGGTCGTCCTGACCACTATCCTGGCGTAAAAGGTGTAAACGTAGCCGACAATGAATGGTTCAAGCGTGCCATGAAAACACCTGATGGAGACGCGTTCGTGGTTAACGATATTGAGCACAATGCCCTGTTGGACGACGCAGCGGTGGCAACGTATGCCACGGCTATTCGCAAAGGCGGAGAGAGTGATGGTGTTGCCATTGGCGTTTTAGGCATATTTTTTGACTGGGCCCCTCAGGCAAAGGCGGTTATTGAAGGGGTCGGGTTAACCGAAGAGGAGCAGGCTTGTAGCCGCGTTTTATTACTCGACTCCAAGAATCACATCATTGCAGATACTCAGCAAAATACCATTGGCAACCGGTATCCGTTAGCACGCGACAGCGAACAACGCGGGTATTATCAGGAGAAGGGGAGCTTGATAAGTTTTGCTGAAACGCCCGGCTATGAAACGTATCGAGGATTAGGCTGGTTGGGTGTTGTTGAATATCAGGTAATAGATAATCCGACTGGATAGGATCGCTAGCACCAAAATGATGCGGCTTGGCTAAAAAAGAGCATTTAATGTTTTATTTTGGTGCAGTGAGCGCGCTAAAGAAGGTGACGGAAAACAATTGTTTGCCCATTTAGATAACGGCGTTAAATACGCATGCCCTTCATGAATAAACGAAGACTGTACATAAACATCGTTAACCCGCTAGGGTTACAACGTCTATGTATAGTTTCTTTCATTCAATTACTTATCTAACAAGGTGGTTGTATGGCAAATCATGGAGGAAAGTCGGTGTTTATTGCATCGGCTGTCATCATTTTCAGCCTGGTAGTAGTGGGCGCAGCCTTTCCCGAAGGGTTCGGAAGTGCAGCCGAGTCGGCTCTCGCATCGGTGACGCGGCTTTTTGGTTGGTTTTATCTGTTCTCTGTATTTGGGTTTGTTGTGTTCCTTTTTTCACTCGCCTTTAGCAAGTATGGCAAGGTACGTTTAGGACCTCAGGACAGTACGCCCAGCTACACTTTTTTCTCATGGATCAGCATGCTGCTGGCGGCCGGGTTTGGCGTAGGGCTTGTGTTTTATGGCATGGCCGAACCCATGTCGCACTATATTGAGCCGCCCTACGGCGATGTGCCCGCCGAAACAGAAGCAGCCGCCCGCTATGCCATTCAATACAGCTATTTCAACTGGGGTATTCATCAATGGGCGGCCTTTTCGGTGGTGGGCCTGATCATTGCCTATTTTCAGTTCCGTAAAGGTCAGGCAGGGCTTGTGTCATCGGTGCTCTCATCCGTTACCGCTAAAAGGCCACGGCTTCGCCCGTATGCCTCGTGGCTGGATGTGTTTGCGGTTGTCGCGACCGTAATGGGGGTGGCTACCTCGCTAGGGCTTGGGGTATTACAGATGAACGGCGGCTTGAACGCTGTTTTTGGCCTGCCTGAAAATGGGTTTTGGCAGTTTATTATTCTGTTGATAATGTTCTGCGCCTATATGGCGTCGACTTGGTCCGGGCTTGATAAAGGTATTAAGCGCCTTTCAAACCTGAACATGGTGCTGTGCATCGGGCTAATGGTGTATGTATTGGTGACCGGCCCGACCATTGCGATCCTTGAAACGATTACGCTAGGCATTGGGGACTACCTTCAGAACTTTATTGGGATGAGCCTACGTATCTCCCCGTATAGTGATAATGAGTGGGCCAGTAGCTGGACGATTTTCTATTGGGCCTGGGTCATTGCATGGTCACCGTTTGTAGGTACGTTTATTGCGCGCGTGTCCCGTGGCCGTACGATTAAAGAGTATGTGTTTGGCGTATTGCTGGTTCCGCCACTGTTGGCTTGTCTCTGGATTGGCGTATTTGGGGGAGCAGCGCTAAACATGGAGCTTAATGGCACAAATGTAGGCTTAGCGGCCGCCACTCAGGAAAATATCACCGTGGCGCTGTTTAAAATGTTCGAGCTGATGCCGTTCTCTAACGTACTTTCTGTCGTTGCCATGATGCTCATCTTTATCTTTTTGGTAACATCGGCCGACTCTGCTTCTTATATCGTGGCGCAGATGACCGACAACGGCTCTATTAATCCCCCGCTTTATAAACGTATTATCTGGGGTGTGCTGATTGCGGCAATTTGTTTAACGTTGATTGTGGCGGGAGGCCTTTCCGGGCTTCAGTCAGCAGCGGTGCTGTCGGCACTACCGTTTACCTTTATTCTGTATATGATGGTCATTGTGCTGGTACGTGAGCTACGCGCAGATCGTAAGGCTATGTTGACCCAGCTTTATCGCCGCCACGGTGAAACGCCTGTTGGCGCCGATGCCTTTGAAGCTGAGCAGATGGGCGAAGAGGAGCGCTTACGCCGTGCACCTAATGTTATCAATCGGCGTATTAATAGCTAGGTGAACTTAATCAGGTCTTCAGGAGCAAACACATGGAGCGAGGATACTGATGGCTCGGCGAGGACGCCACGGTGCAACACGACGCCAGCCCAAGGGGCAGGCGCTTGAGCGTTGGTTGGACCGCTGGCTGGACCGCGTCGTTACGGTCGCCGTTGTAACGGCACTGGTGATTGGCCTGTCGGCTGTCCTGGCACATTGGCTTTTGTAGGCCAACCTGGTGTAACGCAGTCCTGATTGAAATGCAGTCAAAGCGCCCGGCGATAAGCCGGGCGCTTTCTTATACAGTAAGCTTTAAGCGTTTTGTCATACCTTACAGGCGCTAATGTGCAGGCTTGCCACTGCCCCTAAAGAGAGACTCCCGATGTTGCTAAATGATGCTGCCAAGGCTGCTTCTTCCTACGCTTCACGCCGCGAAATATTCGGCTGGGCCATGTTTGATTTCGCTAATCAGGCGTACACCTTGCTGATCATTACGGTGGTATTTGGTGAGCTGTTTACCACCGTGATTGTAGGGGATCGAGGCGATGGTTTTCGGTTGGCCAACTTTCTATGGAGCCTGGCGCTAGCGGTCAGCTATTTAATGGTGGTCGTAACGGCCCCACTTTGTGGTGCGATTATGGATTATCGGGCCGAGAAAAAACGCTTTCTGTTTTTTAGCTATCTGGCCACGGTCGCCACCACCGCGATGCTTTACTTTGTATCTCCCGGCTATGTCGTGCTGGGGCTTGTTCTTATTGTGCTGTCCAATTACGCCTACTCCATGGGGGAGTCCTTTATTGCGGCCTTTCTACCGGAGCTTGGGCCGCCTGAAAAGCTTGGCAAGATTTCCGGGTTTGGCTGGTCACTAGGATATATTGGCGGGCTGTTTGCGGCGGGCTTTACCCTCGTCGTACTGGGGGAGGCAACCGTTGAAAACTATGAGCGTATCCGCTGGGTGGGGCCCTTCGCGGCCGGTTTTTTCTTGATTACCGCTATTCCCACCTTCCTGTGGCTTAAAGAGCGCGGCACGCCCAAACTTTCTGGGGTGGCGTATTGGGATATTGCTCAACAGCGCGTACGTTCAACCCTGCATGAGTTGCGCTATTTCAAAGACTTGAGTGTGTTCCTGGTCTCGCTGCTGTTTTCCATGGCGGGGGTCTACATCATTATTGCGTTTGCGTTTATCTATGGCGCCCAGGTGATTGGCTGGGATGAAAGCGTACGTAATATCATGTTTATTATCGTTCAGATAACCGCGGCGGCCGGAGCGCTCGGGTTTGGCTGGCTTCAGGATCGGTTAGGCGCGAAACACACCTATCAAATAACGCTTGGCCTGTGGGTGGTTGCGATTATTGCCATTTGGGCAACGCCCGAAATAACCGCTTGGGCCAATGTGCATTTTGGTTGGCAGTGGCAGGCACAGCATGTCTTTCTAGCGGTTGGTTGCCTGGCGGGGCTCAGTTTAGGATCTAGTCAGTCGGCAAGCCGCGCCTTGGTGGGGGTGTTTTCACCGCTTGAAAAATCGGCTGAGTTTTTTGGCTTTTGGGGTCTGGCGAATAAATTGGCAGGCGTGATGGGCATCGTGATGCTGGGTGTACTGCAAGCGATGATTGGCCTACAAGCGTCTATCCTTTTATGTGCAGGCCTGTTTGTTATCGCAATGCTGATTTGTGCAAACGTTAATGAGCGACGAGGGCGTGATGCCGCCATCGCGTGGCAGAGCGCTTAATATACCGCAAACGGGGAGCACATAATGCAGACAGCACAGCGTGGCAGCATCGTGATGATGCTGCTTTTCTGGGTACTGTTAATCGGCTTGGGTACCTGGTGGCTGGATGGGGGGATGGAAAAAATACTGAACCCTAATGCCCATATCGTGCAGACTGCGACTGACGGCGGCCCCGTTACTTTACAGCGTAACCGTTCGGGGCACTTTGAAGCACCGGGCGAAATTAACGGTGAGCCGGTGACGTTTTTACTGGATACCGGCGCTACCTATGTGGCCGTTTCAGATGAGCTGGCCAATCGGTTGGGGCTCGAACGTGGGCGCAGCGCCTGGTTTAATACGGCCAACGGTCGCGTACAAGGAAACCTTACTCAGCTTGATGAAGTAACGCTGGGGGGGATCAATATCCGCAATGTACAAGGCTCCATCAGCCCCGGTATGGAGAATCATGTCGTGCTGCTGGGGATGAGTTTTTTGCATCTGCTGAATATTGAAATACGCAGCGGCGAAATGGTTCTGAGCCTGCCCGATGCGTAAGCGATACTTGTGAATAGTGTATTGGTGTGCTTAGCTAAAAGCCCACGGAAACAAATAGGCAAGGAGTGGCTATGGGTATTGAAGTCGGTGGATTACTAGGTCTGATTTGGCTCATTATTATTATTTGGGCCATTGTCAAAGTTGCTAAAAGTTCAGCAGGCGGTCTGGCTAAAGTGCTGTGGATATTAGCGCTGCTGATCTTCCCACTGGTAGGCCTGATTGCATGGCTACTATTAGGGCCCAAAGGATAGCCAAGCAGGCTAAAGGCTGCGCTGCCGGTTAGCGGTGGCGCTGCAAAAATCGGCTTTAAAAAAGGCAGGCATCGCGCCTGCCTTTTCTATAAGTATGTACCATTACGCACTGTTTCCATTACTGGGCGGCGCTTTATAGTGGCCAGGGATGGTTACTCTTTCCCCGTTGGGTAAATCGCGCACTTGAGTAGGAACATAAACACGCTTGATAACACTTTTAGCTTTACCATCTTTCATGGCTTACTCCTCCAGCCAGATTGTCGACAGTCCGCTGTCTACATTAGTCCTCTGTTTTGGAAGAATCAAGCGGTGTGCGACGGCGAGTAGAGAAAAGCGGCTACTGCTCAGGAGAAGTGTTTGCTGGGTTTTGAGGTATCCTGTGAACAGGTAACCGGCTACCTTTTGAGAACGACTGACGACATGAATGACTAACTGCCTAAGCGGAGTGAAGGATAAGATGGATAATCACTTGGAACAGAAATTTCAGGCGCTTGGGTCACAAGAAACCGTTATGCCTGACTATCCCGCTCAGGATCATATTCTGATCATAGAGGATGATCAGCGCTTGGCTGAGCTGACTCGCGACTATCTGGAAGCCAACGGTTTTCAGGTCACGCTAGAGGCCGATGGGGTGAAAGGGATGGACCGCATTCTTACGCTACAGCCTGACTTGGTCATTTTGGATTTGATGTTGCCCGGCGAGGATGGTTTGTCGATTTGTCGCCGAGTGCGGCCCAATTTTGCGGGCCCCATCATGATGTTGACGGCACGCACTGACGACGTGGACCAAATTCTTGGGTTGGAAATGGGGGCAGATGACTATGTGCCCAAACCGGTGCAGCCTCGTGTGTTGCTCGCCCGTATGCGTGCCTTGCTACGGCGTGCAGATGGCCCAGCGCCCAATGGCGAAATGCGCCTACGGTTTGAAAATCTGGAAATTGATAATGCGACCCGAGAAGCGTGGCTTGCCGGTGAACGTATTGATTTAACCAGCGCCGAGTTCGACCTGTTGTGGTTACTTGCCCGTAATGCGGGCCGGGTATTGACCCGTGAAGAGATCTTCAATGAGTTACGTGGCATTAAGTACGATGGCCAGGACCGTTCTATCGATGTACGCGTATCGCGTATTCGACCCAAGGTGGGTGATGACCCCAACCAGCCTCATCGAATCAAGACAGTGCGCAGCAAAGGCTACCTTTTCGTGAAGGACAGTTGATCAACACAGGGAAGGAAAAGGATTTATGCAGCGGCTGCTTAGCCATAGCGCGTTTTTAAAATTCTATCTACTGCTAGGCTTGGCGCTTTGTGTCGTACTGCTCATCGCGCTCGGCGGCCGCTCTTTTATTGAACAAGTACGGCGTGAGGATTACCACGAGCAGCTGGCAGCACTGCCCATGTCATTAATGACCCAGCAACTGGCCGGTGTCTCCGAAGAAGAAAGAAATTCGCTGGTTAATTATTTTGCCGAGCGGCTGGGTATGCAGCTTACTTTGCGGCGTATGAGTGAGGTAGAGCTTGGCTACTTCGCTGATAAACGCATTGAGCGTGGTAGCGTATTGGTGACTGAAGATCCTTGGCGTCTTCGTCAGCGAGTGCCTGAAAGCCAATGGTTTTTGGAAGCGACCCTGCCTGCCTGGAGCGAACGCCAATGGGAGGGCAGCCTGCTGCTGCTGGGCGAGTGGCTAAAAGCCTTGCCGCGTGACGAGCGAGAAGCCAACCTGACGTCGCTGCGTTCCGGCAACTGGCCGCTCACTCTGCTTAATACGCTGCCCGATAACATAACGTCTCAGCAGCAAAGCCAACTGGCGTTAGGCAATGTATTAACGCTGCTCGTATCCGAAAAACTGGCCGTTAGCCTGCTTTATCAACTGCCCGATGAAGACGTCTGGTTAATGGCCGGTCCTGTCTCGCGCGGTGATACGCTGCCCATGAATTTACAATTGCCGCTGTTGATTGGTGTCATGGCTGTGTTGGGTTTAATTATCTATCTGATTATGCGCAGCATCGAAGCACGTATGGCGCGCCTTGAGCTGGCGGCTACCCGGATTGCCAGCGGCCGTCTTGAAACGCGCGTAAAAATAGAAAGTGACGACTTTCTGGGCCGGTTAGGCATGGCGTTTAACGGCATGGCCAGCCAAGTGCAAACGCTGCTGCGTGGCCAGCAAGAGATGATTCGTGCTGTCTCCCATGAGCTTCGCACGCCGGTGGCGCGTATTCGCTTTGCCGTACAGATGGTCGAGGACATGACTGATCAGCCCGCTATTCGGCGCCAGTTGCAGGGAATTGATGCCGATATTTCGGAGCTTGACGAGCTGGTGGATGAAATCCTTACCTATGCTCGCTTGGGCGGTGAAACGGTGAACGGGGCCGAGCTTGAAATGGCGCTGGTGGACTGCCGGGCAATGGCCGAGCGTGTGATTGATACGCTGGCGCCACTCAATGAAGGGCTTACTATTGAACTGGCGGATGGGCCGGACATTGAGCTTTTAGCCGAGCCCCGCTATTTACAGCGGGCGCTGCAAAACCTGGTGGGTAACGCCTGCCGCTATGGCAAAAAACACCTTATTATCCGGCTTTGGAGCGAAGATCAACTGGTGCGTATTGATGTTGAGGATGACGGCCCAGGCATTCCGGCAGATGCCCGTGTGGATATTTTTAAGCCGTTTACTCGGCTGGACGATAGTCGGGCCCGCAGCCTGGGAGGCTACGGCTTAGGCCTCTCTATCGTGCAAAAGATTATGGCGGGCCACGGCGGTAGCGTCACCGTGGATACCAGCCCTGCGTTGGGTGGCGCACGCTTTACGTTGCTGATTCCTCGTCGTGAGTCGCTGGTTTAATGCCTGTGAGTACTGCAAACGAGGTTTCACGTGCGGTACGTAGAAAATCCTTCATCCAGGGCGCTTCCAGCGTCTCTTCTCGAACGGCCGCGTACAGCGTGCTCCAAATGCCGTTTTCACCCAGCTTAACGGCGCTGACGTAATCGCGCTCGAGATACTCCGTTAGCGCCCAGTTGGGCAGGGCACATACGCCTCGGCCGCTGGCGACCAACTGCATCATCATGATGGTAAGTTCGGCGGTGCGAATCTCCTGAGGACGTACGTTCGCCGGGTCTAAAAACTGCGTAAATACATCCAGGCGTGCCTGCTCTACGGGGTAGGTGATCAGCGTTTGGTCTGCCAGGGCTTGAGGCTCGATAAAGAGCTTCCCTGCATAAGCGTGCTGACGTGCTACGGCCAAAAGCCCTTCATAGCGAAACAGCGGCGCATAGTGAACACCCTCCAGTGCCTGAGGGTCGGCAGTAATGACCAGATCCAACTGCTCGCGTGCCAGCGCTGGTAGCGGGTCAAAGTGATGGCCGCTGGGAATATCAATTTCCACTTCCGGCCAGTGGTCGCGAAAGTAGTCGACGGTAGGCATTAGCCATTGAAAGCAGCTGTGGCACTCAATGGCCATGTGCAGCCGCCCCTGCTCGCTCCCCGCCAGCCGGGCCACATCGCGTTCGGCTTTGCGCACTTCCGGAAGTATCTGGTCGGCCAGGGCTAATAGCCGTAAACCTGCCCGAGTAAACTCGACGGGCCGTGTTTTACGCACAAAAAGCGGGCTGTTAACCCGACCTTCCAGGTCTTTGAGCTGATGCGAAAGGGCCGACTGGGTAAGGTGAACGCGTTCGGCGGCCTCCACCAGTGAACCCGTTTCACGTAGGGCAAGCAGTGTGCGTAGGTGGCGTAACTCAATCATGGATAATATCTTTCAATTTGAAAGGATTTATCATGACAGTCTCTCATGTACTTGGCTATTGGCGTAGGCGTCTTTGCATGAGTTTAAAAGTGTGAGAAGCGTGCCTGCCAGCAGTAAAGCCGCTTATTAACGGCATTACTGCGCTTACTGGATTTTTCCGGTCTGTGCTAGCTTTTGGATGCGAACGCGTAAAGCAGGGTCTCCTGAGCGCTGATCGCATCGCTATCACCAGGGTCCTGTAAGCGATAGGAGCCATCGCTTTGCAGCAGCCAGCTCTGGCAATTATCGACCAGGTAGGTTTCCAGGTCTTTACGCACTCGGGTGGCGAGCTTTTTATCCAATAGCGGAAAGCAGGTTTCTACCCGGTGGAACATGTTGCGCGACATAAAGTCAGCGCTTGAACACCAGGTTTCCGATTTACCGTCGTTATGGAAGTGAAATACCCGGGTGTGCTCCAGAAAACGGCCAATAATCGAGCGCACACGAATGTTTTCAGAAATGCCCGGAAGGTTGGGTTTTAGGCAGCACATGCCACGGATAATCAAATCGCACTCAACCCCCGCTTGGGAGGCACGGTAAAGTGCTTTAATCAGCCTGGGCTCGGTCAGTGAATTACACTTGATAATGATGTGCCCACGTTTGCCCTTTTGTGCCAGCTGCGCTTCCCGGTCAATCATCTCCACCAAACGCTCATGCAGCGTAAACGGTGCGTGCAGCAGCGTATCAATTTTGCGTGCCCGGCCCATCCCTGAAAGCTGCTGGAAGACCTTGTGCACATCGGCACATAGCGCTTTGTTGGCGGTTAACAGGCTGTAGTCGGTGTAAAGCTTGGCGGTTTTAGAGTGATAGTTGCCCGTGCCCATGTGCGCGTAGTGGCGCAGCTCGCCCTTTTCACGCCGGACAATATGCAGCATCTTGGCGTGGGTTTTATACGCCATAATGCCGTAAATAACGATGGCCCCGGCTTCCTGTAGGCGTGAGGCAAGCTGAAGGTTATCCGCTTCGTCAAACCGCGCGCGTAGCTCGATAACGACGGTGACTTCCTTGCCTTGGCTTGCAGCATCCACCAGCGCGGTCACGATAGGCGATTCGGCGCCGGTGCGGTAAAGCGTCTGTTTAATGGCCAGAACGTTTGGGTCGCGAGCCGCCTCACGCAGTAGTTCCTCAATAGGTGAGAACGACTGGAAGGGGTGGTGAAGTAAAACATCGTTTCTGGCAATCGAGTCAAACATGGAGCCGATTTTAAGCGTCTTGGGCACACTCGGCGTATACGGGCGATACACCAGTTCGGGGCGATCAACGTCTCCCAGCACCGACATCATGCGGGTCAGGTTAACGGGCCCTTCAACGCGATAGAGATCCTCGGCATCAAGCTCAAACTGGCGCATTAAAAAGTTGGTCAAGTCGTCGGGGCAATTATCGGCGACTTCCAGGCGTACACCTCTGCCATAACGGCGGGCCAGCAGCTCGCCTCGCAGCGCCGATGCCAGGTCAGAAACCTCTTCCGGATCAACGGTCATGTCGGCGTTGCGCGTCAATCGGAATTGATAGCAGCCGCGCACGCGCATACCGGGAAATAGCTCCTCAGCATGGGCGTGAATCATGGAGGAGAGGAAGATATATTCAGAGTAGCCTTCGGCGCAGAGCGCTTTGGGAAGCGCCATTAAACGCGGGAGCGAGCGAGGGGCAGGAAGAATGGCCATGCCACCTGCGCGGCCAAAGGCATCTTTACCTTCCAGCTCAACAATAAAGTTAAGGCTCTTATTGACCAGCCGCGGGAACGGGTGCGAAGGATCAAGGCCTATCGGGCTGATGACGGGCATGATCTCGTTATTAAACATCTCATGTACCCACTGCTTTTGCGCTTCGGTCCACTGTGCGCGGCGCCGAAAACGCAGGCCCTGTTGCTCCAGGGCGGGAAGCAGCGTGTCGTTAAGAATTTTGTACTGACGAGCGATCTGCTGGTGGGCAATTTCGGAAATTTCAGCAAGCACCGCCTTGGGCAAACGACCATCGGCCGCTGTCGTATCATCGCCCATGGCCATCTGGTGTTTTAAGCCCGCCACGCGAATTTCAAAAAATTCATCCATGTTGGATGAGAAAATAAGCAGGAACATCAGTCGATTAAGCAGTGGATGCGCATCGTCCAGTGCCTGTTCCAGAACGCGAATATTAAATTGAAGGTGGGAAAGCTCGCGGTTTAAATAGAGTTGGGGATCGTCCAGATCGGTTTCACTAAGGGTATCCTTAGCGTGCACACCGTTAGGCGTACGATTAATGCGTAACGGTAAACCATCCATTTCAACGTTGGGTAGTTCGCTAAGTGATAGCGCTGTAGATGGTGTAACGTGATCGTCCATATAAGGCTCCCCCGCATTAATGGCTTCAAACTAGCATAGCGTGATACCTGCCGTGCAAAGCAGTATGCGGGAGAAAGATGACAGAAAAATGTCATATATCTGTCATCTTGAGGGCGGGCTTCTAGCGTTGATTCAGCAATAGTCGAGCGGCTTCCAGTGCAAAATACGTCAAGATGCCGTCGGCCCCGGCACGTTTAAAGCACATTAGTGATTCCAGGATCACCGGCTCGGCTTCCAGCCAGCCGTTATCAAATGCGGCGCGGTGCATGGCGTACTCACCGCTTACCTGATAGGCAAAGGTGGGCACTTTAAGCTCGGTTTTAACCCGATGCACCACGTCCAGATAGGGCATGCCGGGTTTCACCATGACCATGTCAGCGCCTTCACTGATATCCATGGCCACTTCGTGCAGCGCTTCATCGCTATTGGCCGGGTCCATCTGGTAGGTACGCTTGTCGGCCTTGCCTAGATTGGCCGCCGAGCCGACCGCGTCACGAAACGGGCCGTAGTATTTGGAAGCGTACTTGGCGCTGTAGGCCATGATCCGCACATTGTGCAGAAGCTCTTGCTCCAGTACTTGGCGGATAGCGCCAATGCGACCATCCATCATGTCTGAAGGCGCGACAACATCCGCCCCGGCTTCAGCATGGGAAAGCGCCTGCTTAAGCAGCGTTTCTACCGTGCGGTCGTTCTGAACGTAGCCTTGCTCATCTAAAATACCGTCCTGGCCGTGACTGGTGTAAGGGTCCAGGGCGACATCGGTAATAATGCCCAACTCAGGCAACGCCTCTTTAAGCGCGCGCACGCTGCGCTGAACCAATCCGTTGGCATTATAAGCCTCTTCGGCAAGCTCGCTTTTCTGCTCGGTACCTACCACTGGGAAGAGCGCCAGCGCGGGAATATCTAACGCAAACGCTTCCCTGGCTTGTTCAATCAATAAATCAATCGACAGGCGCTCAACGCCGGGCATGGAAGCAATGGCTTCACGCTGATTTTCACCCTCTAAAACAAACACCGGCAAGATTAAATCAGACGGTGTCAGGGTCACTTCCTGCATCAACCTACGGGAAAAATCATCGCGGCGCATGCGGCGCAGCCGAGTGTTAGGAAACTGGCGGGGAGTGAGTGTGCTCAAGAGGTCTCTCCGTAATAAAGGGTCATAAATAAAGATGCCCATAGGCTTGGATTGAGTATATCAGGCATGTCTTACGGCGAAAGCCGTCTTGTGGCAAACCGCCACACTGACTAAAGTGAGCGATTGCTTTGCTGTATTGCATTCGGCAGACACTGCGATAAGGGGGATAGGCATGACCAAACAGGTGGCAGTGGTATTAGCGGGTTGTGGCGTTTTTGATGGTTCTGAAATTTATGAAACCACGTTAACGCTGTTGCGTTTGGACCAGTTGGGCATCGGTTATCGCTGCTTTGCGCCCGATATTGAGCAACATCATGTTGTTAACCACCTCACTCAGGAAGCTGTAGAAGGTGAGTCACGCAACGTGCTTCAGGAGTCAGCGCGCCTTGCGCGTGGCGACATCCAGCCGATGACTGAGCTAAAGGCTGATGAGTTTGATGCGGTCATTGTGCCGGGTGGGTTTGGCGTGGCGAAGAATTTGTCTGACTTTGCAAGCGCAGGGGACGGCATGCAAGTGTTGGAGGCACTAAAAGACGCGCTTTCCGGCTTTCGGGAAGAGGAAAAACCGATTGGGTTAATGTGTATTGCGCCGGTGTTGGTGCCACGGCTTTTGGGTGAGGGTGTTGCGGTTACCGTGGGCCATGACCCAAGTGTGTCGGGGGCTATCAGCGCCATGGGTGGCCTGCATCGCAGCTGCGCAGTGGATGACATTGTGGTCGACCTGGAGCACCGAGTGGTCACCACGCCCGCCTATATGCTGGCAACGCGTATCAGTGAAGCCGCCACCGGTATTTTTAAGCTGGTAGACCGCATTGACGAAATGATGGATTAATAAGCGGTAGACGCTGCGCTATAAAAAAGCCTCTGTCATGAATAATGACAGAGGCTTTTTAACGTGGTGATAACGTCAATAGCGATGCGGTGGGTTTCAGGTGGTAGAAGCGCTGTTTACGGCTACTGCTCCTCGGTGGCTTGCTCATCACGCCGCTTGCGCACCAGGCGACCAAACAGCAGGCCTACCTCGTAAAGCAGATACATGGGCAGTGCCAACAGGCTTTGTGATACCACATCTGGCGGTGTTAGCAGCATCCCTATGACAAAGCAGCCCAGAAAAACATAGGGCCGCTTTTTGGAAAGGCTCTCTACGCTGGTGGCGCCCGACAGGATTAACAAAAAGGTCGCAATGGGGATTTCAAACGCCACGCCAAAGGCGAAAAAGAGCTTCAGTACAAAGTTCAGGTACTGGTTAATATCGGTCATGACCGTGACGTTTTCAGGCCCGGCCTGGGTGAAAAAGGCAAACAGTAGCGGAAATACCACATAGTAGGCAAAAGCCGCACCCGCATAAAAAAGCCCAATACTTGAGACCAGAATGGGAATCGCCAAGGCTTTTTCATTATCGTATAGCCCTGGCGCGATAAACGCCCATGCCTGATGTAGTACAAAGGGTATAGCGATAAAAACGGCGACCACCAGGGTTAGCTTAAAGGGCGCTAGAAACGGCGAGGCTACTTCGGTCGCAATCATCTGCGAACCCGGCGGTAGCAGAGCCATCAGCGGCTCGGCCACAAAGCCATAGATATCATTGGCAAAAGCATAAAGGCCCAGAAAAACCACTAAAATGACCACCACCGCACGGACAAGGCGCATGCGAAGCTCAATCAAATGCTCAATCAATGGGGCCTGCTGCTGATCGTTCTGGGGTTCCCGAGCGTCGCCAGAGGTACTCATGGGTTCTGACTATCCTTTTTAGAGGTCGCCTTTAAGGGCTCGTTGGAGGTATGGGGCGCCGCTTCGTTCACTTCCCGCTGCGCTTCATCCAACTGGGCACTTGCCTGGGCTACACGTTGCTCCGTTTCACTCTGGCTTGCCGATGAAGAAGTGCTGCGCGAGGAGGGAGTGTCGAGAATGCTCTCAACGTCTTTTTTAGCACTCTTCAGACTATCGTTAATGGTCTTTTGCTGTTCGTTCAGCGTTTGGCGCAGCTCTTCTGCTTCAAGCTGCGCGCTAATTTCGCGCTGCATGCCGGATATCGTGCGCTTGATTTTACCAACCCAAAGGCCTGCCGTACGCGCCGCCCGAGGGAGGCGCTCAGGGCCAAGTACCAGTAGTCCCACGACACCGACAAGCATCAGTTCAAGAAAGCCGATATCCAACATAAATTATTTGGGCTCTTCGTTACGGGCCTTGCGATTTTCTTCGGCCTGAACGTCATAAGTGTTGCCAGGTTCTTCGTGGCTAACCTTGGCATGCGGAGGCTCGGCGTCTTTCTTTTCGTCGTCTTTCTCGTCTTCATGCACCGCTTTTTTAAAGCCTTTAACCGCGCCGCCCAGGTCGGTGCCCACATTACGTAGCTTTTTGGTGCCGAAGATTAAAATAATGATGCCTAAGACAATTAGCAGCTGCCAAATACTGATGCCACCTAACATATGCGTATCCTCGTTAATTCAAATGCGTGTTATTTATTATGGCGTACGTGCGGCTTTTTCGTCATGGCCGGAAATGCCAAAGCGCCGCGCCAACTCGTTTAACACATCCTGATGATCCAGCTCCAGGTGAGAGAGCATAACCAGCGTATGGAACCAGAGGTCGGCGGTTTCCGAGACCAGTGCCTGGCGCTGCTCGGGGCTGCCGTGTTCTGCATCCTTTGCGGCAAGCAGCGTCTCGGTGGCTTCTTCACCCACTTTTTCGAGTATCTTGTTCAAACCCTTATGATGCAAGGAGGCAACGTAAGAATCTTCAGAAGAAGCGCTGCGCCGCTGCTTTAGTACCTCGGCGAGGGTGTCCAGCACGGGGGCGTGATTAGACGTTAAAGGGGTATTCATGAGTCTCCTTTACAACAGTGAGCATCATCATTCGTTAGTGAAAGTCCCACCACGTGCGAACGTCCAACCACGTTTATAACAACGCTATTGCCATAACAGTAGCAGCAAGCCAATGGCGGCTGCGCCTAAAATCGGCCAATCCTGAGTAGCGGCCCAACTGACAAGCGGCTGCCAGGCCAGTGCAATTGCTACCAGGAGCAGACCAATCCGTAAGCGGTGATGGCGTTTTCCTTGATCCGCCATTTGGCGCTGCATGTGATGAATCGAGTCGACCTGTTGGTGACGCTGGCGATGTTCAACTTCCATCCGGGTCAGCGCCTGGTGGGCAAGAACGGGCAGTTCAGGCAACTGATGAGAAAGCTCAGGTGCTTGGCGCTTTAACGACTCCCACAGCCCGCTAATGCCCGCGCGGTCTTTCATCCACTGTTCAAGATAGGGCTTGGCAGTGCTCCATAGATCAAGCTCCGGATAGAGCTGGCGGCCAAGGCCTTCAATATTGAGCAGGGTCTTTTGCAGCAGTACCAACTGAGGCTGGACTTCCATATTAAAGCGCCGAGCCGTTTGAAAAAGCCCTAACAGTACTTGGCCAAAGGAAATGTCTTTTAAAGGCTTTTCAAGGATCGGCTCGCAAACGGTGCGGATGGCCGCGGCAAACTCATTCGCGCGAGTATTTTCGCCCACCCAGCCAGACTCGATGTGCAGCGCGGCGACTTCATAATAGTCTTGATGGAAAAATGCCAAAAGGTTACGCGCGAGATAGTCCTGATCCTCGCGGGTCAAACTGCCCACAATCCCACAGTCGATCGCAATGTATTGAGGATCTTCGGGATTATCGCAATTAACAAAAATATTACCCGGGTGCATATCCGCGTGAAAGAAGTTGTCGCGAAATACCTGGGTAAAAAAGAGTTCTACGCCGCGCTCAGCGAGTTTCTTTAAGTTGACCCCACGGGCGGTCAGCGTCTCCATATCCGCGACGGGTACACCGCGAATACGCTCCTGAACCATCACGTGTCGACGTGTGAATGGCCAATAAATAGTCGGTACAAACAGCAGCGGTGAATCCTTGAAGTTACGCTTGAGCTGTGAGGTGTTGGCCGCTTCTTTATAAAGGTCCAGTTCGTCGAATAGCGTGGCCTCATAGTCGCGAATCACTTCGACCGGGCGCAGTCGGCGGGCTTCGGGCACCTTGGCAAACAGTTTGGCAACCTGATACATCAGCGCCATGTCCTGGCGCATGATGCGGTCGATACCGGGGCGGATAATTTTAACCACCACCTCTTCGCCGGTATGTAACTTGGCCGCATGTACCTGGGCGATGGATGCCGAGGCAAGCGGCGCCTGCTCGAATTCAGCGAACGCTACATCAAGTGACATCTCCAGCTCTTTTTCGACCCGGGCGGCGGCAAGTTCGCCCGGAAAGGGCGGCACCTGATCCTGTAGGCGTCTAAGCTCGTTGGCGACATCATCCGGTAAGAGGTCTCGACGCGTGGAGAGCATCTGGCCAAATTTGATAAAAATAGGCCCCAGCGCTTCCAGCGCCAGGCGCAATCGCTCGCCACGACTGCGGCGACCAACCGAAAAAAGCCGCAGCGGCGAAAACCATAAAAGCGCTCGCAGCCAAAACGGCAGCCGCTCCATAGGAATCAGAGTGTCTAGCCGGTGGCGCGCAATAATCCAAAGAATTTTGAACAGACGCAGGCTCATGCCGACGGCTCCTGTGAGGCAAGCGATGAGTCACGCACCAGACGGCGATGGAGTCGGTTAAAGCGGGCTTCCAAACGGTCAGTTGCCACTTCAAGTTCGGTTAAGTGGTCACGCAGCACATCACGCTGCTGGCGGCCTGGCAGTAAACGCGCTTCTTCAAATACATACTCTGAGACATCCTGAAGAAGCTCATTCTTGGTACGCAGCCCCCAGCGCGTCAGGCGGCGCACGCCTTCGGCCAACGAGTGAGCGGGGATATCGCCCAACCAGTTGGCAAGCTCGGCTTCCCAGTCGATATCCAGGTCAAACAGCAGGTCGCGGGTAGCTTCCAGCAGATGAAGGCGTCCGCGCACCGCGAGCTTGCCGTCAAACATGAGCCGCTCAATGGAGGCGCCGCTGATCCATTCAGAGAAGGTTTCAGGCGTGAGTTCTACCACTGCGTCGACATCGGCTTCGTCTACGTCATCCCCACGGAGTAGGTCAATACCCGCCAAATGGTAATGCAGTACCAGCTGCAGATGTGGCTTTTCCAAACGCACCAAAAGCCGACTGCCCGCCAGGGCCGCTAAGCGAGCCGGTGCGGCAGGGTCGCGAGCGAGCAGGGCATTAAGCGTACGTTCACAACCGGCCAACACAAGTGTCGGGGTTAACAGCATGCTGACCTCGTGATCGTTGATACCACTATCGACGATAACGTCATAACTTGATGCCACGGTGCAGGGCCACAATACCGCCCGTCAGGTTGGTGTACTCCACCCGCTCAAGGCCTGCTGCTTCCATCATCGCTTTAAGCGTTTCCTGGTTCGGGTGCATGCGAATGGACTCCGCTAAATAGCGGTAGCTTTCGCCGTCTCCAGCGACAAGCTCGCCCATTTTAGGCAGCAGGCGGAAAGAGTACTCATCGTAGGCTTTAGAAAGCAGCGGGTTATTGGGCTTGGAGAACTCCAGCACCAGCAAGCGGCCACCCGGTTTTAGCACGCGGGCCATGGAGCGTAGTGCGGCGTCTTTGTTGGTCACATTACGCAAGCCAAACGCAATTGTAATACAGTCAAAGCTATTGTCAGGGAAGGGCAAGCACTCAGCGTTGGCCTGAACGTATTCAACGTTGCCACCGACGCCATTATCCATCAGCTTGTCGCGGCCAACCTTCAGCATGGAGGCGTTGATGTCGGCAAGCACGACTTTGCCGCGCGGGCCAACAATACGTGAGAACTTAAGGGTTAAATCTCCGGTGCCCCCCGCGATATCTAAAACGTGGTGGCCGGGGCGAACGCCCGCACGCTCAATGGTGAAACGTTTCCATACACGGTGGATGCCCATCGACATTAAGTCGTTCATAACGTCGTAACGGGCGGCGACAGAGTGGAACACATCCGCTACACGTGATGCTTTCTCGTCGACCGGGACTTCTTGATAACCAAAATCGGTGGTGCGCTTTTCCGTGGGGCTCATGGGGCTTTAGCTCCCGAGTTCGAGGCGGTAACAATCGACCAGATGGTCGTCGTATAAAAAGTTTGGCGATATTGTAGCCTTGTCTGCCCCAATTTGTCTGCGCCTGGTCGGATGCGCTGGGTCATGGTTTTTGAGTTTGGTTCTTGGCTTATGGTTCTTGAAGCATGCTTCAAGAATCACAGCTGCTTGAATTGGATACCTGCTGGCTCGCGCGATGCACCGGCTTCTTTTAGCCGCTGCAGGTAGTTCTCCCAATAGGCTTTTTGATGCGTGGCGAGTTCAAACAGGTATTCCCAGCTATAAATGCCGCTGTTATGCCCGTCATCAAAGTAAAGCTGTAGCGCATAGTTGCCTGTCTGGACGATGTTTTGTAGCCCAACATCCTTTTTACCGACTTGAAGCACAGCGGTATCACCGCCATGGCCACGTACCTCTGCAGAGGGCGAGTAAACCCGCAAAAACTCTATCGGCAGCCGGAAGCTCTCACCGCTGGCATAGCCAAGCTCAAGTTCGCGGGCCTTTTTATGATAGTGAACCCGGTTGGGGGCGGGAGCGTTCATGCACAAACCTCTTGGCTTATTGCCGAGATAGCTTGCCCACCTTCTGCGCCCCATTGAAACAGGCATCAGTGGGCAAGCGATTTAAGCGATCATTACAGGATATAGCGCGACAGGTCTTCGTCGACAGCCAGTTCACCTAGTTGGGCATTCACATAATTGGCATCAATGACCAGCGGGCTGTCCATATCGCCGCCCTTGAACGAGGCTTCTTCCAGCAAGCGCTCCATCACGGTGTGCAAGCGGCGAGCGCCGATATTCTCGGTGCCTTCGTTAACCTGCCAGGAAATCTCGGCGATACGCTCAATCCCGTCAGGGGTGAACTCAATACCCAGCCCTTCGGTTGCCAGCAGCGCCTGGTACTGTTTGGTCAATGATGCGGATGGTTCGGTCAGAATGCGCTTGAAGTCGCCCGGCGTTAGCGCATCAAGCTCCACGCGGATCGGCAGACGGCCCTGTAACTCGGGGATCAAGTCAGACGGACGCGCCAAGTGGAAAGCGCCGGATGCGATGAACAGGATATGGTCAGTTTTCACCATGCCGTACTTGGTGGAAACCGTAGAGCCTTCGATCAACGGTAGCAGGTCACGCTGAACGCCTTCACGAGACACTTCACCACCGCTGGACTGTCCGCTGCCCTTGGCGACTTTGTCGATCTCATCCAGGAATACGATGCCGTGCTGCTCTACGGCCTCAACGGCACGCGCTTTGATTTCATCTTCATTCACCAGCTTGCCGGCTTCTTCATCGCGCAGCAGTACCAGCGCTTCTTTGACCGTTACGCGGCGCTGCTCGCGTTTCTGCTGGCCCATGTTGGAAAACAGGCTCTGCAGTTGGTTGGTCATCTCTTCCATGCCGGGTGGCGTCATGATGTCGACACCCGCGCTCTGGGAAGAGACCTCTATATCGATCTCTTTATCATCCAACTGGCCTTCGCGCAGTTTTTTGCGGAAGCTTTGACGCGTGCTGGAGTCTTCACGAGGCTTGTCTTCCTGGCCGCGGGGCGGCGGCAGAAGCGCATCAAGCACGCGATCTTCAGCGGCATCATCGGCACGATGGCCGACTTCCTCTTTGGCATGCTCGCGCACCATTTTCATGGCCGATTCCATCAAATCACGAATGATGGATTCCACATCGCGTCCAACGTAGCCTACCTCGGTAAATTTAGTAGCTTCTACTTTGATAAACGGCGCACGGGCGAGTTTCGCTAAACGGCGCGCAATCTCGGTTTTACCCACACCGGTCGGCCCGATCATCAAAATATTTTTCGGGGTTACTTCAGGACGCAGGTCGTCGTCAAGCTGCATGCGGCGCCAGCGATTGCGCAGCGCAATGGCAACGGCGCGCTTGGCGTCTTGCTGGCCGATGATGTATTGATCAAGCGCGTGGACGATTTCGCGGGGTGTCATCTGAGTCATTAAGTCAGCCTCAACGTTCGTTGGTATTCAGCTCTTCGAGCGTCACGTGATGGTTGGTGAATACACAGATGTCACCGGCAATTTGGAGCGATTTCTCGGTGATTTCACGCGCGGAAAGCTCGGTATTCTCAAGTAGCGCTCGGGCACTTGCCTGGGCAAAGTTGCCGCCTGAGCCAATCGCGATAATGCCGCGTTCAGGCTCAACCACATCGCCGTTGCCGGTAATGATCAGCGAGGCGCTGTGGTCAGCGACGGCAAGCAGCGCTTCCAACCGGCGCAGGGCACGGTCGGTGCGCCAGTCTTTGGCTAGCTCAACGGCCGCCTTGGTCAAGTGACCCTGGTACTTTTCAAGCTGGGCTTCAAAGCGCTCAAACAGCGTAAATGCGTCAGCGGTGCCGCCTGCAAAACCGGCGAGCACCTTGCCACGGTAAAGGCGACGCACCTTGCTGGCGTTGCCTTTCATCACGGTGTTGCCAAGTGATACCTGGCCGTCGCCTGCCAGGGCAACCTGATTACCGCGACGTACGGATACGATAGTGGTCATGGAGATAACTCCTTGGGGGAGGCGTGCTCCCGATAACTGAACGGCCGCTTAAACGATGATAGAGCGACCGCCTATAAAAGACGATGAACAATAAAATGCGGGCGGCTGATAAAAAATCAACCGCCCGCTGGGTAACGCCTACCGCTTTATTCGTTTGAGGCCCGGTTATTAAAATCAGTTTTGCAGCTGTATCAACAAGGGTTCAATGCCTTGCGTGGTCATTAAATCCTGGGCGCGGTTCAACTCGCGTGTGTCTTCGTAAGGGCCTACCTGGACACGGTGCCACGTATCGCCGCCTGCTTGCACTTCGCTGATTTGCGCCAGTAGGCTCAAATTACGTAACCGGCTGCGTAGTTGCTCGGCATCGCTTAGCTCACGAAACGAAGCGGCCTGCAATACGTAGCGATTAGGCGCGCTGGTGCTGGCGGGGGCTGTCGGCTGCGCGGTACTTGCCTGCTCTTCCGGCCGCGTGTTGGCCGCAATCACCTGAGCGATAGGGTCGTCAGTTGATGACGTTTGGGTTGAGGCGCTCTCGGCGGCTTGCACATCAACTTGCTCGGCAACTTCCGGGCGGGTAACGCTTGAAGGAAGCGTGACACCCGGGGCAATGACCTCGGTTTCAGGCAGCAAGGTATAGAACTCGAACGTGGGCATCGAGGGTTCGCTTGCGGTTTCGTTTTCCCTGGCGGCGGCACGCTCGGCACTTTCGGGTTTGGAGAGTACCGTTGCCTGCGGCTGGTCACTTGGCGTGTCCTGCCAGGGCGCCGTGCCGTGCTGGTGCTGAGCAAGGAAAAAACCTGCGGCCATACCGGCAAGACCCCATACCCAGCCCGGCAGGCGAAACCCTCTGCCTTTGGTGGAGCGAGGGGCTTTACGCTGCGAGGTAGCGCCCTGGCGAGGGCGAGCAGGCTTTTTGCGCGGGCTGGCCATGGCTTACATCTCCTCGGGGGCACTAACGCCCATCAAGTCCAGGCCATTACGCAGTACCTGACGGGTTGCCAGACCCAGCGAGAGACGCACGTTACGAAGCGTATCGTCTTCGACCATGACTTTGACCGCGTTGTAGCAGGTATGGAAATCCCCCGCCAGGTCCAGTAGATACTGCGCCACTTGCTGCGGTTCGCGGTTTTTCGCCGCGTTTTGAACCACTTCTGGATAGCGCGCCAGGCGGTTAAGCACGGCTTTTTCCTGGTCGCTTCCCAGCAGCGCGAGGTTGGCAAGCGCCAAGGCATGATCAAAAGGCTGGCCCGCTGCCTCTGTTTTACGCAGCATGCTGCTTACGCGTGCGTGGGCGTACTGAATGTAGTACACCGGGTTGTCGTTGGACTGTGAGCGCGCCAGGTCAATATCGAAAGTTAGCTGTGAGTCGGCGCGGCGTGCAGCGAGGAAGAAGCGCGTGGCATCACGGCCCACTTCATCAATCAGGTCACGCACCGTAACGTAGCTGCCTGCCCGCTTGGAGAGTTTTACTTCAACGCCAGAGCGCGTGACCATCACCATCTGGTGCAGTACGTAGTCGGGCCAGCCTTTGGGAATGCCCACTTCCAGCGCTTGAAGGCCCGCACGCACACGGGTAACGGTCGAGTGGTGGTCGGCCCCCTGCTCGTTAATCACGGTGGTAAAGCCGCGCTGCCATTTATCCAGGTGGTAAGCAACGTCGGGCAGGAAGTAGGTATAGCCGCCTTCACGCTTGCGCATGACGCGGTCTTTGTCATCGCCAAAGTCAGTGGTACGCAGCCACATGGCGCCATCTTCTTCATAGGTGTGGCCGTTGGCGACGAGTTTTTCAACCGCTTCGTTGACCTTGCCGTCCTGATAAAGCGATGACTCCAGGAAGTACACGTCAAATTCAACGCCGAAAGCCTTTAGGTCCAGATCCTGTTCGCGACGCAGCCAGGCAACGGCAAACTCTTGAATGGCCTCCAGGTCATCAGCGTCTGCCTTAGCGGTTACTTCACGGTCATCGGCAGTGACCGTTTTACCCGCCAGGTAGTCGTTAGCGACATCGGTAATGTATTCGCCGCGATAGCCGTCTTCCGGCCAGCTTTCATCATCAGGGCCCAGATTTTTGGCGCGCGCCTGTACCGAACGGGCCAGGTTGGCAATCTGCGCGCCGGCATCGTTGTAGTAAAACTCACGCGTGACGTCGTAACCGGTTGCTTCCAGCAGGCGGCACAGGCAGTCGCCAATCGCGGCGCCGCGGCCGTGGCCTACGTGTAACGGGCCTGTTGGGTTGGCCGATACAAATTCGACCTGCACTTTTTCCGCCTTACCCACCATGCTGCGGCCAAAGGCGTCGCCGCTATCCAGCACTTGCGCCACAATTTGGGCGGCGGCATCTGCGGCGGCAAAAAAGTTGATAAACCCGGGCCCAGCAATTTCGGTTTTTTGAAGTGCATCGCTTTCTGGCAGCGCGGCAATCAGCGCCTCGGCCAGCTCACGAGGGTTTTTACCAGCAGGCTTGGCCAGCATGAGTGCCAGGTTCGTGGCGTAATCGCCGTGCGCCTTGTCTTTGGTGGGGTCAACTTTGATGTTGGGCTGAAGGTCATCAGGCAGCACGCCTTGGTGCTTAAGCGCATCAATGGCGCCGTTGAGCAGGGAAACAATCGTGTCTTTCATTTAGGTATCCGGGTAACGTCGGTGGCGGCGTGTGCAAGTGCGCACTTACGAAGTGCATCAGCAAAGCGGCCATTATCAGCATTTGGCGCGCAGTTTCAAAGGTGTTGATGCGATCCTTGCATAAGTGCCCTTGGCAATCCTGGCTATTTTCAACGGCGGCGACGCAGGCTAGGCAAGCGTTTGAGGGTCGATATCAATCGACCAGCGCACCTTGCGCGCCTCGCGGTTGGCCTCAAGCCATTGCACCAGCCAACTGGCCGCCACGTGCAATTGACTGCGCTTATTGGCGGTCAGCATCAAGTGCATGTGGTAGCGATTTTGGCGTCGCTCCATGGGCGCAGGCACGGGGCCCAGGCAGTAAGTGGTAAGGCCCGACGTTTTCAGCCACTCGCGCAGCGCTTGGCCTGCCTGTTGCGCTAAGGCAAGGGCCGCCGGTTCCTGGGGGCTTTCGATCCGTAGTAGCGCCATAAACGTGAACGGCGGCAGGTGTGCCTGGCGGCGCTCTTCCAGTAAGTTTCTCGCCAATGCTCCATAGCCCTGTTCGGCCAGCAGCCCTAAGTGAGGGTCATCCGGATGCAGTGTTTGCACCAGTACCCGCCCCTGGTCGGCTGCACGTCCTGCGCGCCCGGCCACCTGTTCCAGCAGCTGCGCGCTATGCTCCAGGGCACGGAAGTCGGCGGCGTAAAGACCGCCGTCAGCATTCACCACAACCACCAGTGTGACGTGAGGCAGATGATGCCCTTTGGCAAGCATCTGCGTACCCACCAGCAGGCAAGGCTCACCCCGCTGAATCTCCTTTAGGATCTGCTCAAAGCTGTCTTTCTTGCGGGTGCTGTCGCGATCAATACGGTGCACGGTGACCTTGGGGAAAAGGCCCTGGAGCGTCTCTTCGGTACGCTCGGTGCCGCTTCCCAGCGCACGTAAGTCGCCGCTGCCGCACTCGGGGCAGGCATCCGGCAGGGCGCGACGGCTATCGCAGTGGTGGCAGGCAAGTAGCGGCGGCTGGCGGTGCAGCGTCATGCGTGAGTCGCACTGGCCGCATTCCGCCATCCAGCCGCAGGCGTGGCAGGCAAGCGACGGCGCAAAGCCGCGCCGGTTGATGAAAATCAGCACCTGCTTGCCCGCACTCAAGGTGCTTTTGATCGCTTTGATAGCACCCGGTAGCAGGCCCCCCTGGCGGCGCTGGTGGCGTAAATCAAGAAGCTCCAGCTTGGCGGGCTGATGACGGCTGGGCCGCTGAGTAAGGCGCAGGTGGCGATAACTACCGGAAAGCGCCTGCTGTAGGCTCTCAAGCGAAGGTGTGGCGCTGCCCAGCAGTAGTGGAATGCCGTGGTAATGAGCGCGTGCAACGGCCAGGTCGCGGGCGTGGTAACGCAGCCCGTCGTGCTGCTTGTAAGAGCCGTCGTGCTCTTCATCGACAATGATCGCGCCTAGGTTGGCAAGCGGGGTAAAGATCGCCGAGCGTGTTCCGATGATAATCAGCGCCCGCCCGTTTGCCGCGGCTTCCCAAACGTCCAGCCGTTCGGGGTCGGTTAAGCCGGAGTGGAGTGCCACCACGGGCACCCGAAAACGGTTTCTAAAGCGCGCCAGGGTTTGCGGCGTCAGGCCGATTTCCGGCACCAATACCAGCGACTGCTTGCCTTTGGCGGCAATTGCTTCAATAAGCTGCAGATACACTTCTGTCTTGCCGCTGCCGGTAACGCCTTCCAGCAGGCAAGGGTGGTAGCTTTCAAGCTTTTCGTGTAGCGCCGCAAGGGCGGTGGCCTGCTCACGATTGAGCGGCAGTGCCGGTGTGGCAAGCAAACTGCCACTCGGCGTCTCGGGGGCGGTCAGGGTGATTTCCTGGTGGGTGACCAGCCCCTTCTTGCCCAGTGCTAGCAGCTGGTCGCGGCTAAAGCCGTGGGCGCTGACAGCCCGTGAAGGCAGGCCGTGCGGATGCTGGCATAAAAGCGCATACAGCTCGGCTTGTTTGGGCGCTCGGCTTAAATCCGGCGGGGTATGCGTTACGGCAAACCACAGCGTTTGCGTGCGCCCAGCCATTGGGTGGCCCTGGCGCAGCCGTGCAGGCAGCGCATGATGGAGCGTATCGCCCAGGCTGTGTTGGTAGTAGCGTGCGGCAAACCGGCATAGCCACAGCCAGTCATTGGGAAGTGGTGCATCATCCAGCGCTTCGCTGACAGCACGTAACTGGCTGCGTGGTAGTTCGCTGGTGGCAGCCAGTTCAACTACCACGCCCACCACTTCGCGCCGCCCAAAGGGTACGCGTACACGAAGCCCAGGCTGCCAGCCGCAAGGGGGAGTGCGGCTGGCGGGCAGGTAATCAAACAGGCGTCGGAGTGGGGACGGCAAGGCGACTTTTAGCACCTGCAAAGAAACAGTGTCAGGCAATTGGCCTCCGGCGATAAGTTTTGCTAAAATATGCGGCCGCTCTGAATCTAAACGATCAGACGGTTAACCGGTTAGTAGTTTTTCCAAACCCGTATGCGGTGCCTGGCAACGGATCAGGTGGCGGCATACCGCTTGAGAGATCATCACGATGAGACAAGGTATTCACCCGAATTACAATACGGTCACCGCTAACTGCTCTTGCGGTGCTAGCTTCCAGGTGGGCTCTACTTCTGGCCAGGATTTCTCGCTAGACGTATGCTCCAACTGCCACCCGTTCTACACAGGTAAGCAGAAGCAAGCGACCACCGGTGGCCGTGTAGAGCGCTTCAACAAGCGTTTCGGCGCTGCTGTTAAGCGCGGCTAATCCTAACGGATCAGCCACACTGCAAGTGCGGGTAAAATACCAGGTACTTGTAAGAAAAACCCACGCTACGGCGTGGGTTTTTTTATGGGCGAATTTCTATAAATGCCTGTTTGGATGAACAAATGGCGAGATGGAAGGGTTTTTCATAAATGCTGCGATACAGCAATAAGCAATGCGTTATAGCTAAAATGCTTCTGCATAAGATTCAGCAAATGGTTGGGAAAAGTAATTAACGTGAAGGAAAAATCGCTAAAAAAGCGTTTTCTTTTTGAGTTGACGACGCGCTTGAGGCGTCTTGAGTTTTTCTATATTCTGGAAGCACTTATATCTACTTTAGGCTAATTGGACCCTCATTATGACGGATGCAAATAAGCAGGCAGCACTGGACTATCATGCGAAACCGATTCCCGGCAAGCTATCGGTGGAGTTAACCAAGCCCACCGCAACAGCCCGGGACTTGGCACTGGCATATAGCCCTGGCGTTGCTGAGCCGGTTCGCGAAATTGCCCGCGATCCTGAAAATGCTTACCGTTATACGGGCAAGGGTAATTTGGTCGCCGTTATTACCGATGGCAGCGCCATTTTAGGCTTGGGGAATCTTGGCCCGCTGGCCAGTAAGCCGGTGATGGAAGGCAAGGGCGTGCTGTTCAAGTGCTTTGCCGGGATCAACTCGGTAGATATTGAGGTAGACGCAGAAAGCCCGCAGGCGTTTATCGACACCGTTGCCCGCATTGCCGATACTTGGGGCGGCATTAATCTTGAAGATATCAAAGCGCCCGAGTGCTTTGAGATTGAAAAAGCGCTGGTTGAGCGCTGCAATATCCCCGTCTTTCACGATGACCAGCACGGCACGGCTATTGTAACGGCCGCGGGTATGCTGAACGCGTTGGAAATCGCTGGTAAAACGATAGATAGCGTGAAGATCGTTTGCATGGGGGCCGGTGCGGCAGCGATTGCCTGCATGCGCCTACTGGTTTCGTGTGGCGCCAAAAAAGAGAACCTGGTGATGCTGGATCGCCGTGGCGTTATCCATACCGGCCGTGATGGTATCAATGAGTACAAGGCAGAGTTTGCGCTGGATACCGAAATGCGCACTCTGGATGATGCTATCGACGGCGCCGATGTGTTTATCGGTCTTTCCGGCCCGGGCTTGCTGTCGGCTGAGCAGGTTAAAAAGATGGCCGCTGACCCGGTGATTTTCGCCTGCACCAACCCGGACCCGGAAATTCATCCTGACGTTGCCCGTGAAGCGCGCCCGGATGTGATTATGGCGACCGGCCGTTCAGACTTCCCTAACCAGGTAAACAACGTGTTGGGCTTCCCGTTTATTTTCCGTGGGGCGTTGGATGTGCGCGCTACACGGATTAACGAAGCCATGAAGCTTGCCGCTGTGCATGCACTTAAGGATCTGGCCCGCGAGCCGGTTCCCGAGGAAGTGTTGAATGCCTATGAGCGTACGGAAATGAGCTTTGGTCGTGAGTACATTATCCCCACGCCGGTCGATATTCGCTTGCTGGAGCGCGTTTCTTCCGCAGTGGCTCAGGCGGCAGTAGATTCAGGCGTGGCGCGCAAACCGTACCCGGCTCACTACCCCCTCAAAACGATCAATGAGGCTTATGGCCAGTGATGTTTCGGGTGTTTAACACGCCGGTTTGATGGCTCCTTTCAACGCCCGCACTTGCTGCGGGCGTTGTGCTTTTAAGGAGCGGTTTCTAAAGGCTTTTGTACGAAGCTTAGCGAATCGGCTCGTCATGCACGCGTGTTAGCCCTTCCTGGGCGGTAGAGGCAATCAAGCGGCCATCACGGCGATAGATATGACCGCGTGCCAGGCCTCGCGAGTTGCCTGCCCAAGGGGAATCAATCACGTATAAAAGCCACTCATCCAGCCGTGCGTCCTCATGGAGCCATAGCGCGTGGTCAAGGCTTGCGATACGCAGTTTTGGGTCAGTGAACTGAATGCCGTGGGGCAGTAGGCTGGTGGTCAGTAGATTGAAATCAGAGGCGTAGGAGAGCAAGTGCCGGTGCAGGGTGGGGGCATCAGGCAGCGTGCCTGCAAAGCGAAACCATAAACATTGCCCAGCCGGGTCGCCGCTATCTGGATTGCCTTTAATATGCAAAAACTCGATAGGGTGGCCCGGAAAACGTGAGTGCTTGGCGGCGCCGCTCTCAATCAAGGCTTCCGGCGACTCGACATGGGGCATGGCGCGCTGGTGATGAAAACCTTCTTCAGGGCTGTGAAACGACGCGCTACAGAAGAAGATCGGTCGGCCTTTTTGAATCGCCGTAACGCGGCGCGTGGTAAAGCTCCCGCCATCGCGTACGTTATCCACCTGATAGACCACTGGGCGATGCGGGTCGCCAGGGCGAAGAAAGTAACCGTGTTGAGAGTGTGGGTGACGCTCAGCGGGTACCGTACGTGAGGCCGCCGCGAGCGCTTGACCAAGCACCTGTCCACCATAAAGCTGAGGAAAGCCCAGGTCTTGGCTTTGCCCTCGAAAGAGCGTCTCTTCGAGGACTTCAAGCTCAAGCAGGTTTACTAACGTATTCAGCGCGTCGGTCATTCCAGGTATCCTTGGTGCTATCTATTGTTGCCCATAGTGGCGGATATCACATACGGCGAGGCCGCCGTTGCTACCATCATTTTGCTACCTTAGCGGAGTTTGCCTTGATACGCAGCGATGAATTTTACATGCACCGCGCCCTTGAACAGGCGCATTTGGCGGCTGAGGCGGGTGAAGTGCCGGTAGGGGCCGTGGTGGTGAATAGCGAAGGAGAGATTCTTGCCGCTGCCCACAATGCGCCAGTGCTTAGCTGTGACCCTAGCGGCCATGCGGAAATTCGTGCCCTGCGTGAAGCCGGGCAGCAGAGAGCCAACTACCGGCTGGAAGGGTGTACGCTGTATGTCACGTTGGAGCCGTGCATGATGTGCGCGGGGGCCATTGTGCATGCACGCCTAAAGCGTTTGGTTTATGGCGCTGCTGAGCCTCGTACCGGTATGGTGGAGTCCAAGGCTAACCTGCTGGCCCAACCGTGGTTTAATCACCATGTGGAGGTGACGGCGGGCGTGCTGGCGCCATCGGCCAGCAAGTTATTAAAAGCGTTTTTTGCGGCAAGGCGCTAGCGTGTTTTATAGCTCTCTGGCGTGTCAAGAAGCCGCGGGATAAACGTCACCTGGTGGCCACGCACAATGAGTTGCAGAGCAAAGGCTTGGAGTGCGTTAGCGTGGTTGTATCATAGTGGTGATATGACTGCGTAGTGGCTCATGCCCCCGCCTCAGCCTGCGTAAGCGTCGCGTGCTTTAACGCGACCAGGTCAGCGCTGCCGGTACAAAAACAGGCAACGCGCAGCTGCTCAATGAGCGTTTGAAAGTGCTCGATAACGGCATCGCTGGAGGTGGTGGCACTGCTCAGCACCGCCGCTGCCTGACCTACCAGATGAGCGCCTAAACAGAGCGCTTTAGCCGCATCAATACCGCTGGCCACCCCGCCTGAAGCGATCAGCGGCATACCGGGCAGTGCCTGGCGCAAATCGTGCAGTGCTTGTGAGGTGGGGATTCCCCAATCGGCGAAGGCCATGGCGATGGCACGCGCTTGAGGTGTGCTGGCGCGCTCGCCTTCAACTGCCGCCCAACTGGTGCCACCCGCACCCGCAACGTCCAGCATCGCCACGCCTGCTTCGGAAAGTTGGCGACCCACAGAAACAGAAAGCCCAGCCCCAACTTCCTTGACCACCACAGGCACTTCCAGTTTGGCAACGGTGCGCTCAATGGCGGTGAGTATGCCTCGCCAATCGCGATCTCCACCTGTTTGTAGCGCTTCCTGTAGCGGGTTGAGATGAATAATGAGTGCGTTAGCTTCGATCATATCGACCGCGCGTCGGGCATAATCAAGCCCGCGTTCGCCTTTAATTTGGGCGGCTCCCAGGTTGGCCAGCAATGGGATGTCGGGAGCAATTCGGCGCAGTTCGCTCGTGAGGCCCCAGTTGGCTTCGCCTTCAATGGCCACGCGTTGTGAACCCACGCCCATGGCAAGGCCCAGCGTTTGAGCGGCCTCTGCCAAGTGCCGGTTGATATCCTTGGCTCGACTCGCTCCGCCGGTCATCGAACTGATGAGGATGGGCGCTTTTAGAGGTTGCCCGAACAGGTAAGTCCCCAGATCAATATCATCCAGGTTTAATTCCGGCAGCGCACAATGCTCAAAGCGCCAGTGTTCAAAACCTGGACGAAGGGTGCCGACGGCCTGGCGTGGGTGTAGCACGATATCCAGATGGTCGTTCTTACGCTGAGTCAGTTCGGTGTCTTTCATCGTCACTCCCTTGAACCTGAATCTGGCGGAAGCCGCCTGCCAAGTAGGAAACAGTACGTGGTCGGTTAGCTGATGGCTGTGCATGCCTTCCGGCGAAGTCATTAATGGTTTTTGATGTAACCAACTCTTATCTATCTACCCCGTTTCTATTGGTTTAACCAGACATGGCCAACTGCTTATCCAACCAGGTTGGCATAAAGTACTGAGGTACAATGCCCTGGTCGCAGGCGCAGGATAAACGCTTGTAATCGCCAGTACGTTTTTACCTGCTATTTGAAAAGCGTAATCCAAACACCAGAAATTTTCTTTAACCACGAAGGGCAACGTGGGCTCGAGCTGGAAGGCTCTGTAGTGAGGCTATTGATTCAACGGCGGAATTAACTCAAATGGCAGTAGGAGAGAACCGCCGGTTGCGGTTTGACCTAACTGGAAAAATTGCTGACGGCTGTGCTCAACGTACTCAAGCATCTCATAGTAGCGCCGGATATTGCGCACATAAATGACCGGCTCACCACCACGCGCATAGCCGTGGCGCGTTTGGCTATGCCACTCCTGTTGCTGTAACAGGGGAAGCGCCTCGCGAACATCTTGCCAACGGTTGGGGTCCCCACCGAGCTCTTCGGTAATTTTACGTGCATCGTAAAGGTGACCAAGGCCAACATTGTAGGCCGCCATGGCCATATAAAGACGATCATCTCCGGTAATGCTTTCAGGCAGGCGGTCTTTTAGGCTGCGCAGGTAGCGGGCGCCACCATCAATGCTTTGCGCCGCGTCTCGGCGGTTATCCACACCCATTTCGCTGGCGGTAGGGTGGGTGAGCATCATAACGCCTCGCACGCCGGTGGGTGACACCGCTTCCGCGTCCCAGTGGGATTCCTGATAACCCACTGCCGCCAGCAGTTTCCAGTCAAAACCTGTGTCACGTGCCGCCTGTTTAAACAGGTCGGCAAACTGGGGTAAACGTGCATCCAGGTGCGTTAAAAAGGTGCGCGTACCCACGTACTCTAAATAATCGTCATGGCCAAAGTAGCGGTTAACCAGGTGGTCGAGCGTGCCATTTTCCTGAAGGGTTTGCAGGAAGTCATTGGCGGCTTCGAGCAGCCCTAAACCGCGGCCGCGAGGAAGCGCCCATACCATGGAAAGCGGGTCGCCCATTAAAAAGCCGCGCTCTACATTGGGGAAAAAGAGTCGGTTAAGCCGGAACTGATGATCAAAAATAACCGCTGCGTCCAGCACGCCGCTCTCGACCTGGACAAGCAGTTCATCGACATCCAGCTCGTGAGACTCTTTCCAGCTTAAGTCAGCGTAGTCGCGCTGCAACTCACGCAGCGCTTCGCTGGTACCTGCCTGGCTTAGCGTGCCAATCTCAAGGCCTACCAGATCGCTGGGTGCCTTTATGCCGTGTAAACCGCGCCGGTACACCAGCAGTGGTTGCATTTGAATGATGGGGCGGGTGTAGTGCACATCGGATGCGTCAGGGAGTAGGGGTAGGGCGGCAGCGCCAAAATCGCCCTGTTCACGCACGGCCGACAATACGCTTTCAGGATGATGCTTGGCGTTGAGGTTGAGGCTTACTCCCAAATACTCGGCAAACTGATGCATCAGCTCATACTCAAACCCAGTGGGTCCCTGGCGGCCTTCGTAGTAGGTCGTGGGCGTGTTGCGCGTTTGAGCCGTGATAAAATCTTTTGCCTGGATATGCGTTAAATGCTCACCATGTGGCACCTTGGGAAGCGTGGGCGCAAGTACCAATAAGATGATGATAAATAAGGTTAAATAAAGGCGAGCGTGCGCTAAAGAATGGGCATAAATCAATGTCGGCATAAGGTCTTGTCGGCATGAAACAAGCAGCCACAATACCCAGCCATCGCCATGCTGTCACCTTGTTGATTTCGTGTGGCCGCCGCTTTCCAGTATCATAGGGCTCAATAAGTGTCATTTAAGGGGTCGCCTAGCGGCCTGCTATTTCCCTGCACGAATTCTCCCTGCTCTAGAGGCTTCAGGATATGCTCGAATTGCGAGGCGCGCCCGCCCTTTCTACCTTCCGTCATACACGGTTGCTAACGGTGCTGCGTGAACGTGTTCCCGAGGTGGAGGCGCTGTCTGCCCACTATGTTCATTTGATTGACCACCGTGAAGAACTCAGTGATGCCTCTCTCGAGCGTTTGGCGCAACTGTTGGATTACGGCATCCCTACCCATGCCGAGATACCTGCCGACGCTCAACGTTTTCTGGTCGTACCGCGGTTAGGTACCCAGTCGCCCTGGTCATCAAAAGCGACGGATATTGCGCATAACTGTGGGCTGTCGGGCATTCGCCGCATAGAGCGTGGCGTTGATTATCGGGTAGGGTTTAGCCGTGCGCCCAGCGAAGAGAGCCTGACTGCGCTGATGGCGCTGCTGCACGACCGAATGACCGAAACCGTGCTTAATGACGCGGCTGAAGCGGCGGCGCTATTTGCTCACCACGACCCGGCACCGCTGGGTAGCGTGGATATTTTAAACAGCGGACGCGATGCGCTGGTAACCGCTAACCGTGAGTTGGGTTTGGCGCTTGCCGATGACGAAGTCGACTACCTGGTTGATGCCTTTAACGAGCTTCAGCGCAACCCCACCGACATTGAGCTGATGATGTTCGCCCAGGCGAACTCTGAGCACTGCCGACATAAAATCTTCAACGCGGACTGGATCATTGACGGCGAGCCGCAAACCCATTCGCTGTTCAAGATGATCAAGAACACCTTTGCAACCTCTCCTGAAAACGTCTTGTCAGCCTATAGCGATAACGCCGCCGTTATCAAAGGCAGCCAGGCGGGTCGTTTTTATCCCACGCCGCTGACCGGTGCTGAGGGAGAGCGTGCGCTGTACGGGACGCATCAGGAGCCGATTCACATTCTGATGAAGGTGGAAACCCATAACCATCCCACCGCGATAGCACCGTTCCCCGGTGCGGCGACAGGCTCGGGTGGTGAGATTCGCGATGAAGGTGCCACCGGTATCGGCGGTAAGCCCAAAGCGGGCCTTTCCGGTTTTACCGTTTCCAACCTGCGTATCCCCGAGTTTGTACAGCCTTGGGAAGCGTTTGATTATGGCAAGCCCGAGCGTATGCAGTCCGCCCTTGCCATCATGCTGGAAGGCCCGATTGGCGGCGCGGCGTTTAATAACGAGTTTGGCCGCCCAAACCTTACCGGTTACTTCCGTACCTATGAGCAGGACACCCTCAACGAGGGCGGTATTGAGCGTCGAGGTTTCCACAAGCCGATCATGCTGGCGGGTGGTTACGGCAATATTCGCGCCCAGCACGTTCAAAAGGGCGATATTCCTGTCGGCGGTAAGCTGATTGTGATGGGTGGCCCAGCGATGTTGATCGGTCTGGGCGGCGGCGCGGCCTCCAGCATGTCTTCTGGCACCTCAAGTGCCGACCTGGACTTTGCTTCTGTACAGCGTGAAAACCCGGAAATCGAGCGACGTGCTCAGGAAGTGATTGACCGCTGCTGGGCGATGGGGGACAAAAACCCGATCTGCTTTATCCACGATGTGGGGGCGGGTGGTCTTTCCAACGCGCTGCCGGAGCTTGTTAAAGACGGCAACCGGGGTGGGCTGTTCGATTTACGTGCGGTGCCTAATGCTGAGCCGGGTATGAGCCCGCTTGAAATCTGGTGTAACGAAGCGCAGGAACGCTACGTGCTGGCCGTTGCGGCTGAGGACCTAGCAACGTTTGATGCGCTGTGTAAGCGCGAGCGTTGCCCCTATGCGGTGGTGGGTGAAGCGCAGGCTGACCACCATCTTGAAGTGCGCGATGGCCACTTCAACAGCAAGCCGATTGACCTGCCCATGAGCGTGCTGTTCGGTAAAGCGCCGAAAATGCAGCGCAGCTTTGAGCGCCATGCGCCAGAGCTTTCCGGTGTAATGCTGGATAATCTCGACCTGCGTGAGGCGCTTGATCGCGTCCTACGCCTGCCCGCCGTGGCCTCCAAGAGCTTCTTGATTACCATTGGCGATCGCTCAATTACAGGCCAAGTGGCGCGTGACCAAATGGTCGGCCCTTGGCAGGTGCCGGTTGCAGATGTAGCGGTCACAACGGCCAGTTATGACACCCATGCCGGTGAAGCGATGGCGATGGGGGAACGTCCGCCGGTTGCCTTGATTAACCCCGCCGCCAGCGCACGCCTGGCGGTCGCCGAGGCGATTACGAATCTCGCGGCAGCGCCCATTGCCAAGCTAAGCGATATCAAGCTTTCTGCTAACTGGATGAGCGCCGCTGATCACCCTGGCGAAAATCAGGCGCTTTATGATGCGGTTCACGCGGTGGGGATGGAGCTTTGCCCGGCGTTAGGTATTGCGGTGCCGGTCGGCAAAGACTCCATGTCGATGCGTACCTCCTGGCAGGATGTGAGTGACCAAGGGGATAGCGAAGAGAAAAGCGTTACATCACCGCTGTCGGTGGTGATTACCGGCTTCGCGCCTGTGACTGACGCGATGGCAACCCTGACGCCACAGATCAACCTGGATCAAGATGAGTCGGATCTTATTCTGATCGACCTGGGGAACGGTCAAAACCGCTTGGGCGGCTCTGCGCTGGCGCAGGTATATGGTCAGGTAGGCGATACCTGCCCGGATGTCGACGACCCAGAAGATATCAAAGCCTTCTTTGAGGTGATCCAAGGGCTTAATCGTGACGGTAAGCTGCTGGCGTACCATGACCGTAGTGATGGCGGCTTGTTGGTCACGCTGTTGGAAATGGCCTTTGCGGCGCACGCCGGCCTTGAGATCAAACTCGACTGGATGATCGACGAGCCCGTTGAGGCGCTTAATGCGCTGTTCTCGGAAGAGTTGGGTGCGGTGATTCAGGTCAACCGCGAACACACCGAAGAGGTGTTAGCGCAATTTGCAGTAGCGGGTATTGAAACCTGTGGCGTTATCGCCCGGCCGCGTTACGACGACCAGGTGCGAGTAACTCTGTTTGAAGAGCCGCTGCTGGAAACCACTCGCCAACTGACACAGCGTACCTGGTCTGAAACCAGCTATCGCTTGCAGGCACTTCGCGATAATCCCGAGTGCGCTAAAAACGAGTTCGACAACCTGCTCGATACGCGTGACCCAGGCCTTTCAGCGACGCCCACGTTTGATATTAATGAGGATGTCAGCGCGCCGTTTATCAATATGGCCAAGCCCGCTGTTGCGGTACTGCGTGAGCAGGGCGTTAATGGCCAGGTCGAGATGGGCTGGGCATTTGATAAAGCCGGCTTTGAAGCCATTGATGTTCACATGAGTGACATTCTGGAAGGCCGTGTTGCTCTTGATGAGTTCAAAGGGCTCGTTGCCTGTGGCGGTTTCTCTTACGGCGATGTGTTAGGCGCTGGTGGTGGTTGGGCGAAATCCGTGCTGTTTAACGAGCGGGCACGCGATCAGTTTGCCGCCTTCTTTACCCGCGAAGACAGCTTCTCGCTGGGCGTGTGTAACGGATGCCAGATGCTTTCGCAGTTGAAGTCATTGATTCCAGGGGCTGAAAACTGGCCAGGCTTTGTGCGTAACGAGTCCGAGCAGTTTGAGGCGCGGGTAGCCATGCTGCGCGTTGAAAAAACGCCCTCGGTTCTACTGGCCGGCATGGAAGGTTCTCTGTTGCCTATTGCGGTGGCCCATGGGGAAGGGCGTGCTGAGTTCCGCGATACTGCGCACCTGCGTAGCATGCAATCCAGCAATCAGATTGCGCTTCGTTACATTGATAACTATGGGCAGGTGACCACGCGCTATCCAGCTAACCCTAACGGTTCGCCGTCAGGTATCACCGGGTTAACCACCACCGATGGCCGCGTCACGATCATGATGCCTCATCCGGAGCGCGTTACCCGCGCGGTAACCAACTCCTGGCGTCCGGCAGAGTGGACAGAAGATGGTGCCTGGCTGCGCATGTTCCGCAACGCGCGTGTTTGGGTCGGTTAATATCTCACGCCGTTAAGCCATGCGTAACACATAACGGCGGCCCTTGGGCCGCCGTTATGGCTAACGCTGTTCTTGGCTGCTCTTGCCCGCTTGAGCCAGCAAAGTAATTTTCTGGCTGTTGGAGTTATATGCCGCCACCTGCTTTACGCCCTTACCAAACGGACGCGGTGAAACGTGTTATTACGCATTTTCGTGCGTCCAGCGAACCCGCGGTGGTGGTATTACCTACGGGAAGCGGGAAGTCGTTGGTGATTGCCGAACTGGCCCGCTTGGCGAGAGGTCGCGTATTGGTATTGGCGCATGTACGCGAGCTGGTGGAGCAGAATCACGCCAAGTACCAGGCCTATGGGCTTAAAGCCGATATTTTCAGCGCGGGTTTAAAGCGCAAGGAAGCGTCGCGCCAGGTCGTGTTTGGCTCGGTGCAGTCGGTAGTGCGTAATCTGGAGGCGTTCAATGACGAAGGCTTCACTCTGCTGGTCATTGATGAGTGCCACCGGGTGTCGCTTGATAAAGACGCAAGCTACCGCCAAGTGATTGATCACCTGCGGGCACAAAACGCGAAGTTGAAAGTGTTAGGGCTGACCGCGACGCCTTACCGGCTAGGCCAAGGGTTTATCTACCATCGTCATTACCACGGCATGGTGCGCGGCAGTGACGCAAGCTTTTTTCGTGACTGCGTGTTCGAACAGCCGCTGCGCTTGATGGTCAAGCAAGGCTATCTTGCCGAACCCAAACGCCTGGATATGGCGATTGAAGGGTATGATTTTTCCATGCTGGCGTCGGCAGAAAACGGCCATTACCGTGAAGCGGAGCTAAATCTCGTCGTGGCAGGCAATCGCGCCACCCCCATGATTATCAGTCAGATTGTTGAGCGTGCCACTGAGCGGCATGGGGTGATGATATTTGCAGCAACTGTCGCCCACGCTGAAGAGATCATGGGGTATTTGCCTGCCGACCAGGCAGCGCTGATTACCGGAGCGACCCCGTCGGTGGAGCGTACTAAGCTGATTGATGCCTTTAAGGCGCGTGAGCTTAAATACCTGGTGAATGTCTCGGTACTGACGACCGGCTTTGATGCGCCGCATGTAGATTTGATAGCGATGCTTCGGCCTACGGAGTCGGTCAGCCTTTATCAGCAGATTGCGGGCCGGGGGCTTCGACTCTCGCCAGGTAAGCAGGATTGCCTTATTTTGGATTACGCGGGCAACCCCTGGGACCTTTACGCACCAGAAGTGGGCGAGCCAAAACCGCCGGGCGACAATGAGCCGGTGCAGGTTGAATGCCCGGCCTGCGGCCACGCTAATCTGTTTTGGGGCAAGCGCGACGGCGAACTGGTCATTGAGCATTTTGGGCGCCGCTGCCAAGGGCTGCTTGAAGATGATAAAGGCAAGCGCCACCAGTGTGATTTTCGCTTTCGCTTCAAGGTGTGCGATAACTGTGGCGCTGAGAATGATATTGCGGCGCGTCGCTGCCACGGCTGCGAACAGCTGCTGGTGGATGCTGATGACAAGCTTAAAGATGCACTCAAATTAAAAGATGCCCGAGTATTACGGGTAAGTGGCATGCAATTGGACGCAACCCTTAATGGCCGTGGTCTGCCGCGTCTGAAAGTGACCTATTACGATGAGGATGGCACAACACTCTCTGAGTGGTTTGCTTTGGAAACCCCCGCCCAGCGCCGCGCCTTTTATGCCGCCTTTTTGCGTCGGCATTTGCGCGCTCCGGGTACGCCCTGGCAACCCCTCAAGCCAGAGGACGTTATTAGCGAGCAGCGCCGCTTGCGCTATCCGGATTTTGTGGTCGGGCGCAAGGTGGGCCGACATTTCCAGATTCGCGACAAGCTCTTCGACTACGAAGGACGCTATCGTAAAGCTGCCGAAGCAGGCTAACGCACCGTGCGCCAGGCGCAACGTCAGGTGCCGACTTTGTTACACTGCCTTCTAGGGGCTGTCTGAAAAGTCGACGAGCGAAGACAAGACAAGGCAAAAATTGGCGAAAAAACGGAGTTTACATGTGTAAATGAGTATTTTGATCGGACTCGCGCACGAGCCAATTTTTAACGCCGTATTGTCGAGCGCAGACACTTTTCAGACAGAGCCTAATGCCCACTGACCAAGAGATACCGACTGAGTGAGCGACACACACAACGCCACCGCTGATCCTGAACGCATGGCTACGTTGGCACAAGAGCCAATCGTCGAGGTGCTTGGGCGGCTGTTCGATGAGCCCATTACTCAACTGCCGGAGGATTTGTATATTCCTCCCGAGGCGCTGCGCGTTTTTTTGGAAACCTTTGAAGGACCGCTGGATCTCTTGCTTTACCTTATTCGTCGGCAAAATTTAGACATCTTGACGATCAACGTGGCCGCGATTACCCACCAGTACATTGAGTACGTAGAGCTGATGCAGGCGATGGAGATCGAGCTTGCCGGTGAGTACTTGCTGATGGCCGCGATGTTGGCGGAAATTAAATCGCGCTCGCTACTGCCTCGGCCGCCCAAAGCGGAGGGCGAAGATGAAGAGGACCCCCGGGCAGAGCTGATTCGTCGCCTGCAAGAGTATGAGCGTTTAAAAGCCGCTGCTGAAACGCTGGATACGTTGCCTCGTGTAGGGCGTGATTGGTTTAGTGTACAGGCGGGTTTACCCCCGCTTGAGTCGCGGGTGATTCACCCGGATGTAGAACTGGACGAACTGCTGAGTGCTCTTTCCGATATCCTTAAACGTGCCGAATTAACGCAGTCCCATCAGATTAGCCGTGAGGTACTGTCTACCCGTGAGCGTATGCTCAAGATCATGGAGCAGCTCAGCGAAGACAGCACACACCAACGCTACACACCTTTTGAAGCCCTGTTTACCATGGAAGAGGGGCGGGCAGGCGTGGTCGTCACCTTTATGGCTATTTTGGAGTTAGCGAAAGAGGCAATGATCGAAATTGTCCAGAACGCACCACTTTCTCCTATCCATGTACGGGCGCGCAGCGGCGCGATAGTGGATGAAGAAGCCGCTTTTGAAACGCTTGCTGTTGAGGAAGCAGACGGCGCCTTTGAAGAGCCTGCCTTTGAGCCTGATGAGGAGGCACCATGAAGGACACCACCTTAGACAACATTATAGAAGCCGCGCTGCTCGCCGCAGGCGAACCGTTGGATGTCGAGCGGCTCGAAACGTTATTTATCGACGATGAGTGCCCGCCGAGACGAGAGTTGCGTGACGCATTAGCGCGCCTTGCTCTGCGCCATAAAGAGGGCGCGTTAGAGTTAGTGGAAACCGCATCAGGGTTTCAGCTGCGTATTCAGCCACGCCTTGCGCATTGGGTGTCACGCCTCTGGGACGAACGCCCCCAGCGCTATTCGCGTGCGCTGCTTGAAACGCTGTCGTTGATTGCCTATCGGCAGCCTGTTACCCGTGGTGATATCGAAGAAGTACGCGGGGTCAGCGTGAGCAGTTCGATCATGCGCACCTTAATGGAGCGTGGATGGGTTCGTGTGGTTGGCCACCGCGATGTGCCCGGGCGGCCAGCCGTCTACGCCACTACACGAAGCTTTCTGGACGATTTTGGCCTGAAAACACTGGATGCACTTCCCCCCATGCATGAATTGGTTAATTGGGAGGAAAGAGAAGAGGCTGAGTTACCGGCTTCACAAGAGGCTCTCCTCGAAGAGGGGAGTGAGGAAGCGAAGCCCAAAGAAACACCCAAAGAAACACTGGACGAAGCGCCAGAAAGCGTGCAGGATGCGCCACCCAAGACGGCTGAGAGAGCCGACGACCACGCCGAGACGGCGTTAACCCAGCCGCTAAGTTTTGCTGATTTAGAAGCTCGACTTGCGGCACGTGCGCAGCGCTCACATGATGACAGCGCACGCACGCAGACCAATGATATGAGGTCAGACGATCATGACTCAGAGTAACAACACCCCTCCCGTTAGTGAAAAACTCCAGAAAGTGCTTGCCCGAGCGGGGCTGGGTTCGCGGCGCGAAATGGAAACCGCTATTTCTGATGGCCGAGTAAAGGTCAACAGCCAGGTCGCCAAGTTGGGTGACCGCGTTGAAATTCGCGATAAAGTAAGTTTCGATGACCGCCCCGTTACGCTGCGACCCGAGAATGAAGCGCCGCGTCGCGTCATCATGTACAACAAGCCAGAAGGCGAGCTGTGCACCCGTAAAGACCCGGAAGGCCGTCGCACCGTATTTGAGCGTTTGCCACGGCTAAAAGGCGAGCGCTGGATTGCCATTGGCCGACTGGATATCAATACCAGCGGTCTGCTGCTTTTCACGACCGATGGCGAGCTTGCCAACCGGTTAATGCACCCCTCAACCCAGGTTGAGCGTGAATACGCCGTGCGCGTAATGGGCGAAGTAAAGCGCGAACACATCGTAGCGATGGTGGATGGCGTTATGCTGGAAGATGGCCCCGCGCGCTTTACCGATGTGCAAGAGTTCGGTGGTGAAGGTATCAACACCTGGTTCCACGTCGTCATTCTTGAGGGACGTAACCGCGAAGTGCGCCGCCTGTGGGAATCCCAGGAGCTTACGGTTAGCCGCCTGAAGCGTGTGCGTTACGGCAACATCTTTATTGATAAGCGTGCTAAAGCGGGAGAGTGGGTCGAGCTTTCGCAAGACGAAGTCGATGATCTCGCCACGATCGCTAACCTTGAAGCACGTAAGGTGCCTGAGCTGACGCCTGACGAGAAGAACCGTTGGAGCCGCGACAAAAATAAGCGTCGTCCGGTACAGACAATGCGCAAGCCTAAACGCCGCTAATTTTATAACTACCCAAAACCAGGGGTGGAAAATTGGTTCGCACTGGCCAGCCATCAATCGCTTGATGGCTGGCTTTTAAGTATCTGGGTACCTTGAAACGATCGTTGTTGTACCAAGCATGACCGTGGAGGCAGAGACTCGCATGGGCCATGAAACCCGCTTTAATTACACTGCGGGATCAAAGGCTAATCCTGTGGGTGCAGTGCGGGGAAAAGTTAAAAACTTCTTGCCATGGCTGAGCATGGTCTGTACTATATGCATCCGTTCGAAGGGGTCGTTAGCTCAGTTGGTAGAGCAGTTGACTTTTAATCAATTGGTCGTAGGTTCGAATCCTACACGACCCACCATCGAACAGCGTAATTAGACATACCGCTATGTCAGCACGGTAAGCAAAAATTTGGGTCGTTAGCTCAGTTGGTAGAGCAGTTGACTTTTAATCAATTGGTCGTAGGTTCGAATCCTACACGACCCACCAAATTCAACGCCCTTGGTAGCTTGCTGCCAGGGGCGTTTTGCTGTGTGCCTGATGTGCACAGCCGCGCAATATACCACTTGCAGAAGACAACAATTTGCCACCACAATGGCTGCATGCAATGTGATTAAGAAAAGTTCATTAGAGAAAGCTGTTAAGAGAAAACAGTTTAGAGAAATAGTTTAGAGAAATAGTTAGTAGCGCAGTAGGTCACCGCGAGAGACGCAGCGGCCTGTTGCAATCGCGAGCGGCATGTGTGGATGACACAGGTCGCGACTAGTGTTTAACAGGGGGATTCCCTGTTTGTCACAGTGGTAGACACGATGACTATTATGACTTCTCAAGCTGAGCTTGATGCTCCGCTCCCTAGCCCGTATTGCCCTACTCGTATTCCCGCAGAAGACCAGGCGCGTGTCGAAGAGATAAAGCAACTGCTGCACACGCACAATGCCGTCTTGGTCGCGCACTACTACACCGATGACGCTATCCAACAGTTAGCGGAAGAAACCGGTGGCTGCGTGGCAGACTCCCTTGAAATGGCGCGCTTTGGTGCCCAGCATGATGCTACTACGTTGATTGTGGCAGGTGTGCGTTTTATGGGAGAAACAGCCAAAATCCTTTCGCCTGAAAAACGCGTATTGATGCCCACGCTGGAGGCAACCTGTTCGCTGGATATTGGCTGCCCGGTAGATGAGTTCAGCGCCTTTTGCGATGCGAACCCCGACCGAACCGTGGTGGTGTATGCCAATACATCAGCAGCTGTAAAAGCGCGTGCTGACTGGGTGGTGACGTCATCCATTGCAGTTGACGTGATTGAGCATTTGCAGGCAAAAGGTGAAAAAATCCTTTGGGCGCCGGATAAGCATCTGGGGGGGTATATTCAGAAAAAAACCGGTGCTGATATGCTGATGTGGGACGGCGCCTGTATTGTGCATGAAGAGTTCAAGGCGAAAGGTATTGAGGACTTAAAACGCCTTTATCCTGATGCGGCGGTGCTGGTGCATCCTGAATCGCCGGACTCGGTGGTCAATATGGCGGATGTGGCGGGGTCGACGTCCCAGTTAATCAAGGCCGCTCAAACCTTGCCCAATAACCAGCTTATTGTGGCAACAGATCGCGGCATTTTCTTTAAGATGCAGCAAGCGGTGCCGGACAAGACATTGTTTGAAGCGCCGACAGCCGGTAATGGCGCGACTTGCCGAAGCTGCGCACATTGCCCGTGGATGGCCATGAATGCATTGGATAATCTGGCGGATGCGCTGCGCTACGGCAGTGGGGAAATTCATGTTGATGAGTCGCTACGCCAGAAAGCGCTAAAGCCGCTTGAGCGTATGCTGAATTTCAACGTTAAATAGGACAGCTTCACGCTGTGATCAGCCCATCAGGCTCCTGGCCCTTCGCAGGCCAGGAGCCTTATACGTGCGTGCCATTAATTTCAAAGTGTTAAGTCGTTAAAAGTCATCCAGCGCTTTACGGTATTCAATAAAGGCTTCTCGGCGCTGTTCAATACGTGCAAGCGCTTGCTGGTCGCCCTCTTGCTCGGCCGCGTTGCGAGCCAGTGAGAGTTGCTGAATGCCTCGGTCGACTCGCCCTGTCAGCTGTAAATGCTCGGCGCGCGCCAAATGCCCCCAGCCGTTGTGCCCGCTTCGCCCTGCGGCCTCTGCCAGCAGGTTAAAGCCTGGAGGGTATTCAGGGTTTTGCGCTGTTATGTTACGCAGGAGCTGATAAGCGGCTTCTGGGTCTCGCTGCAGTTGTGCCTCTGCCAAAATCAGTTGGGCGGGCAGATAAGACGGCATCAGCCTCAAAAGGCGCTGGCTGCGGGTGATGGCTTCATCATAGCGTTGGGCATCCAGCGCGACGCTTGCCGCAGACGCAGGCAGCATGCCGTAATCCGGTAGCTCAGTGGCCAGTTGATCGAGCATTTGTAAGGCTTGATCCGTTTGACCATTACGCGCAGTCATTAACGCATCTAGATAGCGTCGCGCCGGCTCTTCTGCGTCATCCTGGGCAAGGCGGGAAGCGGCTTGTTGCGGGGAGTTTTGGTAAATGCTCAATAGGGCGCGAGCGCGCATCATGTCGTAAAGCGTATTGCTGGTATATGTGTTGGCCACACTGAGCTGCGAGGCACGCCCTTGTGCATCGCTTAAGCGGCTATCTGAAACAGGGTGGGTCAATAGAAACTCAGGAGGGTTGCCGCCTTGTAGTCGCGCCAAGCGTTGCATGGCAGAAAACATGCGGACCATGGCATGAGGGTCGTAGCCAGCATCGGCCATCGCCTGTAAGCCGATACGGTCAGCCTCTTGCTCGAAACGTCTTGAGTAACTGAGCTGGTCCTGGATCAGGGCAGCCTGTGAGCCCATGGCGGCGGCAAGACCCGCTTCGCCACCTCCGCTGGCCGCTACCAGCATGCCCGCCAGCATGGCGGCCATGGCAGGAAGCTGCGTCTGTTCTGCTCGCGCGCTGCCTCGGGCGTAGTGGCGCTGTGATAAGTGGCCAAGCTCATGAGCAATCACCGAGACGAAAGCACCTTCATCTTCAGCAAAGGCAAAAAGCCCGGAATTGATCCCTACCACGCCACCGGGAACGGCAAAGGCATTCAGTGATCGGTTATCGACCATCACCATCGTCGTTTGCAGGTCTCCCAATTGGCTGTATGGCACCAGGCGCGCCACAAGGCTTTCCAGGTAATCGCTTACGATAGGGTCTTGCCATTGAGGCGCCTGGGCCCGGAACTGACGTAGCCATGCTCGGCCCAAACGGAACTCTTCACTGCTGGCTGATGACGAGGCACCGCCAAGCGTGGGCAGATGATAGTCATTAAGTGCGTAGCTTGGCGGGCTCTGCGCGCTAATGCTGCAAGCAACAATTAGCGCGCAGAGCCCGCGGGGATAAGCAGTCCGTAAGTGCGGCATGGCATCCTCATTGATAAGGGTAAAGCGCAGCGATTACCGCTGTGACATTGATTGATGCTGTGAAGTGCCGTTAAATCAAGTGAACAGTGATCATCGCAACATAAACCGTTTATGCAACAATGGCGAGATCATGCAGGCATTTTTAGGGAGCAGGTATGTCTGAATTATTCGTACGTTTTCATCCAGACGTGGTGCTTGATGCGTGTGGGCTGCCGTGTCCGATGCCGTTACTCAAGACGAAACAGGCGCTAGCCGGTTTGGCGGCTGGGCAGTTGCTTGAAGTGCGTGCCACTGATGCAGGCTCATGGCGCGATATCGCGTCGTTTACTGATCAAGGCAATCATGAGATGGAGGCGCGAGAGCAGCATGAAGGTACGTACTTTTTTTGGATACGTAAGGCGGGAGACGCACACTAATGACCATGCGTACTATTCTTAAAAGCTGGGTTGAACGCTATTTTTCTGATGAAGAAGCGCTCGTCTTATTGCTGGTATTGGTGGCTGGCTTTACGGCCATTATCTGGTTTGGCCACATGCTGGCGCCGTTTTTTACCGCACTGGTTCTGGCTTTTCTGCTGCAAGGGGTGGTGAGCGCTTTAACGCGAAGAGGGATACCTCATCTTTTAGCCGTTACTCTTATTTTTCTAGCCTTTATCAGTGCTTTGTTAACCCTTGCGTTCATTTTAATGCCGCTGATTTGGAATCAGTTGGTCGGGTTTGTACATGAAACGCCGCGCATGTTTGCCAGCGGCCAGGGGTGGTTGGATGAGATGCAGGCGCGCTACCCAAACCTGGTTACGCCTGATCAAATGCAGAGCTGGATCGGTGTAGCAAGCCGTGAAATTAGCCAGCTAGGCCAGCGTGCGCTGACGCTCTCCTTGGCCTCTTTGGGTAATGTCATGTCACTGATTATTTACCTCGTCCTTGTGCCCATTCTGGTCTTCTTTATGCTGAAGGACCGCGAGGCGCTGGTTGGGTTCGCGGTTTCGCTGTTGCCACAAAAACGTGCGCTGTTAACGCGCATCTGGCAGGAAATGGATCATCAGATTGCGAACTATATTCGGGGCAAGTTCATCGAAATCATCATTGTGGGTACGGTAGCGTTTGGCACCTTTACCTTTTTTGGCTTGCCGTATACAGCGCTGCTGGCCGTTCTGGTGGGCTTTTCGGTGCTGGTGCCTTTTATCGGCGCTGCGGTGGCTACACTGCCGGTCATGGCGGTAGCAGGTTTTCATTTTGGATTAAGCGATCAGTTTATTTATGTGTTGGTTGCCTATGGCGTGATTCAGGCACTGGATGGAAACGTTCTGTCGCCAGTGCTGTTTTCTGAAACCAATAATATTCATCCCGTTTCCATTATTGTCGCGGTGCTTTTCTTTGGCGGTATTTGGGGCTTCTGGGGCGTGTTTTTCGCCATTCCGTTGGCCACACTGCTAAAAGCGTTGGTCTACGCTTGGCCGCGGGGTGTTCGTGAGCAGAATGGGGAAGAGGGTATTATCCAGGCGGAGTCATAAGACCGCACGGCCGCTGCCCGAGGGTTAACAATGCCCTTGGTTTAACACGCTGAGTCTTTTGAACAGTTAACGCCCGCTCGGTGACGACACCGGGCGGGCGTTTTTATTAACGACTCGCGTGTAGTGCTTCCGCGGCAGCCAGCACTTCCTCTACGTGGCCTGGCACTTTAACGCCACGCCATTCGTTGGCAAGGTTGCCTGCTGCATCTATTAAGAAAGTACTGCGCTCAATGCCCAGGTGCTCCTTGCCGTACATTTTTTTCAGTTTAATAACATCAAATATCGTACAGACAGTTTCATCCTTGTCGGAAATGAGCGGGAAGTTAAAATCCTGCTTGGCTTTAAAATTTTCCTGGGCACGCAAACCGTCCCGAGACACCCCTAAAATAACCGTATTGGCGTTATCGAACGCTTTTTTATGGTCGCGGAAATCGCCGCCTTCGGTGGTGCAGCCGGGTGTGCTGGCCTTGGGATAAAAATAGATAACGACCTGTTTGCCACGTAGTTCCGACAGTGTGATTGTCGTATCGCCCGTCGCACTTGCAGAAAAATCGGGGACAGGTTGGCCTAATTCGATATGCATGCAGACTCCTAATCGTTGACGACTTATAGGGTGATTACACGCAACCTGAGGCAGCATGTCAAAGGCATGATAGGTGTGCATCACAAACTCACAGCGGTTTGCGCTGTACAGGCTCGAATCGCCTGAGTACCATTTACCCTCTGTAGGCCCAAACGGGCAGTCGCCATGATGCGTAAAAGAGTGGTTCGGCGCCTTGTCTGGATGTCTATGTTGGGCTTGGTCTCATAATTTTGTAGATGAGGAATAAACGGATGATCACAGGCAGCATCGTCGCCCTGGCGACGCCGATGAAAGTCAATGGCGACATCGACTGGGAGGCGCTTCGTCGTCTGGTGAACTTCCACCTTGATAACGGAACAGACGGCATCGTTGCCGCAGGCACCACTGGCGAGCCCACGACCATGACGTTTGCAGAGCACTTTGACGTGATCCGCAGTGTGGTGGAGGAGGTCAACGGACGCATTCCGGTGATCGCCGGTACGGGTGCTAATGCGACGTCTGAAGCCGTTGAGCTTGCTCGGTACGCCAGTGAAGTAGGGGCTGATTACTGTTTGTCCGTTTGCCCCTATTATAATAAGCCGACTCAGGAAGGCTTGTACCAGCACTTTAAGGCGGTGGCAGAAGGCAGCAAACTACCGGTTATCATGTATAACGTGCCGGGGCGTACCTGCTCTGACCTGTACAATGAAACGGTTGTACGCTTGGCAGGCGTTGATAACATCATCGGTTTGAAAGATGCCACTGGAAACCTTGAGCGCGCAGAAGATCTAATTTCGCGCTTAAAGGGCAGTGACTTTATGCTGTATTCCGGTGATGACGCGACGGCCTGCGAGTTTATGCTGATGGGTGGGCATGGTGATATTTCGGTGACGGCGAACGTTGCCCCTAAGGCAATGCATGAGCTATGTGCGGCCGCTGTCGCTGGCGATGCAGATAAAGCGCATCAAATTAATACCCGTTTAATGCCGTTGCATACTAATCTGGGCATTGAATCCAATCCTATACCGGTAAAATGGGCGCTTAACCGGATGGGGTATATGGATGCAGGTATTCGTTTGCCACTGACATGGTTATCCGAGAAGTACCACGCCACTGTCAGTGAAGCGCTGCAGCTAGCGGGCGTGATTGAGGAGTAATGCTCTTTCATTACACCCAGCGCGATACCCTTTGTTACCGGGAGCACAGTGATGTGCTGCCGGTTAACTGATTTGTTGACTGTTAAGGTGGCTTGATGAGCTTTGTGCTTGAAAAACGTGCGCTTAAATGGATACCGCTGGCACTCGTAACGGCTGTCGCTCTGGCAGGTTGCGCGCGCGATGGTTATTACCACGACCGTAACCTGGATTATACAGAAGCCGCTCCGGCGCCCCCTCTGGTGCTGCCAGAGACCCGCAATGCGCAGCGCTATCAGGATGCACTGCCCGTTCCTCAAGCAGCCATGCAGGGTGCCCGCATCGAAGAAGCTGCGGAAATACGCGCTCCTCAGTCGTTATCGATTGGCAGTGGTCTAGAGCCCGAATACGTGGAACGCCGGGAAGCAGGTAGCCAAAGCTGGCTAGTGGTGGCGGCCGATACGGGCGCCGTCTGGCCGCAGTTGGAGTCCTTTGCGCGTAGCCGTCAACTAGGTGTGGAGCAAAGCGATGCGTCGCAGGGCGTTATCGTAACGTCGCAGGCCGATTTACGTCTGCAAAGTGCCATGCGTTCTGGCAGCAGTGAAGTGCGCTGTGAGCGTGGTGGCCAGACCATGACGAGCTGCCTCGACGCCTTGGAAGAGTTTCTGGGGGCGCGTAGTGCGTCACAGAGCGTGGCTTCCTCCTGGAATGCCCAGCGCTTGAATACCCAGCAAACGCTACAGCTTCGTCAGCAGGGTGATGAGTGGGAAGCTGTCATTCCCCAGCCGATTGATCGTGTTTGGGCTGAACTCAATCACTATCTCGCGTTGGATTTCACCCTACAAGGTCAGCGTAATCTGCTCGCTACCAGCCCGGAGCGTCATGAATTTCTGGTGGAATACATGACCGAGACTGAGCGTGGTCGCAACCCGCTGCAAATTGTATTTAGTGCCGATGTGCGCAAGATGCCCCAGGAAATACGTATTGTGCTGCAGCCCGATGGCAATCAGACCATTTTACGCGCGGTGAATGCCAGTGAGCGTGAGTTTAATGCCGATGACCAGCGTGAGCTGTTAGAACGTGTTGCTGGCTATTTACGTTAATCTGTTTATTTGATCCCTTTCGGAGCTGTCATGGAAAAGCGCCAAGAACTTTATGCCGGTAAGGCAAAATCTGTATATCACACCGATGATCCGGATCTGCTGGTGCTGCAGTTTCGTGATGACACCAGCGCTTTTGATGGTAAGAAGAAAGAAGCGCTGGCCCGTAAAGGGATGGTCAATAACGTCTTCAACGCATTTATTATGGAGCGTTTGCAAGAGGCCGGTATCCCTACGCATTTTGAAAAACAACTCTCCGATACCGAGAGCCTTGTTAAGAAAATGCAGATGATTCCGGTCGAGTGCGTGGTACGCAACATCGCTGCGGGTGGGCTGGTAAAACGCCTGGGCGTTGAAGAAGGTGTTGCACTTACGCCGCCTACCTTTGAGCTGTTCTTGAAGAACGACGAAAAAGGCGACCCGATGATCAACGAGTCGTTGGCAGAAACCTTTGGTTGGGCAACGCCCGAGCAGCTGGCCAAGATGAAAACGCTGACCTTCAAGGTTAACCACGTGTTAAAGCAACTGTTTGCCGAAGGCGATATGCTGCTGGTGGACTACAAGCTTGAGTTTGGCGTGTTCAAAGGCGAAGTGGTGCTGGGCGATGAGTTCTCTCCGGATGGCTGCCGCCTGTGGGATGCCAATACCCGAGAGAAGCTGGATAAAGACCGCTTCCGCCAAGGCCTGGGCGGCGTGATCGAAGCCTACGAAGAAGTAGGTCGGCGTCTGGGAATCACCTTTCCTGCCTGATCGCCCGTACTAGCCAGTCATGATGTCGATAGCCACCACTTCTAACGTGGTGGCTTCGTCGTTGTGTAGGGCTCGAAACTTCACATCGACATCGCTCAGCCTAACGCCATAGACACGCCCAGGCTCCTCGCTTTGCTTGTAAGCGGGGCGTGGGTCTTGCCCAAGCACTTGCTCGATCAAGGCATACAAGCTTGCGCTATCAACGCGGCGTGCCAAGGTATCCAGCGCATCGTGGCTGAACGTGACGGGCAGCAACACGGGGGCTTGCGGTGCAAAACCGGCGACAGCTTCAGGGCGTGCTTCGGCCCAGGGCAGGTAGGGCTTGATATCGACCACCGGGGTGCCGCTCACCAAATCGCAGCCTTCGAGTCTTAAACGAACCCCTTGGTGAGTTTCGATACCGGCCAGCGTTACCAGCGAGAGGCCCAGCCGATTAGGTCGGTGGGTACTGCGGCTGGCAAATACACCTACCTTGCGGTTGCCCCCAAGCCGTGGTGGGCGTACTAATGGCGTCCAACGCTCTGGGCTTTGATGAAAAATAAATGACACCCAAAGATGGCTAAAATCCTCCAGTCCACGCACCGTTAAGGGGTCGTTATAGGGTGCCGTTAGCACGAGACTGGCGTTGGCCGCCTGCGCCAGGCCCGGTTGGCGGGGTATGCCAAACTTGTCCGGGTAGTCGCTAACAACGTAACCGATAGGCGTCAGCGTAAAGGACGCACTTTCAGGGGCATTGTGCATGCTACTGCCTTATGCTGAGATAGGCGGCCAAGTATAAAGCAGGCTGACGTTATACGCCGAATGCTTGATCCCCATTTCGATAACTGCTTAGAGGTGATGCATGCCAACGACCGAGGAGCTTTCTGCGCCAAAAGCCCCGGCGGCGAGGGTGACCTACCGCGCTGCTTTAGCGCGCGACGCCGCCGACCAGGCAGAAGTGTTTTACCATGCGGTCATGCAAGGCGCAGCCAGCCACTATGAGCTTAGCCAGCGGCGCGCCTGGGCCAATGCGCTGCCCCGTGAAGCCAGCGCCTGGGCGGTTCGCCACGCGCTTTACACCACACTGGTGGCGGTGTGCGACGGGCGCTGTGTGGGCTTCCTTGAGCTTGATGTGAAGGAAGGGCGTATCGAAACGCTGTATGTGTGGCCCTCGCTGACCGGGCGTGGTATTGGCACCACACTGTTGATTCATGCTGAGCGTATGCTGTTGGAGCGGGGAGTTGATCGCATCGAGATTGAGGCGAGCCTGATGCTTTATGACCGCCTGCTGCGCCGAGGCTGGGAAAACCTGGGCGAGCAGTGGGTTGAACGAAGCGGTGAGTCACTTCAGCGTTATCGGATGGAAAAGCGCCTGAGTGCGATTGAAACCTGAGCTTGAGACTAACTCTGAAGCTGACCCCTGGCTATACGCTATAGCTGCGGGTAATTCGCATGGAGAGATCAATGGACTGGATATCTTTGGTCAGCGCGCCGCTGGAAATACAGTCGATCCCCGTATCGGCAATCGCTTTGAGCGTAGCCGCATCGACATTGCCTGAGGCCTCAAGCGTGGCGCGCCCGCCGTTCAGTTCGACTGCTACGTACAAATCTTCAAGTGCGAAATTATCCAGCATGATGATGTCAGCCCCGGCCGCCAATGCCTGGTCAAGCTCTTCAAAGGTCTCTACTTCCACCTCTACCGGCACATCCTTGGCAAGTGCCCTTGCCTGACTCACCGCGGCCTTGATGCCGCCGCATGCCGAAATGTGGTTCTCCTTGATTAAGAATGCATCCCAAAGACCTATTCGATGATTGTGGCCTCCGCCGCACGTAACGGCGTATTTTTGCGCCAAACGCAGGCCGGGAAGCGTTTTGCGGGTATCGAGCAGGCGAACGCCGGTACCCTCAATCAAGTTGACGTAGCGGCGCGTTGCGGTTGCCGTGGCAGACAGCGTTTGTAACATGTTGAGCGCCGCGCGCTCCCCGGTTAACAAACTACGTGCCGGGCCTTCCAGTTCCAAAAAGCCTTGGCCTTCATCCAGCAAGTCACCGTCAGCGGCTAGCCAGCGAAGCGTGACGCGCGCATCCAACTGCTGAAAAATTTCATCGACCCACGCAGTCCCACACAGCACCGCAGACTCACGGGTAATCACCGTCGCTGTTGCCCACTGGTCCTCGGGAATTAGCTGGGCAGTAATATCGCCTGAGCCTATATCTTCGTTAAGCAGGCGAGTCACGCAGGTGCTGATCTCTTCAGCTAGCGCATTTTGGTTATTCATGGCGGTGAGCTCTCTGGGCATGATCAAATGAGACCGGCATTATAGTAAAAGAGGGCCGCTAATGAGAGCAGTGAAAAGAGCGCGACGTAAAGGAGACTTTGTGGGTGATTAATGACCAGACACACGACGGCTGGTGGGGCAGGGCGCGCAGGGTTGACTCGCCCAATTATGATGCGCGACCTACTGATGAAGTATCGTTATTGGTACTGCATGCGATCAGTTTACCTCCTGGGCAATTTAGTGGTGATGCGATAGAGACGCTGTTCACTAATCAACTGGCAACGGACCAGCACCCTTTTTTTGCCGAGATTGCCCATTTACGCGTTTCAGCGCACCTGCTTATCCGGCGTGATGGTGAGTGCGTGCAGTTCGTGAATACGGATCAGCGCGCCTGGCACGCTGGGCGTTCACGCTGGTGGGATAGCCACGCCATGCAGTGGCGGCAGGCATTGAATGACATTTCACTGGGCATTGAGTTGGAAGGTGATGACATAACGCCCTTTACCAAGGCGCAGTACCACGCGCTGGCAGAAGTCACTCAGTGGTTAATGGTTCGCTACCCAGCGCTTGATGCATCACGAATGACGGGTCATGCGCATATCGCGCCGCTGCGTAAAACGGACCCAGGGCCCGCCTTTGATTGGGCCTACTTTTACCAGTGTTTGGCGAAAATCCACCTTGATACGCTTTAAAAAGAGCGATTAAGTTGTTCAACGACAAGAAAATAAAACGGTAGTTTAGCTACACTGCCTACGCATAAAGGGTAATAGGAAGCACCGTCGAAGCGTCTATGTTGCAGTGCAATAGTTTGTTTTCGATACGCTTTTCCACTACTCCGGAATTGGCAGCGTGGCGACTTTGCGGTATCTTCCTATATACAAAAGGCTAACTTTTACGACATTTATGTAGCTTTACTACATTCAGTGGTCTGTAGCTCGTTGAATATAGAGCTAAAAAAACATTAGCGTTACCGCGCAAATGCTTTTCTGCGGTGGCCATCAATCACCGCAGCTGCCCCAAACCCGTACGGGTTGGCGGGGCTCATGTCATTTATCGTCATTCGGAGAGACCTCTATGAGTCTGGAGACAAGAGAAGATCTCGATCCGGTCGAAACCACGGAGTGGCTGGAATCCCTGGAATCGGTGCTGGATCGTGAGGGCGAAGATCGCGCCCGTTACCTGATGACCCGCCTGGCGGATCGATTGCGCCGGGACGGGATGAAGGTGCCCTTCTCGGTGACAACCCCGCACCGCAACACGATTCCGCTGCATCGTGAAGCGCGGATGCCTGGTGATCTGTTCATGGAGCGGCGCATTCGCTCCTTGATTCGCTACAACGCGATCGCCCAGGTCATTCGTAATAACCGGGCCAACCCCGGGCTTGGCGGCCACATTGCCAGCTTTATGTCATCGGCAACCCTTTATGATGTGGGCTTTAACCACTTCTTCCGTGCGCCTAAAGATGACTTCGCTGGAGACCTGATCTACATCCAGGGTCACGTAGCACCGGGCATTTACGCACGCTCCTTCCTGGAAGGTCGTCTGTCTGAAGATCAGATGGATAGATTCCGTCAGGAAGTAGATGGCGATGGCTTGTCATCGTATCCGCACCCTTGGCTGATGCCGGATTACTGGCAGTTCCCGACCGTCTCCATGGGCCTTGGCCCAATCCAGGCGATCTACCAGGCCCACGTGATGAAGTACCTGCATCATCGTGAAATGAAAGACATGTACGATCGCAAGATCTGGTGTTTCATGGGCGATGGCGAGTGTGATGAGCCGGAATCCCTGGGTGCCATCTCACTGGCAGGTCGTGAGAACCTGGATAATCTGATCTTCGTTATCAACTGTAACTTGCAGCGTCTGGACGGCCCTGTGCGCGGTAACTCTCGCGTTATGGACGAGTTTGAAGGCGTTTTCCGCGGTGCCGGTTGGAACGTAATTAAAGTCGTTTGGGGGCGTCACTGGGATCCGTTGTTTGAGAAGGATAGTAAAGGCGTCCTTCAAAAACGTATGGATGAAGCGGTCGACGGTGAGTACCAGAACTACAAGGCTAACGGCGGCTCTTACACCCGTGAGCACTTCTTTGGTAAGTATCCTGAAACCGAAGAAATGGTTAAAGATCTTTCCGATGATGATATCTGGAAGCTCAATCGCGGTGGCCACGACCCGTTCAAGGTCTATGCGGCCTACCATGAAGCCGTTAACTCCACTAACGGTAAGCCGACGGTTATCCTGGCGCATACGGTAAAAGGTTACGGTATGGGTAGCGGCGATGGCGAAGCAGCCAACGAAGCGCACCAGGTGAAAAGCATGGAGTATGAAGCACTGCGGACCTTCCGCGATCGCTTCGGTATTCCGCTTTCCGATGAGCAGCTCAAGGAAGTGCCTTACTACAAGCCGGAAGATGATTCGCCCGAGCTTAAGTATATGCACCTGCAACGCGAGCGCTTAAACGGCTATCTGCCTAGCCGCAAAAGCGATTTTGAAGCGTTGGAAATCCCCACGCTTGAAGACAAAACCTTCGCCACGCAAATGGCCGGTTCAAAAGGTCGTGAAGTATCGACCACCATGTCCTTTGTGCGCGTGCTCAATGGCTTGGTTAAAGACAAGAAGCTTGGCAAGCTGGTCGTTCCGATTATCCCTGATGAAGCGCGTACCTTCGGTATGGAAGGTATGTTCCGTCAGCTCGGCATTTATACCGCCGAAGGCCAGAAGTATGAGCCGATGGATAAAGGCCAAATCATGTACTACCGCGAGGACCAGAAAGGTCAGGTTCTCGAAGAAGGTATTACGGAAGCCGGCGCGATGTCCGCGTGGATGGCGGCTGCCACGTCTTACAGCAATAACCACCTGACGCTGTTGCCGTTCTACATCTACTACTCGATGTTTGGCTTCCAGCGCATTGGCGACTTGGCCTGGGCCGCAGGTGACCTGCAGGCACGTGGCTTTATGGTCGGTGGTACCGCCGGGCGTACGACGCTTAATGGCGAAGGTTTGCAGCACCAGGATGGCCACAGCTTAATCCAGGCGTCGACCATTCCTAACTGCCGTAGCTACGACCCCACGTACGGTCACGAAGTCGCTGTCATCGTTCAGGATGGTTTGAAGCGCATGTTCACTGATAAAGAGAACTGCTTCTACTACCTGACCGTGATGAACGAGAACTATGAGCATCCGGAGCTTGAAAACGTACCGGTCGACGATATCGTCAAAGGCATGTACCTGCTGCGTGAGACGAAGGGCGACAAGGGCCGCGTTCAGCTGATGGGGTCTGGCACCATTCTGCGTGAAGTGGAAGCCGCCGCTGAGCTGCTCGAAAAAGACTGGGGTGTTGGCGCTGATATCTGGAGCGTGACCAGCTTTAACGAACTGCGTCGTGAAGCGCTGCTGCTTGAGCGTGAATCCTTCCTGAATCCGGACGCTGAGGCCAATAAGCCGCACGTGACGAAATGTCTGGAAGGCCGTGACGGTCCGGTCATTGCTTCGACGGATTACATGAAGCTCTATGCGGATCAGGTCCGTGCATGGGTACCAGGCGACTATACTGTTCTGGGTACCGATGGCTATGGTCGTTCGGACACGCGTAAGAAGCTGCGTTACTTCTTCGAGGTGGATCGCTACTTCGTTGTTGTAGCGGCCCTGCGTGCACTGGCTGAGCGTGGCGAGATTGAACGTAAGCAGGTTGGCGAAGCCATGAACAAATATGGCATCGACGCTAACAAGCCGAACCCGCTGACCAGCTAAACCGCTGCCCGGCGGGTTAAGTACCCGCCGGCTCGATCCGATTTGAAAGGAGCGCGACCTTGAGTAGCGAAATCATCAAAGTGCCCGACATCGGCGGTAGCGAAGGTGTCGAAATCATCGAGATCGCGGTGTCGGAAGGCGACGTCATTGCAGCGGAAGACACCCTGATCACGCTGGAGTCTGATAAAGCCAGCATGGATATCCCGGCCCCGAAGGGCGGTAAAGTCGTTAAAGTGCTGGTTAAAGAAGGCGATACCGTTTCCGAAGGCGACGATATCGTTGAGCTGGAAGCGGAAGGCGGCGGCGATGCCGAGGAAGAGGACGACAAGCAAGCGTCCGAACCCGAGCAGAAAGAAGCCCCTGCGGCCGAAGAGAAGCCCAAGGCCGAGCAGAAAAGCGCCAGGAAATCCGGTGGCGGTAAGCAAACCGTGGATATCAAGGTGCCGGACCTAGGCGGCTCTGACAACGTTGAGATCATCGAAGTTGCGGTGAGTGAAGGCGATAGTATCGATGCTGAAGATACGCTGATCACCCTGGAGTCTGATAAAGCCTCCATGGACGTGCCGAGCCCGCATACCGGTAAAATTGTCGCGTTTACCGTTAAAGAAGGCGACACGGTTTCTGAAGGCGATGTTATCGGCCAGATGGAAGTCGAAGGTGAAGGTGGCGACGAGGCCGACGGTGAAGCGCCTGCTGAGGAAGAGGCGAGCGCCTCCAGCAGTGAGCCTGAAGATACCCGCAGCGACGACAGCGAAGACGACGCGGCCAGCGGCGAGCCAGAGCGCAAGGAGATCCGCGTTCCGGATATTTCCGGCTCTACCGACGTACCGATTATTGAAATCGGTGTGGCAGTAGGCGATGAGATCAGCGAAGAAGATCCGTTGATTACGCTGGAATCTGATAAAGCCTCCATGGACGTTCCCAGCCCCTATAAAGGCAAGCTCCTTGAGCTGACCGTTAAAGAGGGTGATACCGTTTCTGAAGGCGATATCATTGGTTATATGGAAGTAGCGGGCGCGAAGAAAGCCGCTTCCAAGCCAGCGCCGAAGAAGGAGACTGCTCAGAAAACTGCTGAGAAGAGCACTGCCAAGCAGGGCGCATCAACCGTAGGCGGTACGCCCAGCCCTGAAGCGCAAATGGCCGCGCACAAGCCGCGTGATGGCAAGTTGGTACACGCAGGCCCAGCCGTGCGTATGCTGGCCCGCGAGTTTGGCGTCGACATTGGCCTGGTTAAGCCCAGCGGCCCCAAAGAGCGCGTGCTCAAAGAGGACGTTCAGGCCTATGTGAAGCAGGTCATTGCGAACCAGGGTAAGGCACAAGCACCGGGCGGAGCAGCTGCCGCCACGGGTGGCGCCGGTATTCCGCCGATTCCGGAAGTCGACTTCAGCCAGTTCGGTGAAGTCGAAGAGAAGCCGATGGGTCGTCTGCTTAAGATGGGCGCGACCAATTTGCATCGCAGCTGGCTTAACGTGCCTCACGTTACCCAGTTTGACGAAGCGGATATCACCGAGCTTGAGAACTTCCGTAAGTCGATGAAAGCCGAAGCCGAAGCGCAGGGGGCCAAGTTAACCCCGCTGCCCTTCCTGGTGAAAGCGTGTGCTTTTGCGCTGCGTAAGTTCCCGCAGTTTAATGTCAGCTTAAAAGGCGACGGCGAAACGCTGGTATGGAAGAACTACGTTCATATCGGTATTGCTGTTGATACCCCTGATGGCTTGATGGTGCCGGTACTGCGTGATGCCGATAAGAAGTCCTTGATCGAGATTGCCAAGGACATGGCAGAGCTGGGTAAAAAGGCACAAACCAAGAAGCTCAAGCGGGAAGAGATGACCGGTGGCTGTTTCACTATTTCGAGCCTGGGTTCGATTGGTGGCACGGCGTTTACGCCGATCGTGAATGCGCCTGAGGTGGCTATTTTGGGTGTTTCCAAAGCCCAAATGAAGCCGGTTTGGGATGGTGGTGCCTTCCAACCGCGCTTGATGATGCCGCTGTCGCTTTCCTATGATCACCGGGCGATTAACGGGGCGGATGCTGCGCGTTTCACGGCATTCCTGGCGGATGTGTTGACCGATATTCGCCGCTTGTTGCTGTGATCAGGTTGTCGGCATGATGTGGATTGTCGTGGCGCCGTTTGATGCGGTATCACGGCAATCCACGCAGCAGTATATGAGAAAGTAGCTGCAAATTAGGTTTAGTCAACGGCGCCCAGTGATGGGCGCCGTTTGCGTTTAGCGCTTCAAACGAGGCGGTCGGTGCGCCTGGCGTGCATCACTTGGCTGTTTTATTTAAAAAAATCTTACAAAAATACCCTTCTCAGGCTTTTGGGGAGTTGTGCCGCATGAGTGGCCCGGTTATTGTCGGTTAATTCATTTTATTGCGTTTTACTTTCAAGGAGCAGTGGCCATGCGTTTAATCCTGTTGGGTGCCCCCGGCGCGGGGAAAGGGACTCAAGCTCAATATATTTGTGAGCAGTTCAAGATTCCTCAGATTTCCACCGGGGATATGCTACGCGCGGCAATCAAAGACGGCACCGAGCTGGGGCTAAAAGTTAAAGAGATAATGAACAGTGGTGGCCTGGTGTCCGATCAGATCATTATTGACTTGGTGAAAGAGCGTATCAGCCAGCCAGATTGCGAGAACGGGTTCCTGTTTGACGGGTTCCCGCGGACCATCCCTCAGGCCGATGCCATGAAAGAGGGTGGCGTGAAGATTGACCACGTGCTTGAGATCGCTGTCCCGGATGAAGAAATTGTCAACCGCTTGGCGGGTCGCCGCGTTCACCCGGCGTCCGGGCGTGTTTACCACGTCGATCATAATCCGCCTAAAGAGCCTGGCAAAGACGATGTAACGGGCGAGCAGCTTATTCAGCGTGAAGATGACCAGGAATCAACCGTTCGTAACCGCTTGTCGGTTTATCACGATCAAACGGCACCGCTGGTGGATTACTACCAGCAGTGGGCAAACAAGGACGCTGAAGCAGCGCCCCAGTACCACCGTGTTGAAGGCGTAGGCAGCGTTGCCGATATTACGCGCCAGGTAAAAGAAGCCCTTGGCTGATTAAACGATGCTCGCTAAGCCGATGGCCCGCCAAGCGCGGGCCATCGTCGTATGGGCGCACTAAAGGTATAATGTTCGACTACTTATCACGAGTGCGGAATTGCTATGTCGTTACACCTTCTTGCGCTAGATGCCTCATCCAGCGCCTGCTCGGTAGCACTGCTACGTCAGAACGGCGCTGACCGCGAATGTCTAGCGCGCTACGAGATGACGCCGCGTGCGCATACTCGGCGGTTAATGCCGATGGTGGACGAGCTGTTAGCGCAAGCGCAGATTACACCGGCGGCGCTCGACGCCATTGCCTTTGGACAAGGGCCGGGCTCATTTACCGGGCTGAGAATCGCTACCGGAACGGCACAAGGCCTGGCCTTTGGTTTGGACCGCCCATTACTCGGCGTCTCAACGCTCAAAGCGTTGGCTCTCCAGGCCCATCGGCGCTTTCACTTTCGCTATATCGTCACTGCTCTGGATGCGCGTATGGGCGAGATCTACGCGGCCACATGGCACTGTTTGAACGATAGCGTGAGACTGGAGCAAGCTGAAGCCGTGTTGGCCCCAGAAGCGTTTTCACTACCTGAAGATGAAGCTGACTGGGTCGGCGTAGGCTCAGGTTTTACGCTTTGGGAGCGCTTTGCAGCCACGGTGCAAGTGAGCATGAGCCAGCACCTGGTTGATATGGAACCTCGTGCTGAAGAGATGGCCTGGTTGGGTGCCGATGATTTAGCGGCAGGGTTAGGTCAGCCGGCGCATCTGGCGCAGCCGGTGTATTTGCGCAATAACGTTGCCTGGAAAAAGCCGGCATGAGTCTGCCTGAAAAGGCCGTACTCCCAGAAGGACTGGCGCTTACGTATTGCGAGGGACGTTTAGTGCTGGCAGGGGATGAAAAACGCTATGGTAAACCGCTAAGCGTTGATTTTGCTGCAGGTAAAGCAGCCCATCGGCGTCAGTTTGGCGGTGGGCGAGGCCAACTGGTTGCCAAGGCGTGCGGGCTTGCTAAAGGCGTGACGCCAAGCGTTGTCGATGCGACGGCAGGGCTTGGGCGGGATGCCTTTGTACTGGCCGCACTGGGCGCTCATGTGCTGCTGGTTGAGCGTGTCGGCGCGATTGCCGCGCTGTTGGAAGACGGCCTGCTGAGAGCCGCTAAAGCGCATGATATCGCTGATATCATCGCTCGCATGACCTTGCGCCATGGCGACGCGGCTCAGTCGCTAGAAGCGTTGGTTGCCAAGGCCGCGTTTGATCCACAGGTCGTGCACCTGGACCCGATGTTTCCGCATCGGGAAAAGTCGGCGCTGGTCAAAAAAGAGATGCGCCTGTTTCGCGAATTGGCGGGCGATGACGATGATGCGCCGCGTTTGTTGGAAGCCGCTCTGGAGGTAGCGACACACCGGGTGGTGGTAAAACGTCCCCGTAAAGCCCCTCCGATTGCAGGCCCCGCGCCTCAGCATGTGTTGGAGGGAAAGACCAGCCGCTATGATCTCTATGTTAAGCAGTCGCTTCATCGTTGAGTCGATACCCATTACGCATTAACGAGGTATTTCATCAGGAGCAGAGCGCTATGAAGTATCAGCCCCTGACATGGCATGCGGGCAATCGATTTACCCTGCTGCCAGAGGCGTCTCGCTTTCTACCCGCCATGCTTGAAGCCATCAACCACGCCAATCACTATGTGTTGGTTGAGCTTTACTTGATGGAGTCGGGAGCGCTTGCTGACCAGGTGATACAAGCACTAACAACGGCAGCCCAGCGGGGTGTAAGGGTGTATCTGCTGTTGGATGGCTTTGGTTCCAAGGGGCTTGCTAGCAGCGACCGCGAGCGGCTTCTTGACGCGGGCGTGGCGCTGCGCTTTTTCAATCCGGTGGGGCTCCACTCACTGGCCCGGAACCTTAGTCGTGACCACCGCAAAATTATAGTGGTCGATGGACAAATAGCCTTTACCGGTGGGTTTGGCGCCGTCGATGAATTTTTAGAGGCATGGTACGACATTGCCGTGCGTATTGAAGGCCCGGTCATCGCCGACTGGGAGATGCTTTTTCGCACCCTTTGGCGTTCGCGCTTAACACGCGCAGAGGATAAGCGTCCTCCGGCGCCTCTTCCTCAACAGCGCCAGGCAGAGGCGTTTGAAGGCGGGGCAATCGGCCGAGCCATACAGGGCCGAGGCTACCGGTATCAGGCGATTCGTCACTCGCTTTACCGCCGGGTGCAGGGCGTTCAAGGGCGCCTTTGGCTCTGTACGCCCTATTTCGTGCCTACGTTTACACTGCGCCGTCGCTTGGCGCGGGCTGCAAAGCAGGGCGTGGATGTACGCCTTTTGCTGCCCGGCGCGAAGCATGACCACCCCAGCGTGCGTTACGCAGGACAACGTTTTTATCAGTCGATGCTTAAAGCGGGCGTACGCATTTACGAATTCCAGCCGACGTTTATTCATGCCAAATTTGTACTCGCGGATGACTGGGTGAGTATTGGCTCGTGTAACTTCGATCACTGGAATCTGCACTGGAACCTGGAGGCCAATCAGGAAGTGATGGACGAGCGGCTTGCTCAGGATGTGTGCGCTATGTTTGAGCGTAATTTTTCGGCCAGCAAGGAAGTGCTGGCCGAGGAGTGGGCCGCGCGCTCCTGGAAGCAGCGCGCCTTTGAATGGATATTTGGTACGCTGGATTCAGTGATTACCCGGCTTAAGTAACGATACCGGGTTGAATGAACACTGACTTAGCGACGCTTGCGGTTCTTGGCAGGCGTTTTTTTGCGCGGCTTGGGTTTGGGCGTTTCCGGTGGAACGCGGTAATGCAAATACAAATCAAGCACGAGCTCTGGCAATTGCGCGACCAGGCTTTCCTGGTGTGCCGTGTCGCTTGCCATCTCGGCCATGTCGGGCTCATCATCAAATAGCCCGGAAAGCAGCATAAAGGGCAAAAGCAGTGTTGCCGCGGCTTCTTCATCCTCCTGGAACCACGCGCTTTCATCGCTGAAGACGCCTTCCATAAAGCCCGCGCACCAGTCGCCAATCGGTGTTTCTTCCGCAGGCAGCCCATCCAGGGTTAAATCAAAAGGCAGTTCAGGAAGCCCGCCTTGCTCCAGCACGGCCATTGCATTGTTGCGCAGCAGGGTTAGCAGATTAACAATTTCATTGCGCTCGTTATCATCGGCATAGCGCGGTTCGCCTTGAAACAGCTCAACGAGCCACTGGGCCGGTGATACTTCGCTGGGGGCTACCGCGAGTGCCACGAGAAAGCCGTGGGCGGAGATCACGTCCAGCGCGTCTTCATCGACCTGGTCTGAGTCGAGGAAATCATCCAGCCTGTCGAGCTGCTCATCGGTCAGCAGTGGCTGCGGAGGGACAGTCTCTGGCGCGTTTGCATCGTCGGGGCGCTCTGCCATAGCAAGCCTCATGAGTTGGGTCGTTTAAAAAATGATACTAATGGGTAACCATCATTTAGGCATTCATTCATGACAAGTTTATCACTAATAGGCGCATCGCTAACGGGTACATTGCCGCTGCCGCCTTGGCCGGAAGATGAATTGGCGGCGCTGTCACCCGAGGCGCTACAAAAAGCGGCATTAAGCCGGGTCGAGCAAGCGTGGCAGCGCTGCCTGGAAGTGTATCCGCAGTTGCCGCGGCCCCGGGTATGGTTTGACTTAAAGGGCGCTTCAGCGGGGCAAGCCCATTGGGGGCGCGGTGGCCTGCGGTTTAATTTTATTTTGCTTAGTGACAATCGTACTGCGTTTTTTAACGATGTGATTCCGCATGAGATGGCGCATTGGCTGGTGTTTCATCTACGTGACGGGCGACGCTTAAAACCACACGGGCAAGAGTGGAAAACCGTGATGCGGGACTTGTTTGGGCTAGCCCCTCACGTTACCCACCGCTTCGACGTTCATAAGGCTCAGCCTGCACCTTACCGCTATCAGTGCGCCTGCCGTGAACACCTGTTGACGGCCAGGCGCCATGCGCTAGTTAACAAGGGGCGCCGCTATCGTTGTCGTCATTGCCAGGAGACGTTGGTCTATATCGCTTACGATAATCGTTGAAAGTCATCCAGGTTGCTGTTTTTTAAATAAAAAATGTTAATACCAATGTCTAAGAGGAAGCCGCCTAAGGGAGGTTTATGCTAGGGGAACATTCAGTGGTGTCGGGGCAACAAAGAATAATACCGACTACATTCCTATTGAGAGTGCGTTTCTACGGACATGAGGCAACTATGAGCGAACATCAAAACGTCTATCCGGTGCGCGATGCTATCGCCGCCAACGCCTGGGCCGATAAAGAAAAGTTCACGGCCATGTACCAGCAGTCCAAGGATGATCCCGAAGGTTTCTGGGCAGAGCAGGCCAAGCGTCTTGATTGGATTAAAGTGCCAACCATCATCAAGAACACCTCATTTAAACGGGATAATGTGGATATTCGGTGGTTTGAGGACGGCGTACTCAACGTGAGTGCCAACTGCCTTGACCGGCACCTTGAACAGCGCGGTGATCAAACGGCGATTATCTGGGAAGGCGATAATCCTGATGAATCCAAGCACATTACCTATCGTGAACTGCATGAGCGCACCTGCCAATTGGCCAATGCTCTGAAGTCGCTGGGTGTTGAGAAAGGCGATACGGTGACGATGTACATGCCCATGATCCCAGAAGCGGCCATGGCAATGCTTGCCTGCGCACGGATTGGTGCGGTCCACTCGGTCGTCTTTGGTGGCTTTTCGCCCGATGCGGTAGCCCAGCGGATTATTGGTGCTGATTCCAAACTGATTATTACCGCCGACGAGTCAGTGCGTGGTGGCAAACACGTGCCGCTCAAGGAGAACGTCGATTCAGCACTCACCCGCGAAGGCACCGACGTCTGCAAGAACGTACTGGTCGTAAAACGTACCGGCGGTGACATCGACTGGAAAGAAGGCCGCGATCTCTGGTTTGATGAATTGGTTGATCGACAGCAAGCGGTGTGCGACGCCGAGCCGGTGGGCGCCGAAGATCCGTTGTTTATCCTGTATACGTCCGGCTCAACAGGTGCACCTAAAGGCCTTAAGCACACGACGGGTGGCTACCTTACCTACGCCGCCATGACTCACCAGTATGTGTTTGATTACCAGGAGGGCGAGGTCTATTGGTGCAGCGCTGATGTGGGCTGGGTGACCGGACACAGCTATATCGTCTACGGGCCGCTTGCCAACGGTGCGACCACGTTGATGTTTGAAGGCGTGCCCAGCTATCCGACTCATGGGCGCTTGGGTGAAATTGTTGATAAGCATAAGGTCAACATTCTGTACACCGCGCCCACTGCCGTGCGTGCCCTGATGGCCCATGGTGACAACGTGATGAGCACCAGCTCACGCGACAGCCTGCGCCTGCTGGGTTCGGTAGGCGAGCCGATTAACCCGGAAGCTTGGGAGTGGTTCTATCGGGTGATTGGCAACGAAAACTGCCCCATTGTGGATACCTGGTGGCAAACGGAAACCGGCGGCATCATGATTTCTCCGCTGCCCGGCGCAATGGATCTAAAACCTGGCTCTGCCACGTTGCCCTTCTTTGGCGTACAACCAGCCTTGGTGGATAACGAAGGCCACCAGCTGGAAGGCGCCGCCGAAGGCAATCTGGTGATCCTTGATTCCTGGCCGGGGCAGGCGCGCTCTATCTGGGGCGATCACGAACGCTTTGTGCAGACCTACTTCTCCACCTACGATGGCATGTACTTCACCGGCGACGGCTGCCGTCGTGATGAAGATGGCTATTACTGGATTACCGGACGTGTGGATGACGTGCTTAATGTGTCGGGCCATCGCATGGGCACCGCAGAAATAGAGTCCTCGCTGGTTGCTCACTCGGCGGTGGCTGAAGCGGCGGTGGTAGGTTTCCCCCACGATATCAAGGGGCAGGGCATCTATATCTATGTAACACTGAACGATAGCATTGAGCCATCTGATGAGCTTAAGAAAGAGCTGACCCAGTGGGTACGTAAAGATATTGGGCCTATTGCCTCCCCCGATGTGATCCAGTGGGCGCCGGGGCTGCCTAAAACGCGCTCGGGCAAGATTATGCGGCGTATCTTGCGCAAGATTGCGGCCAACGAATGCGACGGCCTGGGGGACACAAGCACGCTGGCTGACCCCTCAGTGGTTGACGAATTGATTGAGCATCGAGCCAATCAATAGTAGCTTACTACTCAGTGGCTTAAGCGTGATGAGTGCTACGTAAGTTGATGAGTGTCAGCCAAAAAGAGCGCAAATAGCAGCATGCTGCGCTTATGCGTTGTAGTGCCGACCAGAGGGTCGGCACTGTTGCGTTTAAAAGGGTGACATAATGATGACAAAATATGCAGGTATGCTTGGGCATGAAGAAACCTTGGGGTACCATGCGTTGACCGTTTGAGCCTAGCGTCGTAGCGGCACGTATTTCCGCTGCACGAGGAACCGGAGGAATATCCATGGCAGTAGCCCATAAGTTTATCGTTGCAGACGACCATCCGCTGTTTCGTGCAGCGCTCACTCAGGCCTTGCGCCAATTAGCCCCGCAGGCTGAGATTGTCGAAGCCGACACCATGGAAGCCACAACGGAAGTGGTCAATCGCCATCCTGATGCCGACCTGATCTTGCTGGACTTGCACATGCCTGGGGCGCATGGCTTTTCAGGGCTCATTCAGTTGCGTGGCCAAATGCCGGATATTCCGGTGGCGGTGGTGTCGGGCAGTGATGAACCTTACGTCGTGCGGCGGGCAATTGACTACGGTGCTTCGGGCTTTATTCCTAAATCATCGTCGTTGCAGCTGATTGCTGAAGCGGTAGGCGAAATTCTTCAGGGTGAAGTCTGGCTGCCAGAAGCGTTGGCTAACGTGTTGGAAGAGACCAGTGAAGAGGAGTCGCGCTTTGCCGAAGCGATTGCTTCGTTAACGCCCCAGCAGTTTCGTGTGTTGAATATGCTAACCGAAGGGCTGCTCAATAAGCAGATTGCCTACGAGCTCAACGTTTCTGAAGCAACGATTAAAGCCCATGTGACGGCGATTTTACGTAAGCTGGGCGTTCATTCGCGCACACAAGCGGTCATTGCGGCGCAAAAACTGGAAGTCGAGCCGCCTAAAGTCGAGTCATAAACGCTCTCGTGGCGTGATTAAAAAAAACCGCTTACGCGCAACGTAAGCGGTTTTTTTCTGCGGTACATATAGGCTATGTATTGGCCCGGCTGGCCTGTAACGTGCGGGTCAATAGCGCGCGAAGGGCGGCAGGTTTTACCGGTTTCAGCAGCAGTTGATAGCCGTCGCGTTTGACCATGTCCGCAACGGCTTCGGTACGGTCAGCGGTAATCACAATGCCGGGCACCGCGCCCGATAAGCGCTCGCTCAGTGCGTCCAGAGCCATCAAGCCGGTCACTTCATTGTCCAGGTGATAGTCAGCGAGGATCGCATCCGGGTCGCCATCCATGTTGCGCAGGATGGATTTAGCGCCCCCAATGCTGGTGGCGGTAAAGACTTCACACCCCCAGCCGCTGAGCATGGCGGTCATACCTTCCAAAATCAGGGTTTCATTGTCTATACACACAATGCGCGCACCGGCTAGCTTATTGCCGCTGCGCCGGTTGGTAGGCTCTTGCTCGGCAGCGGTGATTGCCCTGGCCGCTACCACAGGCACGCTGACGGAGAACACGGTACCAATGCCTTCCCAGGAGCGAACCTTAATCGGGTGGTCAAGCACTCGGCTCATGCGATCAGCAATAGAGAGCCCAAGTCCCAAGCCTTTTTCACTCTCCTTGTGACGCGATACCTGATCCAGACGGCGGAACTCCTGAAAGATTTCCGTGAGCTTGGACTCGGGGATGCCGGGGCCGCTGTCCCAGACTTCTATTAAAAGCCGCTGTCCTTGGCGACGACAGCCCAGCAGCACATGCCCATCCTGCGTATAACGCACCGCGTTGGAAAGGAAGTTTTGCACGATCCGACGCAGCATCTGCGGGTCCGAATCAACCCATAGCTGGGTTGGCACAACGTTGAGATCCAGGCCGCGGTTATCGGCCATGACTTCAAATTCAGCGCGCAGCGGGCGGAATATATCGGCGAGTGCAAAGTGGCTGCGGCGCGGTGTCAGCGCGCCAGCGTCCAGTTTGGAGATATCCAACAACGTGCTCAACAGCTCTTCAGCGGCCTGTAGCGAGTTATCAATATGCCCGATGGTACGCTGCGTATCCGGAGTGGTTACGTTTTGCATAAGCGCTGACGTAAACAGTCGAGCAGCATTCAGCGGCTGCAATAAATCGTGGCTTGCTGCTGCTAAAAAGCGTGTTTTAGAGGCGTTGGCATCTTCTGCCAGTTGCTTGGCCTGGCGCAGGGCCTGCTCGGCCTCGGCGCGAACACGGTTCTCCTGACGCAGGGCGGCGTTGGCTTCAGAAAGTGCTTGGGTGCGCTCGCGAACGCGCTCTTCTAGTGTTTCATTGGTCTCTTCAAGCGCTATTTCAGCTTGTCGGCGCTCGGTAATATCTTGATAAAGCGAGAAAAAACCCAGAATCGACTGGCTGTCGCCAAAGTGAGGGGTATAGGTGACCAGCATATGGCGCATGACATCGTGGACGTGCATGGAGACTTCAAAACTTACCCGTTCTCCATTCAGTGCTCGGGCGACCCAAGGGCCACGCTCTTCTGACTGCTTAAGTGACAGCACATCCTCAAAGCGCCGGCCAATCACCGCATTACGATCAATGTTAAATGCTTGCTCATAGGCGCGGTTGGTAAACAGGTAGCGGCACTCTTTATCAAAGTAGGCAATGAGCGCAGGGACATTATCGGTGTAAATACGGATATTGTTTTCGGAACGAATCAGTGCCTCTTCAATCCGCTTTTGCTGGGTAATATCCTGGTACGTGTAAACAAATCCACCGCCGGGCATCGGATTACCCTGAACTTCCAGCACGCTGCCATCCTGACGATAGCGCACGTAGCGATGAGGGTGACCTTCGCGAATATTATCCAGCAGTAGCTGGACATGCTCTTCGGGGTCGCCCGGGCCATATTCGCTGTTATGAGCGTTATAGCGGAAGATGCGATCAATTGGCGCGCCGACGCGAATTAAATGGTCGGGAAAGCGGAACAGCTCAAGATAGCGTTGGTTCCAGACGACCAGGCACAGATTTTGGTCAACAACGCTAATCCCTTGGTTAATGTTTTCGATAGTGGCCTGCAGCAGTGCCCGGTTGAACTCCAGTACCTGTGACGCTTCATCAACAATAGAGATAACATCGGAAATGCCGATTCCGCGTCCTTGTAGCGCTGAGTTAACGACAATGCGTGCCGAGGATGCGCCGAGTACCGAGGCAAGAAACCGCTCGGTAAATTGAATAACATCAATGGAGGCGCGTGTGCTGTAGTCCAGTGGCTTGCCCAGGCGGCGCGCGTAATCCTCAAATGCCCGTTCCACCTGGCTTGCGCCCAAAAAGCGCTCACATAATACTTTTAGGTCGCCCACCGTCGTGGCACCTGTCCACGGGCGGTTCACCGAGGTCTGGCGCGTTTCAACACTATCGACAAATAGCGAGGCCTGGATACGCTCAACCACTCGCTGCGAGGTCACCTGGGAGATGAAGATATAGCAAAACAGGTTAACGCCCAGCGATAGCATGACGCCGTGGGTAAAGCTATCCCCCAGGTTCAGGCCAAAAAGGGCGGTGGGGGAGAGCCAGGCAATCCCCATCGGGCCGTCTGAGAGCCATGCCAGGGGCAACACGCCGGCATTCGTCATGGCGGGCAACAAGAGGCTGTAAACCCAGATGGCAAAGCCTGCGTTCATCCCCACGATAACGCCCAACCGGTTACCGCGTTTCCAGTAAAGCCCGCCAATGACCGCAGGGGCAAACTGCGCGGCGGCTGCAAAGGAGAGCATGCCGATAGAAGCAAGCGAAGTGAGCTCGGCGATGAGTCGGTAAAAGCCGTAGGACATCGCCAACACGACAGCAATGGTGATGCGACGGGCTCGCAGGACCAGGCGTCCGTAGTCACGGGCTTTGGTATCAAACCAGCGCAACCGGAACAGGGCCGGGATAACAATTTCATTGGAGATCATGATGGAAACGGCGACCGCTGCAACAATCACCATGCCGGTGGCGGCTGAAAACCCGCCAATGAAGGTCAGCAGCGCTAACCACTCATGGCCCGAGGCCATGGAAAGCGCCAACACATAGGTATCAGGCTCGACGCCGCTCTCTGAAAAGAGCAGTAACCCGGCTGCGGCCAAGGGCACAACGAAAAAAGCGATAGCCAACAGATAAAGCGGAAACAGCCAGCGGGCTTTGGTGGCGTCATCCGGGTGAATATTTTCAACCACGGCCACATGGAATTGACGTGGCAGGCAGAGAATCGCCAGCATCGCGAGCAGCGTTTGTGCCCAAAAACTTTGGCCGAAGTCCTGGTTGGCGAGCTGGCGCTGAAGGCCAAGCTGGCTCTCTGCGTGCCCCATTAGCTCGCTTAAGCCATCGAACATGCCCCAGGTAACAAAGGCGCCTAGCACAATAAATGCGACAAGTTTGACGATGGATTCAAAGGCGACGGCATGAATCAAGCCTTCATGGTGCTCGGTCGCATCGGTATGACGGGTACCAAACAAAATGGCAAACACAGCCATAATAACGGCTACATAAAAGGCGGTGTCGCCAAAGAGCGGGCTTCCCACGCTATCGCTGGCATCGGTTAGCACGCTAAACGTGGACGAGACAGCCTTTAGCTGTAGCGCGATATAGGGAAGCGTTCCGATCAGCGCGACCAGGCTTGCAAACGCGGCAAGCGACTGCGTCTTTCCGTAGCGCGAGGCGATAAAGTCCGCGATAGAAGTGACGTTTTGGTGTTTGGCAACGCGGATCATTTTGGCGAGAACCGGCCAAAACAGTAAAAATGTCAGGATAGGACCAACAAAAATACTCGCAAAGGACCAGCCTGCCGTGGCTGCCTGGCCTACTGCGCCGTAAAATGTCCAGGAGGTGCAGTAAATGGCCAGCGCCAGGCTATATATGAGGGGGCGCCGGCGGCTGGCGCCGTGGGTACGGGCACGGCGGTCGCCGTGCCAGGCAATACCGAAGAGAATCGCGATATAAAGAAAGGATACCGCGACCAGCAGCCCACCGTGAAACATGCCTATTTCCCCCACCAACGTTTATCTCGCCCAGCGAGCGGCGCGTGTAAAGAGCCCCATTCTAGGCGAAGAGCAACGCTTGCGTCTCTCCTATGCGTCGGCATTCCCGCATACGGTGGCTAACAGCGTGGATGTTTCGCGCAAGAGACGAAGTTCGCTCAACTGCGCCTCGCCAGCCTCGTTGCTTAGCGGCACCAGTTCACGGCTTTCGCAGTTCAGCAAGTAGGGCTGAGTAGACACAAAATCAGTATGACGGCGAATGAACTGGTAAAGAATAAACTCCACCACCTGATCACCTTCAATATCGCGGGTAATAATGTTGTCGCTATCCACCACGCTAAACTGGGTCGTGATGGGGAAAACAAACGTCCATGGGCGCCATACTTCTGTTCCGGTGGCACTACTGACGATGACGGATGATTCAGGTAACTGGTGTTGTTTGTGCTCAAACCACGAGTACTCCACGTGAATCTGATAACCGAGCATACCCAGCCCCGCAAACACCGGCACTATCCATTTAGGAAGCCGGTTGCGAGATAGATTGCGTAGAATCAAACCAATCCCCGCAGCGGCCAGTGCAGCAAAAATAGCGGCAATCAAGTGCCATATCATAAAGCGATTTCCTGAAAGAGAACGGGCTTCCCAAAGGAAGCCCGGTTCGACATGGATTCCGTGAAATGCGCTCTGGCGAGCGCATTCAGGAACGATTATGGCTTAGTGATCAACTGCGGCACCAGCACCTTTTGGATAGCGTACGCTTTGCACTAGCTCCTGGATCTCTTTAGGCGGCGGCGCCGTCATGCTAGAGACAAGGAAGGCAACGGCAAAGTTGATCATGGCACCCACCGCACCGAAGGAGAGCGGGGAGATACCGAACAGCCAGTTATCCGGGGTATTGGGCAGCATGTTGGTGCCCGGGATAAAGAACCAGCCGAGGTAGGTAAAGATATACAGCAGGGTACACGCCAGGCCTGACAGCATACCGGCCACGGCTCCGGTGCTGTTCATGCGAGTTGAGAAAATACCCATCATCAGTACCGGGAACAGCGAGGCGCCGGCAATACCGAAGGCCAGGGCGACGGTCTGTGCCGCAAACCCTGGCGGGTTCAAGCCAAGATAGGTGGCCAGCAAGATAGCCCCGCCCATTGAGATGCGTGCTGCTAACATCTCCTTCTTCTCGCTGATATTCGGATTGATCGTGTTCTTGATTAAGTCATGACTGATCGCCGACGAGATAGCGAGAAGAAGACCCGCCGCTGTCGAGAGGGCGGCCGCAATACCGCCCGCCGCGATCAAGCCAATTACCCAGCCGGGTAGGTTGGCGATTTCTGGGTTAGCCAGAACCAGAATGTCATTGTTGACCGTCAGCTCATTGCCTTCCCAGCCGCGACTATCAGCGATAACGTCAAACTCAGCGTTGGCATCGTTATAGAACTGGATGCGGCCGTCATCGTTAAAGTCAAAGAACGTGATCAGGCCAGTCTCTTCCCAGGTGCGGAACCACTCAGGACGATCTTCGTAGAGGATTGGCTCGGCACCGGCCTCCTCATAATTCTCAACCTGGCCGGTTAGCTCCGGATAAATGGTGGTCATCAGGTTCAGACGTGCCATGGAGGCGACGGCTGGCGCTGTTAGGTACAACAGCGCGATGAAGACCAGCGCCCAGCCCGCAGACCAGCGTGCGTCAGCCACCTTGGGAACCGTGAAGAAGCGAATGATAACGTGGGGAAGGCCAGCGGTACCGATCATTAGCGAGAGCGTGAACAGCACCATATTTAGCTTGTTGTCGACGTCGGCGGTGTAATCCTGAAACCCAAGTGCCATGACGACATCATCAAGCTTTTGCAGCAGTGGCAGGCCAGATTCCGTGTGGGAGCTGAACATACCGAACATGGGGATGGGGTTGCCCGTCAACTGCATGGAAATGAACACAGCCGGGATGGTGTAGGCCACAATCAGTACGATGTACTGGGCGACCTGGGTATAGGTGATGCCCTTCATGCCGCCGAAGACGGCGTACAGGAAAACAATTCCCGCAGCGATCCAGATGCCCCAAGTGCTGGGTACTTCCAGAAAGCGTGAGAAGGCAACGCCAGCCCCGGTCATTTGCCCGATTACATAAGTAACTGATGCGATAATCAGGCAGATAACCGCGACGACCCGAGCGGTACGGCTATAGAAGCGCTCACCGATAAAGTCTGGAACGGTAAACTTGCCGAATTTACGCAGGTAGGGAGCGAGCAGCATAGCCAGAATAACGAAGCCGCCGGTCCAGCCCATCAGGTAGGTTGAGTTGGCGTAACCGCCGGAGGCGATCAGGCCCGCCATGGAAATAAACGAGGCCGCTGACATCCAGTCGGCCGCTGTGGCCATACCGTTAGTGATCGGGTGAACACCACCGCCAGCCACATAGAACTCTTTTGTGGAGCCCGCGCGCGCCCATATCGCGATACCGATATAGAGCGCAAAGGAGGCGCCTACAAAAAGCAGGTTGATTGCAAATTGGCTCATTCTGACTTACTCCTCAAGGCCAAATTTCTTATCGAGCTGATTCATTCTCCAGGCGTAGAAGAAGATCAGAGCAATAAAGGTAAGGATCGAGCCCTGCTGAGCAAACCAGAAGCCCAGGTCTGTTCCCCCTATTTGAATGCTTGCTAGAAGCGGTCTAAACAAAATCGCGCATCCGTAAGACACGAAGGCCCACACAATAAGGCATCCGGTAATTAAACGAACGTTGGCTTTCCAGTATTCCGCAGCATTGGATTTGTCATCTGCCATTGTGTTGCTCTCCACTTGTGTTTTTAGGTTTGGAAAGTTCACCAGGAATAGCGTTTAGCATGTCAGGGTAATTGCACGCTAAAACTACCTACCGCTTGGTTTTGTCTCTTGGTTGGTTATTGATTATTGCCGTTGATACAAGCGTTTTATGAGATTTTGGTAAGTTTTGGTTAGCACTGTGCAATTACCCTGAATGATGCATTGTCAATACTGGACAATAATCGCTAAAAAATAATCCCAGACTTTGGTATCACTATCTACTATAGACTAAATAAAGAGTTTCAAATGGCTGAATATTAGCGTTTTTACGTACATTTTTTCAGCAGACTACTCGTTAGTTGAACGATGGTCTAGGGTTTGGTTAAAAGATAATATTTGCTACTTTAAAATAGCGTTCAATACTAACGGTTAGTTGCTGGGGAGGTGCTACTTTAGTCGTTTAAACCAACGTCGGGCGACGTTGGAATAATAGATAAAGGTATATAGAGTAGTATGTGTTTCTTAGTGGCAGGTTTTGTACAGGCTTATTTGGGTTAATTGGTTTACTTTATTGAGAAGGGCTTATGCTAGGCAGTAGTCTGACGCTACCGTTACTAATAAAAAGTAGTAGGCTGGCTCTTAAACACCGTAAACCAGAAAGAAGTACCTCACCCGTTGATTGACGTACTTCCAATTTTACGGACGTCGCTTTTTTCTTTTGTAGTGTAAGGACATGCCCCATGGTTGATGTTGATCTGTCCCAACTGCCATTTACGTTGCTTGATGACACGGGGCGCGAGCATGTTCGTCGAGGCATGGACCTTGCCTATTTTGACCGCGATGACATTATCCTGGAAATGGGCGAGCAGGGTGCTTACGTTTTTCTTATTCATAAGGGAGACGTCGCTGAGATAGACCCCTCCTTGCCTGCGGCAAGTGCTCACATTGGGCACTACACGGCAGGGGACTTGTTTGGCGCCATTAGCATCTTGAACGGAAAAAGCCGCTACCGTTTTCAGGCTGAGCAGGAGTGCCTTTGCTACACCATGCCCAGCCTTCTGTTTAGCCAGCTGTGTCGCCAGTACCCTCCTTTTGAGCAGTTCTTTAGGCAGTCACTTGCTCACAAGGCGCGCTTGTTGACAGAAAAGCGCGCCGACGGTGGCGTCACCATGGCAGGCTTTATGCTGGCCCGCATTAGTGAATGTATGCGAGCGCCCCTGCTGATGGATGCTTCTACCACTATTGCCGGGGCGGTTGAAAAGCTTAACGAAAGCCATGCTGACAGCCTGCTGGTGGAAACCCAAGGCAAGCTTGGCATGGTGACGAAAACCGATTTGCTCAATGGCCTGGTCGTGAGCGGCTTCACGTCAGCCACTCTGGTGGGTCAGGTGGCGCACTTCTCCCTTGTCACGGTAACGCCTGAGCAGTACCTGTTTGAAGCCCTGGTGTTAATGACTCGGCACAAGGTTACCCGCGTTGTGGTGATGGAGCAGGCCGCGTTAAAAGGCGTGGTCGAGCTGACGGATGTGCTGAGTTATTTTTCCAGCCGAAGTTACGTTGTTAGTCTGCAGGTGGAGCAGGCTGATGACTTGGAAACGTTGGCAGTTGCTAGTCATCGTACCCCTGAACTCGTCACAGCCCTTATGGCACAAGGCGTTAAGCTTAATTTTGCCATGGACCTGCTGGCGGCCTTGAATGGCCGGATTATGAGCAAGGCCTGGGATTTTGTTATCAATGAGGAGCATCATCAGCATAGCTGCCTGATGGTGATGGGGAGTGAAGGGCGCGGCGAGCAAATTTTGAAAACGGATCAGGATAACGGTCTGATTTTAGACGACGACGCCCAGTGGCCAAGTGTCGCCGATGATATGCAGGCCTTAACCGAGACGCTCATAAAACTGGGTTACCCGCCGTGCCCTGGTAATATCATGGTCTCTAACCCCGAGTGGGTTGCCAGCGTTTCTCAGTGGAAGAAGCGTATTGCTCAATGGGCCAACGTGCGCGATGGCGATAGTTTAATGAAACTTGCCATTATGCTGGATGCTCATTCAATGGCAGGGAATCCATGTTTACTTGAAAGCGTGCGCGAGGCGCTATTTGCGCGCTGTGCCCATGATGAAATTCTGCTTTCCTACTTTGCGCGTGCGGCTCTGCGTTTTTCAACACCGCTGACGCTTTTTGGTTCGCTTAAAAAGCCTCAGCACGGTATCGATATCAAAAAAGGCGGCATTTTTCCGATTGTCCACGGTGTACGTACCATGGCGCTTGAGCGGCGCATCAGCGTAACCTCGACGCTGGGCAGGTTGACGGCACTGGTTGATGATGGCCGCCTTGAACGACGCACCGCTGATGATTTAGGAGAGGCACTTTCACTGTTGACCGAGCTGCGTCTTAAACAGCAACTTAGCGGGCAGGATATGGACGATGCGCGCTCCAATCACGTGGTGGTGCAAGAGCTCTCGTCACTTGAGCGCGATTTATTGCGCGAGTCGCTACATATCGTTAAAGACTTTAAACAGCGCCTCTCCTATCGTTACCATTTAGAATATTCATGAGCAGCGCTATGCAAGGCAGCAAAAAAGGCATGGCACTGCTGGGGCAAACGCTGCGCAGAACGTTTAAGCGTGAGCGAGATCGGCGCCGCTATGCGAATTCGCCTTACGCCTGGCTTTTCCAGCCCTATATGGGGGAAGAGCTAGTGGCGCTGGCTTGCGAATCACTACCCGGTGAAACGCCGGTATTAAGTGTGGCTGCTGTGGTACTTAATCAACAGCAAGTGCACACAAGCCAGCCGTGGGTGGCAACGTTTGCCGACCCTCAAACGGTTGACCAGCCGGTGCTGCGCCAGCATCAGCAGCTTTACAATCCCGCCACGGCGGTACCCCTCTGTGCCGAGACACTGCATGCGTTTACCGATTTTATTGGCAACCGGCCGCTGGTCGGGTGGCAACTGGACCAGCAGTTTTGCATGCTTAATAGAGCCTTTAGAGCGCACCTCGGGTTTGGGCTACCTAATGTTCAGGTCGATGTGGCCAAACTGCATCAACGCCAATTGCGCCGTTTACACCCGTTAGTGGAGTCTTCCCAACCGTTTTCCGAGGCGTTGGCCTGCTGGCAAGTGCCTACTATCTCGACCCAGAGATTGCTAGGTAAAGCCACCGCAAGCGCCTTGCTGTATATGCGCTTACAGCGTGATATGACGCAGTCGGGTTAGCTTCTAGCGTAGTGGTGCCTGTGCCGATGGCCGTATTGATAACCGTATTGATAACCGTATTGATAACCGTATTGATAACCGTATTGATAACCGTATTGATAACCGTATTGATAACCATAGTGATGACCGTAGTTATGATCATAGTAACGACGTGATTTTGCCAGTTGGGTGAACGGCGGGAGTATTGTTAGAATAGCGGCTGCTCCTTCTACCATTGGCAGTGCTTATATCATGCAACACCTTGATCATTTTGACCCCGCCGCGGCAACCGTTGCACCGACGCCTGACCTGCAAGGCCAGCCGGCGCTTGAGGATGCCAAACAGAAACGCGAATTCAACAAGTTGCAAAAGCGGCTGCGGCGCGAGGTAGGTAATGCAATTATCGATTACCAAATGATCAATGAAGGCGATCGGATCATGGTCTGCCTGTCGGGGGGGAAAGACAGCTACACCATGCTTGAGATTTTACGCAACCTGCAGCGCAATGCGCCGGTGAATTTTTCACTGGTGGCGGTCAATATGGACCAAAAGCAGCCTGGTTTTCCTGAGCATATACTGCCCCGGTATCTGGAAAAACTCGGCGTGGAGTACCGCATTCTGGAGCGCGATACATACTCGGTAGTGAAAGAAAAAACGCCGGAAGGCAAGACAACTTGCGCGCTTTGCTCGCGGTTAAGGCGCGGGTCGCTTTACGGGTTTGCCGAAGAAATCGGCGCCAACAAGATCGCCCTTGGCCATCATCGTGAAGATATTCTGGAAACGCTGTTTCTGAATATGTTCTTTGGCGGCAGCCTGAAGGCAATGCCGCCCAAGCTGCTTTCCGATGACGGCAAGAATGTCGTGATTCGTCCGCTGGCCTACTGTAAAGAGGCGGATATTGCGGAGTTTTCGCGCCTGATGGAGTTCCCGATTATTCCCTGCAACCTGTGCGGTTCGCAGCCGAACATGCAGCGTCAGGTCGTTAAGGAAATGCTGGCCGAGTGGGACAAAAAGTATCCGGGGCGTTTGGAAAGCATGTTTAAAGCGGTCACTAACGTCGCGCCTTCGCAGCTAGCTGACCGCGACCTGTTTGACTTTGCGGGACTGGAAGCCAAACAGGAAGCACTCATGGCGGGGCGTATTGAAGCATTTAACGTGAGCTAATCACCGGCTCTTCCTCTTCAGCAAGCGCTATAAGCCGCTGCATATCGAGGATGTTAACCTCGCGCCCTGAGACGGCCACCACGTCTTGCTGCTGAAAACGGCTCAAGATACGGCTGACCGTCTCAACCGCCAGCCCCAGATAATTGCCGATATCCGCACGCGCCATTGAAAGCCTAAAGCTGTAAGGCGAGTAACCCCGACGCCGAAAACGCTCTGAAAGCGTCAGTAGAAAACTGGCCAGCCGCTGGTCGGCGGTTTTGCGCGACAACAGGCGCATCATGCGCCGGTCATCGCGAAGCTCCTTGCTCATACTGCGGTACAGCTGACCACGAAGCTCCGGCAGCTCCTCTGAAAGCAGGTCCAGCCGATCAAAGGGAATTTCGCAGATGGTGGTGGTTTCAAGGGCAATCACGCTGCCTGGGTAGTGCTCTTCGTCAATGCCGTCCAATCCGACAAGCTCGCTGGGCAAAAAGAAGTTAGTGAGCTGATCGTTGCCATTACCTTCGCTGGTTACCTGTTTTAGGCTGCCTGAGCGAACGGCATACACACTGGTAAAACGGTCGCCTTGACGAAACAGTGTTTCGCCCTTTTTCAGCGGTGCTCGGCGTCTGATGATGGCATCAAACTGCCCCATGCCTTCAAGCTCAAGCGCTAGTGGAAGGCAAAGCGAGCTTAGGCTGCAGGTCTGACAGCGTGCTTCTTGAAGAAGCGAGCGTCGTTGGCTTGTCGAGGGTAGCATGACTATCTCCCTGTTTCTCTTTTGCCTAAATGGCTATCTACCGCAGGCGTTGATGCCGCCGGTTAAACGATTCTTGAGTAGCGTTGGCCTGAGTGCCCCGGAAGGTAAGCATCAAACGCCATGGCCAGTTGGCGAATCAGTAAACGGCCCATTGGCGTCGCCTCAAGCGTATCATCCAAGCGAACGATTAGCCCGTCCTGTTCAGCAGTGCGTAGGCTTTCCAGCGCACTGGCAAAGTAGTCGTTGGCGTTAACCTGCCATTGCCGGCTAACCGCTGCTAAATCCAGGCGCATATCGCACATTAAACGTTCGATAACGTCGGCTCGTATTAGGTCATCCTGATTTAATCGTACGCCTTTCACGGTAGCCAGTCGACCTTGATCCAGGTTCTCTTCGTAGCTAGCCAGGTCAGTAGGGTTTTGCGCATAGCTATCGCCTATTCGGGAAATAGCTGACACGCCCAGACCGATAAGATCGCATCTGGCATGGCTGGAGTAGCCCTGAAAATTGCGCTGTAGGGTGCCGTTGGCTTGGGCAACCGCCAGGCTGTCATTGGGTTTGGCAAAGTGATCCATCCCAATATGTTGATAGCCCGCAGCGGTCAGCATGTCGATGGTCGTACGCAGAATCGAAAGCTTTTCATCCGCACCTGGCAGGTCATCCACGCTGATACGTCGCTGAGGCTTGAAGCGTTCAGGCAAATGCGCGTAATTAAACACGGATAAACGCGCCGGATTTAACGCGATCACCTGTTCAAGCGTCTTGGCGAAGCTCCTTTCCGTTTGAAAGGGCAGACCGTAGATTAAATCCAGATTCAGCGAGAGAAAGCCCAACCGGTGTGCTTCATCCATTAGTGTTTCGGTAAGCACGCGAGGCTGATGACGGTTAATCGCCTTTTGAACGCGTGGGTCCAGGTCCTGTACGCCAAGGCTCAGGCGGTTGAAGCCCAAAGACTGCAGGTGGCGCAGGGTTAAAACATCGGCTTCGCGCGGGTCGATCTCAATGGCGTAGTCACGCTCTGGTGCGTTTGAAAGACCGAAGCGTGCGTCCAGGCGGTCAATCAAGTCGCCCATCTGCTCCAGTGAAAGAAACGTAGGGGTGCCTCCGCCCCAGTGCAACTGATTGACAGGGCGCTTTGTATCCAGATGACGGGCCGTCAGGACCATCTCACGATCTAGCCGATAGAGATACGACTCGGCCAGGGCGGTGTTTTTCGTCGCAATTTTATTGCACGCGCAATAAAAGCAGATTTTGCGACAAAACGGGATATGGACATAGATGGAAAGCGGGCGCTGACTTGCGTTGCTGCGCTCAATGGCCTGGGTCGCATCTTCGGCGGTAAACCCTTCGTGAAAGGCCAGCGCCGTCGGGTAGGAGGTGTAGCGTGGGCCGCTTTTATCATAACGGCGCAGCAATGCGTCATCCCAGCGGGTGCTGGATGACGCGGTAGCAGTAACGGATGAGGGGACAGCCGTGGCACATACAGGCATGAAGAGGCGCTCCGGTAGCTGAAAATACGTTTTTAAAAGCTACCGATAGGCTAGAGAACATAGCGCTGTAGTGCGTTGCGCCAGGTCAATGATTGGCGTGTGAGTGTCCGCCTGAATGCCCACCTGAGTGCATGTTGAGTGCCCACAGCTGCCATACGGCAAAGCCGATAATGACGAGCGCGGCGATGGTTCTTGTCGCGGGGTGACGAATAAGATGATTAAGCTTGCGTGCGGCAAGTCCTGTGGCCAGTAGCGCAGGCAGGGTGCCCAGGCCAAAAGCGCCCATTAATAAAGCCCCTTGAAGCGGCCGGGCCGTCGCCAGGCTCCAGGCCAGCATTGAATACACCAGCCCACAGGGCAGCCAGCCCCAAATGGCGCCTAGCGCGAATGCCTGGGGGAAATGAACCACCGGCATCAAGCGTCGGCCCCAGGGCTCAAGGTGACGCCATAATCGTTTGCCCACGGCTTCCACGCGCAAAAGCCCTTTCCACCAGTTAGCAATATACAGCGCCATGAGAATCAGCATGAGCGCTGCAACGCCTTGCAACAGCTGGCGCGCCAGCAGTGAGGGCGAAAGCACGGTGCCCAACGCGGCTACCAGCGCGCCTGCCGTCATGTAGCTTAATATTCGGCCCAAGTTGTAGCTTAGCAGTAGGCCGCCCATACGCGCCGAGCTACGCATGCTGGGCGGGATGGCAAAGGTTAATGCGCTCATGACGCCTCCGCACATGCCGATGCAGTGGGCCCCGCCCATCAATCCAAACACGAACGCGGCAATAAGCGGAGGAAGATCAAGCCCGGTTGGGTTCATGGCACGCTTTTGACTGCTGAAGTGGATAAATGGGAGGTGGATACGTTGGAAGTAGATAGCCTGTGTGAAAAGCGTAGCGTATTAGCAATGACGGCAAGCACACTGACGCCAGCGCCCGTGATGGCGCCAAACGGCGATAGGGCGCCCACTGCCGCTAGGCAAAGCGCTATCACGCTGATGGAGGCCGCCATGCCCATTGAGTGTTGTATGCAGCGCTGCGTGGCGCGGGCAATGGCTAGGGTTTCTACGGAGCGCCCGCTTTGTGGGCTGAGTATGACCACGTCTGAGCAAGACGCTATCGCCTCATCGGCAGGCTGCGTTGTTGTGGCCAATGAAAGCAGGGCGCGAGGATTCGTTATCACCACGCCTCGTGCACGTAACTGCTGGTAAGCGACCGTTAGCGCCGCTGGGGTTGCCAACGCCAGTGCGCACGGGCTGCCTGCTATTAGCAGCGAAAGCAGTACATCCAATGCCATTAGCGGTTTAAACCACCACCAGAGGGCTGTCACTCCTGGCGTTATGATAAGCAGGCCAGCACTCCATGTGTGCACGCCGCGTGCGTTAATGCTGGCCAGGTGCTTCCCAGTAAAAGCAGCGTCAACCAGGGGGCCTAGCGCTGCAATACGGGCGCGGGCAGGCGGTTGGACTACGTTAATCACCAGCGGGTTTTCGAGGTTTTGGCAGCCTGCCAGCACGCTATCTCCTTTCGCGTAACTCACCGGGAGCGGTTCGCCGGTGAGCTGTGAGGTGTTCAGGCTTGATGCGCCTTGCTCGATAATGCCGTCAGCAGGTATCCGCTGCCCCGCGTTCACTACGATACGATCACCTGGGCAAAGCTCACACGCGGGTAAAATTCGCTCGCTTTCATCGGGATAACGCCGAATGGTCGTGGCGGGTAGGGCTCCTTTAAATGTGTCTTGAGGGCTTCTTAAAATGGGTAATGATCGAGCGCAGCCAAAAAGCAGTAACAGCGTTGTGAGCAGCGCAATCATGCCAACGTACATGCCAACGTTGTGCTCCCCTGCGTGAAAAAACGATGCGTAGCCGCTGGCCAGGTAAGCGCAGCCCAGTGCCAGGGCAGTAGGCATGGCCGGACCCAACAAGCCACGCTTTATATCGACAATCGCTTGTCGAAAAAAAGGCGGCGTGGCAAACAGCATGACAAGCGTTGCCAGTACCATGGGAAGCCAGTGAAGCAGCGTAGTAGTACGCGTATTGAGATCCCCTCGTACTTCACTCGGCAAAAAAAGCATGAGCAGCGTGATACCTAGAAGGCACGCCCCCGATACGCCCAGCCGCCAGGCACACAGGCGTTTTTTATAGCGCCCGCGTTCCTGTGCAGGGTCTGGCTCAAAAGGCAGGGCGCTGTAGCCAATGCCGGCAAGCTCGGCCAGTAGCTGGGAAAGCTCAAGCTTGCTGGGTTGCCAGCTAACGTGAAGGCGATGCCGTGATAAATCGACGGCACTTGAGGTGATGCCCTTCAGCGCATTTAAGCGATGTTCAATTAACCAGCCACAGGCATTACAGGTAATACCTTCTACCGCGAGCGTAGCGCTTAACTGGTCACTGTCGACGCCAGGGGGCAACGTTTTCCGGAATTTTGCCTCAAATTCAGGGCTGTCGAAATACGCCCAGGCATCGCTATCGAGTGTCTCTCCGGCAGGCGTGTCGGGCAGCTCAGTGCGCTGCTGGTAATAGCGCGCCAGGCCGCCCTGTACAATGGCATGGGCAACGGCCTCGCAGCCTGGGCAGCACAACGGGTACGTGGTGGCGTCCAGCGTTATATGCCAAGGCGCATTGCTCGGAACAGGGCTGCCACAGTGGTAACAAGAGGAGGCCGATAATGTTGTCATGGCTTCGCTGCCTGTGCTTTAAATAACCGTATCATCAACGTTTTATCAGGCAAGAGTGTTTCCTTAAGGTAGCAGCCATCGGGAAACTCTTGAATGAATAGTGATGGTTTAACGGACTAAAATGCCAGGAGAAAGAAAACAGTGATGCCAGACGCTTATGCAGGATATTTGCCCCTTCCGCCAGACGCGCTGGAAGATGCCTTGGCGCAAACTGAAGCCCCCGGCTTCTTTTTGGTGGAGGGGCTTGGGCCGCTGGCAGTGGTGGGGCGGGCGCGTATCGGGCGAATTTTATGGGCGCATGGCGCAGGTGCTGGGCATCAGTCATCTTTTATGCAGCGCATGATCAATGGGCTGGCAGCCCAGGGGCTTCAGGTGTTTGCGATTGACTTTCCCTATATGCAGCAGATTAATCAACAGGGTAAACGCCGCCCGCCACCGCCAGTTGCTCACACGGTAGCGCATTTTACTGCCTGGTATCGTCTACTTGCGCCATTGGCGGCATCGCCACTGTGGGTGGGCGGAAAGTCGATGGGCGGACGAATTGCGACGATGTTGGCCAGCCAGCAGGCTTGCCCTGGTGTTATCGCCGCAGGCTATCCGTTTCATCCGCCGAAAGCGCCTGAAAAACGTCGGTTAAGTCACTGGCCTGATATTCACTGTCCGGTATTGATACTACAAGGCGAGCGTGACCCGTTTGGTACGCGTGAAGAAGTAATTGGCTATCCATTAACGCCTCAAACCAGGCTTGACTGGCTAACTGATGGTGACCATGACTTTAAGCCACGGCGCGCTTCTGGATTAAAACATGAGTTTTTGATTGACGAGGCGGCCTCACTTGCGGCATCCTTCGTCCGCGCTCATGGAACGCCTTCGGGAATGTGAGCAACGCGCTGGTTTAAATCACAAAGTTTAAACATAACGTGTTGACATTCAGCGAGGCTTCTGTAGAATGCAGCGCCACGTGACCAGCGGGTGGTTAGCTCAGTTGGGAGAGCACCAGCCTTACAAGCTGGGGGTCACTGGTTCGAACCCAGTACCACCCACCATCGAAAGATGGCCTGGAAACGTAAAGCAGTACCAAAGTAATATCAGCATGATGTAATGCGGACCGGTAGTTCAGTTGGTTAGAATGCCGGCCTGTCACGCCGGAGGTCGCGAGTTCGAGTCTCGTCCGGTCCGCCATCATCATACGGTTTACTTTGTAGCAGTTATCGCTATTCGGACCGGTAGTTCAGTTGGTTAGAATGCCGGCCTGTCACGCCGGAGGTCGCGAGTTCGAGTCTCGTCCGGTCCGCCA
>NZ_JABUYX010000009.1:0-103969 GCF_014898005.1 Halomonas citrativorans
TGCTTGATGGATTGGTTAGGTTCTTGAAATCATAGCACTTTCAGCCGCTTTCTTTTATACCCTGTGAGAAATCCGGGTTAGCGTAACATTGCACTAGCACCAACAACGTCATTTTTATCAAAATTGCAATAGCATTAGGATATGGCATGCCCTCTTCAAGGACTCTGAAACTTACTCCCTGGCTGCCACTAGCGACCATTGGCCTTAGTCTAGGCTATGCCGCTACCGTGTTAACTCGCCTGCCCTGGTGGGCTCTCTTTCTCATCGCCGCTGGTTGGATCGGCACGGGGTTGAAGCTGAGCTGGGGTCGCCCAGCAAATGCTCGCTACCGAAAAGTATGGCCCTGGTCATTAGTGCCGCTAAGCTTGATGGGCGTGTACGTTTATTTAGCTGACAGCTTCGGCAATGTCGATTTAGGCGCTGTGTTTTTTCATTTACAGGCCGGTATCGCGGAGCACGGCGGTGCCAGCAAAATGGTGGTCGCGGTACTTTATACGCTGACTATGCTGGGCATTTTATGCTCCATTACGTGGCTTTCACGCCATGATCAGCGCTGGCGACTAGCCGAGCGCTATTTTGCGATTATTTTGCTGGCGACCAACCCGTTACTTTATGGTTTGGGTCAACGCAGCGTTGCCGTCGTGGCTGACGATAGAGAGTGGTTAAATCGACGTTATATGCCGCCCATGACCAACGAGCAGTCGCATACCCCTAATCTGTTAATCATGTACCTGGAGAGCCTTGAGCGTACCTATAGCAACGAGATTTTTGATGACGCTTATGCCGACTTGAATTCGCTGGGCGAACAGGGTCTGGTTTTCGAAGGTATCCGACAAATGGAAAACACCGGCTGGACCATGGCGGGAATGATCGCCAGTCAGTGTGGTGTTCCGCTAATGCCTGCCGGGCTTTTACACGATACACAGTTTGAGCCATTGAAAAAGGTGGTGCCAGGCGTTGACTGCCTGGGTGATATTTTAGCTGCTCAAGGGTATCAATTAAGCTATCTGGGGGGCGCTAGTACGCAGTTCGCGGGTAAAGGCCTTTTCTATCGCGGTCATCAGTTTAATAGCGTAAAGGGGAAAGAAGAGTTTTTACCCGACATGGAAGATCCAGAGTATTTAAATAGCTGGGGGCTTCATGACGACACGCTTTATAATTTTACCGCTGATGAAATACGCCGGTTAAATGAAGAGGATAGCGGCCCCTGGGCAGTGGTGAACCTTAACCTGGCAGCCCATGCGCCGAGCGGGTTTCCGTCCCAAACCTGCCAGGACCGCCAGGGCACATTTGATGGCCAGGATATTCTGTACTCAGTGGAGTGCTCGGCTCATGAAGCACGGGTATTTATTGAGCAGTTACAGCGCGAAGGGCTTTTGGATAATACGTTGGTAGTTGTACTCAGCGATCACCTCACCATGCGAGTCTCCGTATGGGATCAACTGACAGCCCTGGACCGCGATAACACGCTGATTATGCTCGGCGACTATATTGAGCCCCAGCGTATTCGCCGCGATGCCACAATGCTGGATGTGTTTCCAACGATATTAGAAGCGCTCGGCTTTACCTTGAACGATCACCGCGCAGGGCTGGGTGCTTCACTACTCAGTGAAAAACCCACGCTGGCTGAGGTGCATGGTATCGAAACACTCAACGAGCGCTTGCGTGAGGAAACCGCCCTGCAGCACCGCTTATGGGAAGGGCTAACGCCCCAACGCCGCGAAGCAGAAGATACCTCGGCAGATCAAGTGACAGAAACGCCAGCGGATCAGGCCGACGAAGTAAACATCACCCATTAATGATCAAGCCGCTGGCACGCTGCGGGTCGGCTTGCATCGCCTGATAGACCTGCTCTACCGCTAACTGATTAAGGCAGTTGGTATGTCCCAACGGGCAAACACGCTTAAAGCAGGGCGAGCAGTAGAGCCCCAAATAATGAGCGACAGCGTTGTTGGTCAAGGGCGGCGTATAGGCCGGTGACGAAGAGCCGTAAAGCGCATGAATGCGCACGCCGACGGCAGCGGCCACATGCATGAGACCTGAGTCGTTGGTTACCACTTGCCGACAGTCGGCCAACAGGTCTACCGCATCGGCTAACTGCGTTTTGCCGCATAAATTATGCGCATGGGGCAACCCTTTCACGATGCTCTCGCCTGCCGAATGATCTTTTGGCCCACCCAGCACCCGAATTTCAAAACCGTCGCTGATAAGTTGCGCGGCCAGGTTGTGAAAATAGGCCAGTGGCCACTGCTTGGCAGGCCCATATTCTGCGCCGGGCATCATGCCAATGGCGGGCCGCGATGACAGCGCATGAGCCAGGCGCAAATTAACCAGATTATCCCGGTCGATCATTAAACGCGGCCTGGGGATCGGAAAATCCCCGTTTAGCGCTTCATCACGAGGCAAACCCAGCGATACAAACCGCTTTACGGTCTGGTCCAGAACCTGCTTATCTAGCTTGCGGCGCTCTTTTAAAAGCCCATAGCGATGCTCGCCCAAAAAGCCCACCCGCTCAGGAATGCGAGCCATGAAGGGAACGAGGGCGGCTTTCCAGGAGCGTGGCAGCACAATGGCACGATCAAAGCGCCCTTTTAGCTGGCTGGCGAGTTCACGGCGATTAGCCAAACCAAACTCGCCGTGACCAACAGCCAAGGGGAGCACTTCGTCTACCTCCGGCATACGCTCTAAAATGGGTTGTGACCACGCGGGCGCAACCACCCCAATGGTCGCATCAGGCTGACGCGCTTTAAGCGTCATAAAGAGGCTTTGCGCCATGACCATATCGCCCACCCATGACGGGCCAACCACCAGCAGACGCTTGGCGGAATTAGCCATTTAGCCACTCCAGGTAAGCGCCAACCCCTTGGGCCACGGTTTTGAACTCAACATCGCAGCCGGCTTCACGCAAATGACTGATGTCAGCACGCGTGTAGCTTTGATAACGGCCTTTCAACTCCTCAGGAAAATCGATGTAATTGATCTCGCCTTTGCCATAGAAGTCGATGACTGCTTCGCCAATCGCTTTAAAGGGCTCTGCTCGGCCAGTTCCCAGGTTAAAAATGCCAGACGCTTGAGGGTTATCCAAAAACCATAGATTGACGTCGACGACATCGCCCACGTACACAAAATCCCGGCTCTGCATGCCAGCCTCATAACCACCATAGGCGCCAAACAGTTTCAGGGTTTCGCCGTTACGGATTTGAAGATGGTTATGGTAGGCGACACTTGCCATCTTGCCTTTATGCTGTTCACGAGGGCCGTAGACGTTGAAGTAACGGAAACCAACGACCTGGGTAGTCAGCGACTCCCAGCGTGAGCGCACATGTTGATCAAACAGCAGCTTGGAGTAACCGTAGACATTAAGCGGTTTTTCGTACTCGGGCGCCTCTTTAAAGACGTCACTGCCGCCATAGGTCGCTGCGGATGATGCGTAGAGGAAAGGGATACCGAATTTCTCACAATAATTCAGCAGTACCTTCGAGTACTCGAAGTTATTTTTCATCATGTACTGGCCGTCCCACTCAGTGGTATCGGAACACGCCCCTTCATGAAAAATCGCCTCGATGTTTGGCAAGTCGGTGATCTCACCGCGCAACGCGGCCTCTATCTTGGCAAGAAAGTCATCTTTATCCAGGTAATCGGCCAGCGTACAGTCGGCTAAATTGACAAATTTAGTGCCGTCGCGCAGGTCATCCACCACCATGACATCATTACGGCCGCGCGCATTCAGTGCTTTCACGATGTTTGCGCCAATAAAACCGGCACCGCCTGTTACAACGATCATTTTGCTCTCCTTAACCAAAAGCGGTTCTGTTGGCTTATGTGCCTATAACCCATCTGCCTAGGATTGTATACTTGACGGCTTATGAATTCATGGCCAACGGTGCTTTCTGCGATGAGTGTCTCGACAAACCAATCGACACCTGATGTGTCGACCTTCCAAGGCTTGATCCTTGCTCTGCAACAGTACTGGGCAGAACAGGGCTGCGTCATTCTCCAACCTCTTGATATGGAAGTTGGCGCGGGCACCTTTCATCCCGCTACTTTCCTGCGCTCAATCGGCCCGGAAAGCTGGAACGCGGCCTACGTTCAGCCTTCTCGCCGCCCAACCGATGGCCGCTATGGCGAAAACCCCAATCGCCTGCAGCACTACTACCAGTTTCAGGTCGTCATGAAGCCATCGCCAAGTAATCTGCAGGACCTTTATCTTGGCTCACTAAAGCGTTTAGGCCTGGACCCACTGATCCACGATGTGCGCTTTGTTGAGGATAACTGGGAATCGCCAACGCTGGGCGCTTGGGGCCTGGGTTGGGAAGTATGGCTCAATGGGATGGAAGTTACCCAGTTCACCTATTTCCAGCAAGCGGGCGGTATTGAGTGCTACCCCGTTACCGGTGAGCTGACCTATGGTCTTGAGCGGATTGCCATGTATCTGCAAAACGTTGACAGCGTTTACGACCTGGTATGGGCGATTGCCCCGGACGGTAGCCAAGTCACCTATGGCGATGTGTATCTACAGAACGAGCGTGAGCAATCGACCTATAACTTCGAGCATGCCGACGTCGATCAACTGTTTGCCTCCTTCGATCACCAGGAGCGTGAGTGTACCAAGCTGCTGACCGCCAACCTGCCCTTACCTGCTTATGAGCAGGTACTCAAGGCATCACACACCTTTAACCTTCTGGATGCCCGTCACGCTATTTCGGTAACCGAGCGTCAGCGCTTTATTCTGCGCGTACGCACCATGGCGCGGGATGTTGCCCATACCTACTTTGAGTCGCGTAAAGCAGCAGGTTTCCCCATGGCTCCAGAAGCGCTTCGCCGCGAACTACTTGCCGATCAGGGAGATGCATAATGGCTGTTGATACGCTTTTATTAGAACTGGGCGCCGAAGAGCTGCCACCCGCGGCGCTGGATGCACTCTCTGACGCATTTGCCGCGGGGATTGAAAAAGGCCTGCAAGAGGCCGAGATTCCTTTCCAGCACGTGACCGCTTACGCCACGCCTCGCCGTTTAGCCGTCAAGGTCAGCGAGCTTGCCGATAAACAGCCTGACCGCGAAGTAGAGCGTCGTGGGCCGGCGCTGGCCGCCGCCTTTAAAGACGGTGTTGCAAGCAAAGCAGCCGAAGGCTTCGCTCGTTCCTGTGGTGTTAGCGTCGATGAGCTAATTCACTTGGAAACAGACAAAGGCACCTGGCTTGGCTACCGCGAACAGCAGCAGGGTGAGAGCCTTCAAGCACTTCTGCCCGAGATTCTGCGTAAAGCCATTCAGGGCCTGCCTGTACCTAAAAATATGCGCTGGGGGGCATCACGTATTGAGTTCTCCCGCCCGGTACACTGGTTGGTCGCACTTTACGGCAGCGATGTCATTGCCGCAGAAGTGCTGGGATTACAGGCTAGCCGCACCACCTATGGCCACCGCTTCCACGCCCCCAATGCGATTCAGCTTGAGCACGCCGATGATTATCTGGCCACGCTCGAAAACGCTTACGTATTGGCGGACCGCAAGCTGCGTCGCGAACGCATTCGCGAGCAAGTACTAGCCGAAGCGGAAGTACAGGACGCCAATGCCGTTATCGACGAAACCCTGCTCGTTGAGGTCAGTGGTTTGGTGGAGTGGCCGGTCGCACTTACCGGCAGTTTCGATGAGCGCTTTTTGGAGGTCCCGGCGGAGTGTTTGATCTCCTCCATGAAGGCCAATCAAAAGTACTTCCACCTGCTGGATGACCAGGGCAAGCTCAAACCGCTGTTTATCACTATCTCCAATATCGATAGCGCTGATCCACAACAGGTAATTTCGGGTAACGAAAAAGTCATTCGTCCGCGCCTGGCGGATGCCGCCTTCTTCTACGATACCGACCGTAAGCAGAGCCTGGCTTCGCGCATTCCGCAACTTGAAAGCGTAGTGTTTCAGCAGCAGTTGGGAACACTGGCCGACAAAGCACGTCGTACCACCGCTATTGCCACTTTCATTGCTGAGAAGATCAACGGTGACGTTGCCAATGCACAGCGTGCTGTGGCACTTGCCAAGTGTGACCTTGTCACCGAAATGGTGCTCGAGTTCCCTGAGTTACAGGGCATTATGGGTCGCTACTACGCCGAGCAGGACGGCGAGCCTGCGGATGTTGCTCAAGCGATTGAAGAGCAGTACCTGCCACGCTTTGCCAGCGATGCTATTCCGCAAAGCCTGACCGGGCAAACGCTGGCCTTGGCGGATCGCCTGGACACCCTGGTAGGTATCTTTGGTATTGGTCAGCGTCCAACCGGCGCAAAAGATCCCTTCGCCCTGCGCCGCGCCTCAATTGGCGTGTTGAATATCCTGATCAAGGGCGAGCTGAATCTTGATCTGCGCGAGCTTTTAGATGCCGCCGCTCAGCAGCATCAGGGGCTGCCCAAGGCTGAGGGGCTGGTAGAGGACGTGCTGACCTATATGCTGGATCGCTTCCGCGCCTGGGGTCAGGAAGAAGGCATTAGCGCCGAGATGTACCTGGCGGTGCGTGCACGCCCGGTCACCAACCCGCTCGATTTCGCTCGCCGGCTGCGCGCGGTGAAAGCCTTTGCTCAACGTGAAGAGGCAGCTGCGTTAGCCACCGCTAACAAGCGCGTGACCAATATTCTGAGCAAGCAGGATCACAACGGCAACCTTCAGGTTGACCCGAGCCTGCTGCAAGAGGAAGCCGAGCAGGTACTATTCAAGGCAGTCACCAGCCGCCAGGAGCAGGTAGCCCCGCTGTTTGGTACCGGTGATTATCAGCAAGCGCTGGATGTACTGGCGACGCTTCGTGAACCCGTTGATGCATTTTTTGATCAGGTGATGGTCATGGCGGATGATGAAGCAGTGCGCAATAACCGTCTTGCTCTTTTGGCGAGCCTTCAGGCACTGTTCCTGGAAGTTGCTGATATTTCGCTGCTCCCCCAATAACGCTCTCTCGACCGTCTGCCGGTCGCTTTTATGCCACCGGCAGCACGCTTATCACTCCTTCCCCTACCTGCCTTTTAGCGCGCTCATTTCTGGCTGTGACGTATAATCGTGATGCTCCTCTTTGAAGGTCTCTTCACGCGCTGCTGGTTTGTTTCACGTGAAACACCGTGAAAAAATAATCGATTTTTACTAAAATAAAGTTTTCCTGATGCGTTAATTCCCCTTTATAGACGTAATGCGTGTTATTGCTTGGGTGCATAAGCACTCTGGAGTTGCCCTGTGTACGATCTCTTTCTACTGGACTCATTTCCCCAGCAACAGGCTAGCATGGCTTCCCATACGCTGAATGGCCAAAAGGTGTGGTTAAACCGTGCCGCCAAACGGAACTCGCAGCTTGCCTATGCGCCGCTCAAGTTATTGGCTGCATGGTTTAATATTGAAGCGTTAAAGCCGGTCCCCAACCTGGGCGGCGAGCAAAGTATTTTCACCGAGGCCCAACGGATTAGAGCCTTAAGTGAAGCAGGTATCTCCGTTCCCGTCATCCTGGCCGAAAATCCTCAAGCCCTTCTTTTAGCGGATGCAGGGTCGCCTGAACAACCCGCGGTGACACTGCTGGAAAAGCTCAAAAAGGCGAGCAGTGTTGAGGAAGTGGATAAAGCGCTTAGTCAAAGCATTCAGGCACTCAACGCGGTTCATGAGCGCAATTGCTACCTGAGTGAAGCGTTCGCACGCAATATCCTTATCACCCACGACCAAACTGTCTTTATCGATTTTGAAACGGATCCAGGTAAAGTACATACCCCAATCAACTGCATGGTGCGCGATTGGTACTGCTTTATCTTTTCACTCTATGGCAAACTCTCTAAATCACCGATGCAAATCGAACGTTTAACCCCTGCGCTGATTGATGGATTGCACAGCGCCCGGCAGGAAGTTCGAGAGCAGTTTAAAAAAACGCTGCCCAAACTACTCCGCTTGCAAAAAATCCCATTTAAATACCTGGGTAGTGATGGCCGCAAAATTAGCGTCACGTTGCAGGCGTTGGCGATGCTTAATCAGCGTCTTTAATGGAACGCGCAATGCCTATCTCCCCCGAGCAGCTGGTTATTCTTGATCGTGACGGCGTCATTAATCAGGATTCTGACGCCTATATAAAGTCACTCGAAGAGTGGCTGCCCTACCCTTCTTCCATCCATGCTATCGCTAAATTATCCCAAGCCGGTTACACCGTTGCGATAGCCACGAATCAGTCGGGCATTGGCCGCGGTTATTACGATGCAGGCGTTCTCGGTCAAATGCATGACCGTCTCAATGCGTTGGTCAATGCCGCAGGAGGAACCATTGCGCATATCGCTTATTGCCCGCATGGTCCCGCCGATGACTGCGAGTGCCGCAAACCCTTACCGGGCTTGCTGCACGATATTCAGCGTGCACTAAGTTTATCGAGCTTATCCGGCAGTTGGATGGTGGGTGATAGCCTGCGCGACCTGCAAGCGGGCGAAGCATGTGGCTGTCAGTCGGTATTAGTAAAAACTGGCAAAGGCGAGAAAACACTGGCCAAGGGCGTAGGCCTGGAAAATGCCCACGTTTATACAGATTTAGCCGAGTTTGTCGATTGGCTGTTATCCCGTTCATCCGGCTGAATTTTATAGCTCAAAAAAATGCCGCTGGCTTTAAGCCAGCGGCATTTTTCATTTCAAACAATGTTTCACGTGAAACATGTTATGCGAGCTTCGCTCGGTGCCTTATACGTCCAGATTAGCGACCAAGGCATTGCTTTCGATAAAGTTACGCCGTGGCTCTACATCATCACCCATCAAGGTGTTAAACATCATATCGGCGGCGACGGCGTCTTCAACCGTAACACGCAGCATACGGCGGCTATCCGGGTCCATGGTGGTTTCCCAAAGCTGATCTGGGTTCATTTCGCCCAGCCCTTTATAGCGCTGTACCGAAAGGCCACGCTGACCTTCCTGCATTAGCCACTGCAACACCTCGGAGAAGTGAGCCACAGGCTTCTGACGCTCGCCACGGGAAATAAAGGCGCCCTCTTCAAGCAGCCCATTAAGGGTATCACCCAGCGCTGAAATAGCCCGATAATCCGCACTTTCAAAGAAGTCCAGGCCCCAGTCGTACTCGGTAGTCACGCCATGCGCAATAAGCGACACGGTAGGCAATAACAAGCCACGCTCCTCATCTTCTTTCAGATAGAAGGTGTAACGCGGCCCGCCTTCATAGGCCACCATGTCATCCATGACTTTTTGCAGTTCAGCAATCCAGTTTTCCATGGTGACACGATCTTTAAGACTCGCCTCGCCCTGCAATCCTGTGACATGGATGATCTGCTTCAATACTTCAATCGGGTAAACGCGCGCCAGGCGATCGATACGCTTCATCACGTTGCGATACTGGTTTACCAGGGCTTCCAGCTGCGAACCGGAGATACCCGGCGCGTCCGCATTCACATATAGGCCTGCGCCATCCAGCGCTGTCGTGGTCAAGTAATCGACCATGGCCTGCTCATCTTTAAGATAGAGCTCTTGCTTGCCTCGCTTGATCTTATAGAGCGGCGGCTGGGCAATAAAAATATGGCCGCGCTCAATCAGCTCCGGCATTTGCCGGAAGAAGAAGGTCAGTAGCAAGGTACGAATATGCGAACCGTCGACATCCGCATCGGTCATGATGATGATGGAGTGATAACGGAGTTTATCGGGGTTAAACTCTTCGCGGCCGATACCACAGCCTAGCGCGGTGATGAGCGTACCCACTTCAGCTGACGAAAGCATTTTGTCAAAACGCGCTTTTTCGACGTTCAGGATTTTACCTTTAAGCGGCAAAATGGCCTGAGTGCGGCGGTCACGCCCCTGCTTGGCACTGCCACCGGCCGAGTCGCCCTCCACCAGGTAGAGTTCTGACTGGCTGGGGTCTTTCTCCTGGCAATCAGCAAGTTTGCCCGGCAGACCTGCAATATCCAGCGCGCCTTTACGCCGCGTCATGTCCCGGGCCTTACGTGCCGCTTCACGCGCACGCGCCGCATCCAGCATTTTATTAACGATTGCTTTGGCTTCGTTAGGCTTTTCAATCAGGTAGTCAGAAAACAGGCGACCCATTTCCTGCTCAACGGCTGTTTTCACTTCACTGGACACCAGCTTGTCCTTGGTTTGTGAAGAGAATTTCGGGTCAGGCACTTTGACAGAAACAATCGCCGTTAAGCCTTCACGAGCATCATCACCCGCCGTACTTACCTTGGCTTTTTTGAGCAGGCCTTCCGCTTCGATGTAGTTATTCATCGTGCGCGTCAGTGCTGCCCGGAAGCCGGCCAAGTGAGTGCCGCCATCACGCTGAGGGATATTATTGGTATAGCAGAAGATGCTTTCCGTAAAGACGTCGCTCCACTGCATTGCCACTTCGACTTCAACACCGTCCTCCCGCGAGGCGGTAAAGTGGAAAACAGGGTTCAGAACCGTTTTATTGGAGTTGAGGTGATCAACAAAGGCTTTCAAGCCGCCTTCGTAATGAAACAGCTCTTCCTTACCGCTGCGATCATCCATTAGCCGAATGGCAACGCCAGAGTTCAGAAACGACAGCTCACGCAGGCGTTTGGCCAAAATATCGTAATGGAATTCAATATTAGCAAAGGTGTTCTGGGAAGGGCGGAAATGAACACGTGATCCGGTTTTTTCCGTTTTACCCACCACGCTAAGCGGTGCCTGAGGCACGCCATGGTGATAAATCTGCTCAAACACTTCGCCCTGGCGCCAGATGGTTAAGCGTAGCTCTTCAGAAAGCGCATTAACCACGGAAACACCCACACCGTGAAGACCGCCAGATACTTTATAAGAGTTATCGTCAAACTTACCGCCCGCGTGCAACACGGTCATGATGACTTCTGCGGCAGAGACGCCCTCCTCTTCGTGCAGCTCGGTAGGAATACCGCGACCATTATCGCTAACGGTTACCGACTCATCGGCATGAATAACCACGCGAATTTCACTACAATGGCCCGCCAAAGCCTCATCGATGGAGTTATCCACCAACTCGAAGACCATGTGGTGCAACCCGGTGCCGTCGTCGGTATCACCGATGTACATACCAGGACGTTTGCGTACTGCATCCAGTCCTTTGAGCACCTTGATGCTTGATGAATCGTAAGCCTGTTCGCTCATTGACCACTCCGTCGTGAAGTCTGTCTTGTCCCGTATCGTCTACCCATCTTGTACCAACTGGCCAAGCCCTTGCGGGTCATGTTTCACGTGAAACATGCTAACCAGGGTTTTAGATTGCCACATAGGTTGTAATGCGGCGGGGTCGACGCTGGTAATAAATGCCTGACACTGCATCTCTTCAAGCAACTGACAGAAACGCTGTTGGTGTTGCACATCCAGCTCTGCTGGCAAATCATCAATTAAATAAATGCAGTGACGCTGTGCCGTTCTTTCCAGAAACCGCCCCTGGGCAAGCTTGAGTGCGCTTACCACTAGCTTTTGCTGGCCTCTGGAAAGTACTTCAACAGCAGGCTGTTTATTAAGCCTGATACGCAAATCGGCACGCTGAGGGCCTTGTTGGGTAAACCCCATTTGCTGATCGGTGACTCGGTTATCCTGAAGCACATCAGCAAGCGTTTTCTGTTTGTCCCATCCTCGAGCGTAGTTAAGTTTTAAGCCAGGTAACGGAAGAAGTACATTCAGAGTTTCTTCAAAGACAGGGAGAAACTCACTAAACCATTCAAACCGCAACCTATCGACTACCTCGCCCCATAGCGCCAATTCTTGCTCCCAGGCCGCCATTTCCTGTGGGTCTATTCTACCACGCCTGAGTAATGCGTTCCGATGTTTCACTGCTCGGCGTGTACGCTTCCATGCTTCCAGAAAGTGATGTTTCACGTGAAACACTCCCCAGTCAAGAAACTCGCGCCGTCCGGCTGGGGACCCTTCAAGAAGCCTAAAAGCGTCAGGATTGATTAGTTGCAAAGGCATCGCCTCGACCAGCTCGGCCAAGCGTACCCCCTTATCCCCACGCAAACGCAGCTCTAGTTCACGCTGAGCCCGTAACCGGCGCACCCCTATGGAAATCTCTGGTTCCCCTTCCAGGCGCCCGTAGAGCGTCATATGTGCCACATCAGATTGGATGGCATGCTTTAGCTGACGGGTACGAAACGAGCGCCCCATCCCCAAAACATGAATGCCTTCCAGCAGGCTGGTTTTGCCACTTCCGTTCAGCCCAGTGATGATATTGATCCCCCGAGAAGGATGCATATCCAGCGGCGCTAAATTCCGTAACCCTTGGAAGTTAAGCTGACTCAAGCTCATGTAAACACTCGGGTAAAAGGCGTAACCAACCCTCAAGAGAAAGCGGCGCCCCTGCTACCAGAAGCGCCGCCCCGTTTGGCATTTATGAAACGCTATATTACAACCGCATGGGCATAACAACATACAGCGCATCGCCACCACCCGGCTCTTCAAGCAGCGCACTGCTATTAGGGTCGGCCAGCGTTATTTGCACTCTGTCTTCATTTAGTACGCTAAGCACGTCAACCAAATAGCCCACGTTGAAGCCGACTTCCATCGCAGAGCCGTTATATTCGACGGCCACGTTCTCTTCGGCTTCTTCCTGTTCAGGGTTATTCGCCATGACCTTAAGGTTGCCCTCTTCCAGGTATAAGCGCACACCTCGATACTTCTCATTGGAGAGAATCGCCGTACGTGACAGCACCTGACGCAACTCGGCGCGTTCAGCAATGAGCACCTTATCGCCATTGCGTGGTACGACGCGCTCATAGTCAGGGAACTTCCCGTCAATCAGCTTGGACGTAAAGGTGAAGTCACCGGTATGAGCACGCACATGGGTTGAACCCAACGTCAGGCTTACCGGCTCATCGCTATCATCCAACAGGCGCGAAAGCTCAAGAATACCCTTACGAGGTACAATCAGCTTCTGCGGCTGGCTAACCGCGACATCAACAGGACGTGAACACATCGCCAAGCGGTGGCCGTCTGTCGCCACCGTGCGTAGCAAGTTACTTTGAATTTCCAACAGCATGCCATTGAGATAGTAGCGAACATCCTGCTGCGCCATGGCAAATGATGTGGTTTCAATAAGATGCTTTAACGTGCCCCGTGGAACGCTTAACTCCTGACTGCTATCGGCATCTTCAATATTGGGGAATTCAGCCACCGGTAATGTCGAGAGCGTAAAGCGTGAACGACCGCTGCGCAGCACCGCTCGGCCATCTTCAACGGTCAGTTGGATATCGGACTGATCAGGCAGCGATTTACAAATATCCATCAGCTTACGAGCAGGCACGGTTGCCGCCCCTGGCTGGTCAACCTGGCTTGCGACAGTACGCCCGATGAGTTCAACCTCAAGGTCCGTACCGGTTAGTGCGACCTGGTCACCTTCGACCTGAATCAGCACATTAGACAGTACAGGTAGCGTTTGGCGCCGTTCTACCACGCCTGCCACCAGAGTCAGCGGACGCAGCAATGCCTCTCGGGAAATGGAAAATTTCATCAACACTCCGGTTTATATCCTGAAAACCTGCAGACGGCAGGCCAATCCCATGGATGATTTAGCTGGTTAAAAGGCGCAACAGATTTTTGTAATCTTCGCGAATATCCGCGCTCTCCTCTTGCAAGGCTTTCACCTTGCGGCAAGCGTGAAGTACCGTTGTATGATCACGGCCACCAAACGCATCGCCAATTTCCGGCAAACTATGATTGGTCAATTCCTTGGCTAGCGCCATGGCCACCTGCCGGGGGCGAGCGACTGAGCGCGAGCGTCGCTTGGATAATAAATCTGCCACCTTGATTTTGTAATACTCGGCGACTGTGCGCTGGATATTATCTACACCCACCTGCTTATCTTGTAGCGCGAGTAAATCTTTTAGCGACTCACGAATAAAGTCCTGGGTAATCGGCTTACCCATAAAGTGTGAGTCAGCAATCACTTTTTTCAGTGCCCCTTCCAATTCACGTACGTTCGAGCGAATTTTTTGAGCAATAAAGAAGGCCGCATCATGAGGTAAATCAACTTTGGCCTGGTCGGCTTTTTTCATCAAGATGGCTACGCGGGTTTCAAGTTCGGGCGGCTCAATAGCCACCGTCAAGCCCCATCCAAAGCGCGATTTCAGGCGCTCCTCAACACCACTGATCTCCTTTGGATAACGATCAGAGGTGAGAATCATTTGCTGGCCGCCTTCCAAAAGCGCATTAAAGGTATGGAAAAACTCCTCTTGGGAGCGCTCCTTGCCAGCAAAAAATTGAATATCATCAATGAGTAACGCATCAACACTGCGATAAAAGCGTTTGAAGTCGTTGATCGCATTAAGCTGAAGTGCCTTGACCATATCGGCAACAAAACGCTCAGAATGCAGATACACCACCCGGGCATTTTCCCGGCGGCCAGCCAGCGCATTGCCTACGGCGTGCATCAAGTGCGTTTTACCCAGACCTACCCCACCGTATAGAAATAGTGGGTTATAGGCACCACCCGGATTTTCTGAAACCTGCCGAGACGCCGCACGCGCCAGTTGGTTGGATTTACCTTCCACGAAGGTATCAAACGTAAAATTGGGGTTCAGCCCACTGCCGTGCTTAAGACTACCTTCGACCTGGACCTGACGCTCGTTAGTCCGCCGGCGCGGCGTTTCTTCACGCTCACGCAGCTGATCAATTTCACGCTCATCGGCAATATCACCGCGCGGGGGCGTATGCACTGAAGGCGCCGAGGTTGAAGCGGAAACAGGATTACCCAAATCACGCGGCTGGGGGACTGCCGCTACTGGACGACGGCTACCTACGGTCAGGCTTACTTTGGGTGGTTTAGACGGCGCAAGCTCGCGGATCAGCTCACTGATTCGCTTGGCATACTTGTCACTCACCCAATCGCGCACAAAGCGATTAGGCGCCAGTAAGCGCAACTCATTGGACTCTCCTTCTTCTGCCTGCAAGGGACGTATCCAGGTATTGAATTGCTGAGAATTCAATTCGTCCTGCAGGTAGTCCAGGCACTGTTGCCAAAGCGCGAGTGACACTCATCTCACCATCAGTTGAAAACGGCCGACCATTGTAGCGCTCTAAAGCTTGGTTATCCACACGGGTTTGGCTAACAATTATGCCTGTGGACAACTTATCGTAAGCACGTGGGACAACCCGCTGATGGAGTGGGGACAGATCCGTTTTTAGCGTTTTCCCACATCTCTACACACATCAAAACAACAGTTTATAGACCGCTTATACGACACTTATGCACATTGTTTTTATGATTTTATCATATTGATTAACCTATTTATTATTCACTTATCCACAAATAGTATCCCTACTATTAATAACAACAAGATTTAAAAACCTTATTAGTAATAATAGCTGTTTTGATTTTCGCGTAAAAAAGCCGGCAGGCCCCATGCCCACTGCCTTTTTGTTGGTTTTTATGCAAGGAAAAATTGCACCCGGCGCGGGAAGCCTCTACAATTTCCGGTCTTGAATTGAAACTCCCCGGCTAGTTTCCTCACTGGGCCGGGTCTTTTGGATTCACATCCGTCCTAAACCACGTGGGAATTACGAGTTATGAAACGCACTTTTCAACCCAGCGTTCTCAAACGCAAGCGCATGCATGGCTTCCGTGCTCGCATGGCAACCAAAAACGGCCGTGCCGTTATCTCTCGCCGCCGTGCGAAAGGCCGCAAGCGTCTGAGCGCCTGATCTCGGATTGCGTGTGCCGCCTCAAGGCTTTCCCCGGCGTTTGCGTCTTTTAAACGCTGGGGATTTTAGTCACGTGTTTGAACAAGCTGACCTTAAAGTTCATGGCAAAGGTATGATGGCGTTAGCGCGCATGACTACCCGAGGGCATCCTCGCATTGGACTAATTGTCAGCAAGAAAAATGCAAAGCGCGCTGTAGATCGCAACCGCTTTAAGCGTCTAGTCCGAGAGTCCGCCAGGCTTCGCCAGGATCACCTTCCCTCCATGGATATTGTGATATTAGCCAAGCGCGGTGTGCAGGATATCGACAATGAAACGCTTAGTCGGCAGTTGCATGGTATGTGGAAACGCCTTCAGCGTGACGCGCAAACGCTATCAATTGCACCACCGCTTGATGGCGTAACACGTGACACTTGACGACACACCTCGCCGCTCGACCTCGGCCTGCCGCTTGGCAGGCTTTCGTGTGTCATGGGTCGAGTAAATGACACTGCGCCATTAGCATGTTCATCACCCAGCGGGCAGAACCCTCATGGACGTAAAACGACTTCTCTTACTGATTCCAATGGCAGTACTTGCCTATCTACTGGTGATCCAGTGGAATCAGGATTATGGGCCGACAGATTACGACTCGACGCCTGAAATTACGCAAAGCAGTAGTGACGCCCCCTCAGCCAATGCTGAAAGCAGTAACGACCTGACGGTTCCGTCAACGTCGGCACCCAACAGTGCGGTAGACGACGGGCTGGCAAGCAATACTGAAAGCGAAACATCTAGCCGTGACTTTATTGCAGTGGCTACCGATGTTCTCGACGTGCGCATTGACCCGCACGGCGGCGACATTATTTATGCTGCGTTACCTCAGCATAAAATGACGCTGGATACTGAACGCAACTATGTGTTGCTCTCGGATAATTCAACGCGTAGCTATGTTGCACGTTCCGGCCTACAGCTGGATGGGCAAGCAAGTCGTATTGAATTTACCCCGGAAAGCAATGCCTATCGTCTGGCAGATGATGATGACCAGCTGGTCGTTGATTTACGGGCAGACGTTAACGGCGTTGATATTATCAAGCGTCTTACATTCGAACGTGGAAATTACGCGGTCAATGTTGATTACTATATTGCCAATAATACCGATGCGCCGGTAAGTGCTCGTTTTATTGGCCAATTAGCGCGTGATAACAGCCCTGACCCGTCAAGCGGCGTTGCCATGGGTATGAACTCCTATATTGGGGCAGCGTACTCAACGCCAGACGAACGTTATGAAAAGATCGATTTTGAAGACATTCAAAACCGTAACTTTGAAAATCGTGAAGCCCAGGGCGGCTGGATTGCGCTTATCCAGCACTACTTTGTTTCTGCCTGGGCACCGCCCCAAGACCAACAAAACCTTTACTACGTCACCACTGACTCAAGTGACCGTAACGTGGTGGCGTTTGCAGGCCCCACCAGCAACATTGCGGCGGAAGGTGAAGCGACACTGGGCGCCACGCTCTACATGGGTCCCAAGGTTCAGGATCACCTTGAGCAAGTGGCACCCAACCTGCGCCTGACCGTTGACTATGGCTGGTTATGGTTTATTGCCAACCCGCTGTTCTGGTTGCTGGATAAGATCCACGACATCGTGGGCAACTGGGGCTGGTCAATTGTTCTGCTGACGGTTGTGGTTAAGCTGGTGCTCTTCCCGCTGTCTGCCAAGGCTTATAAGTCAATGGCACGCATGCGGAAACTGGGCCCGGAAATGCAGCGTCTTAAAGAGACCTATGGCGATGATCGTCAGAAAATGTCTCAAGAGATGATGAAATTCTACCAAAAGGAGAAGATCAATCCTTTAGGTGGCTGCTTACCCATCGTCATACAGATGCCGGTGTTTATCGCGCTTTACTGGATGTTGCTGGAGTCGGTAGAGCTGCGCCATGCGCCGTTTATCTTCTGGATTCACGATCTATCGGTGAAGGATCCTTACTTCATCCTGCCAATACTGATGGGTATATCCATGTATGTTCAGCAGCTGCTGAACCCAACACCTCCGGACCCCATGCAGGCGAAGATCATGAAGATGCTGCCGATTATCTTCACCTTCTTCTTCCTGTGGTTCCCGGCGGGTCTGGTCATCTACTGGGTAACCAACAACATCATTTCGGTCGCGCAACAGTACTTTATTACGCGTAGTATCGAAAAAGACCCCAGTGTGGGTAAAGGAATGCGAACCAAGTAATCCTTGTTAACCACGCTCCCAGACCCCCGCCCTCGTGCGGGGGTCTGGCGTTTTAGAGACGACAAATTCACAATGTACGCATCCATTAATGAGGCGCGCCATGGCTGAACGACTTTATACCCAGGATACGATTACTGCTCTGGCGACACCGCCTGGGCGTGGCGGCGTAGGGATTATTCGCGTCTCAGGGCCTGCCTGTCGCGATATTGCAGCGTCCATACTCGGCCACTGCCCGGCGCCTCGGCATGCCTATCACGGCCCCTTTAAGGGCGCTGATAGCATTATTGACGAAGGCATCGCCCTGCTGTTCAACGGCCCTCACTCCTTTACTGGCGAAGATGTGCTGGAGCTACAGGGGCACGGTGGCCCCATTATCATGGACATGCTGCTTGAGCGTTGTGTGGCCTTGGGCGCGCGGTTGGCGCGGCCTGGTGAGTTCTCCGAGCGGGCCTTTCTCAATGACAAGCTCGACCTTGCCCAAGCCGAAGCGATTGCCGACTTGATTGATGCCACCTCGCGTTCAGCGGCGGAAAATGCCGTGCGCTCACTGCAGGGCGAGTTTTCTACCCGCGTCTCCCATCTGGTTGAGCGGCTTATCGAGCTGCGTGTCTATGTAGAAGCCGCCATCGACTTCCCTGAAGAGGAGATCGACTTCCTGGCGGATGGTCATGTCGCCCAGCGTTTGGAAAGTGTTCAGCAAGCACTCAGCGACGTGCGCAAAGCCGCCGGCCAAGGGGCGCTGTTACGCGAAGGCATGAACGTGGTCATTGCCGGTCGCCCCAATGCGGGTAAGTCCAGCCTGCTTAACGCGTTGACCGAACAAGAGACCGCCATTGTGACCGATATTGCAGGCACCACGCGGGACGTGCTGCGTGAGCACATCCATATTGATGGCATGCCGCTGCACATTATTGATACAGCGGGCTTGCGTGATACCCCGGACGCCGTTGAAAAAATCGGTGTCGCCCGCGCCTGGGCCGAGATTGAGAAAGCCGACCGGGTACTGCTGTTGGTGGACGCCTCTACCACCGAGGCGACCGACCCCATGATGATCTGGCCCGAGTTTGTTGCCCGCCTTCCCGATCAAAGCCGTTTAACGTTGGTACGTAACAAAATCGATACCAGCGCTGAGCAGGCTGGAATTGATTTATCCACAGCCACGCCCACGCTTCGCCTTTCGGCCAAAACCGGTGCGGGTGTGGATAACCTAAAAAACCATTTGAAAACCGTGATGGGCTTTGCGGCGACCACCGAAGGACGCTTCTCCGCACGTCGGCGTCACCTGGATGCCCTCGACCGGGCAATGGCAGCGCTTGATACCGGCCGTGCCCAATTGGATGGCTACGGCGCTGGAGAACTGCTGGCCGAAGACCTTCGCGACGCGCAGCAAGCGCTGAGTGAAATTACCGGCGAGTTTAGCGCTGATGACTTGCTGGGCGAGATTTTTGGCAGTTTCTGCATCGGCAAGTAATACGCTCACTTTATGGATCAGCGGGGCGGCGCTGTTGTGCCACCGTAATCCTAACGTCAAATGGTTTAGAATAGTGGTGGTACTGGAGCGTGTTAAAACCACGCTAGAGATCATCTAGCGAGCGGCTTTCACTCAACGTTTTTGTGCCTGGCTACTCCTCAACCCACCACTGCGCCTCAACGCGGCTTTCACTTCCAAGGCAACGGGTTACCTCTGCCATTGCGGTCTTCAGGCGCTCATCAAGCCCCCAGGGCGGGTTAACGACCAACATACCGCTACCGTACATACCGTGCGTTTGCTCACCCGGCGCACGCAGCAAAAGCTCGCTGCGCCATATTTTGCGAATACCGCTTGCCTTTAGCCCGTCCAATAACGCGTGATGATGCCCGGCGGGTAGCAGGGGGTACCAAATCAGTAGTATGGCGTGGCGCGCCTTTTCAAGCGTGTATATTGCCGTATCAACCACTTCCTGGTACTCCGCTTTACGCTCAAAACTAGGGTCAATCAGTACACAGAGCCGCGGGGTAGACACCGGCAGCATGGCCGTTAAACCCGCTAAACCATCGCCATAAATACGTTTTGCCTGAGGAGGAAGCGACTGCGTGTTCAAGTGCTCATGCTCACCCGGATGAAGCTCAAAAAGGCGCAGCTTATCGTGCTCGCGCAATGATTGGCTTAGCCACCACGGGGAGCCGGGATAGTGCGTTAACGCACGAGTACTGGGCTGAACGCTGGTGACAGCATTTAACCAATCACAGAGTAACGGGTCGGTGAGTACCTCGCGTTCGTGCCATAGCGGCCAAATGCCCTCACGGTACTCCTGAAGCCGCTGCGTCTCTTTGGTGGCTAACGGATATAGCCCTCTTCCCGCATGCGTATCTATATATGTAACAGGTGTTTTTTTACGTAATAAATAATCAACGACGGTGTAGAGCGTCAAGTGTTTGTGTACATCGGCAAAATTACCGGCGTGATAGGCGTGTTGATAAGACAGCATGGTAACTCGCAGATAAGTGAACGAAAAAAGCCCGCTATGGGATCATAGCGGGCTTTAAACGGTAATGCGCGGGGGAGTTATGTCTTACTTAACCCTGGCCGTTACCGATTGGCGTCAGGGTGATTTCAACCCGGCGGTTTTGCGCCCGGCCCTGCTCGGTATCGTTGCTGGCAACCGGCTGGTTAGCGCCGTATCCCATGGTGTTAAGACGCGAGGAGGATACCCCGTTTTGACTTAAGTAGTTGCCCACTGACTGAGCTCGGCGCTCTGAGAGACGCTGGTTGTAGCTGGCATCCCCGGTGCTGTCGGTGAAGCCGGCAATATTAACCCGCGTATCGGTATACTGCTTGAGCACGTTAGCCACTTCATTAAGCGCACTGCGCGCATCGCCGGTTAGATCTGAGGAGTCAAACCCGAACGTCACGCTGCTGGGCATATTCAGTACGATGTCGTCGCCGCGACGGTCGATTTCAATGCGCGAGCCCTCCAGGTTCTGGCGAAGCTGCTGTTCCTGACGGTCCATGTAAGCGCCAATACCGGCACCCGCAGCAGCGCCCACGGCAGCACCAATCAAGGCACGGTCACGACGGCTGGTACTTCCGCTACCCGAAAGTGCACCCGCAGCAGCGCCTACCGCCGCGCCAATCCCTGTTCCCATGCCAGTCGATGAACGTTGTGTCTGGCCACCATAAGGGTCAGAGGTGGCACAGCCCGCCACTAAGATCGCAGCAGCCAACGGGGTCAGTAGTCGAGAAATACGCATCACTCACTCCTTGTATATTTTTGCGCTTGAATTATTCGTCGCTGATAAAGGCCAGCAACTCATTCAAGAATAATAGACCTTGAGGCGATGCACGCAGCTTTTCGGGCATTTCCATCAAAAGTCCTTTTTTGGCGGCCGTGTGTAAACGTGCCAGCAGTGCTTCCTGCGGCTGGCCGGTATGCGCCGACCAGGCATGCATGGCAACCCCTTCGGTTAAGCGAAGCGCATTCATGGAAAACTCAAGCGGCAGCTCGTCCGCCGCGATAGGCTGCTTGCCCGCCACAAAACCGCGTGGGTCATTATCACGCCGTAAGTAAGCATCCGGCTGGCGCGTTTTCCAGCGCCGTTCAATATGCCACTGCCCTTGCGGGTCAATCGTCGTCAGTTTGCCGTGTGCCCCGGCGCCAATGCCCAGATAGTCGCCAAACTGCCAATAGTTGAGATTATGCCGGCTCTGCTTACCAGGTTTTGCATAGGCTGAAATTTCGTAGCGTTCAAAGCCCGCCTGCTCCAATCGCTGATGGCCAAGCTCCTGAATATCCCAAAGCGCCTCCTCTTCAGGCAGAACAGGTGGCTGTGAATGAAACGCGGTATTCGGCTCAAGGGTTAGCTGATACCAGGAGAGATGATCCGGTGACAGCGCAAGCGCCTGGTCAATATCATCAAGCGCCAGGGAGGGCGTCTGGCCAGGCAAGCCATGCATCAGGTCGATATTAATATTATCAAACCCCGCCGCACGCGCCTGGCCTACCGCAGTAATAGCCTCTTCACCGCCGTGAATACGCCCCAAAGCCTTCAACTGAGCGGGCTGAAAGCTTTGAATACCCAACGAGAGACGATTGATGCCCGCCTCGCGGTAGCCCGTAAAGCGTGCCTGCTCGGTGGTACCAGGATTCGCCTCCATGGTGATTTCTATATTGGGCGCGAAGGGTAAGCGTTGGCGTATTCCATTAAACAGCCGTTCAAAGAACGCGGGTGACATCAGGCTTGGCGTACCGCCACCAATAAAGATGGTCTGAATCTGACGCTCAGCGGCTAACGCCAGGTCGCCATCCAGATCATGAAGCAGTGCTTTTAAATAAGCCGCTTCGGGTAAATCACCGTTAGGTTCATGAGAGTTGAAGTCACAATAAGGGCACTTGCGTACGCACCAGGGCGTATGAATATAGAGCGATAACGGAGGTAATGGCTTAGCCATGTGCCACCTTAAGTATATCAACCAACCCTTGAAGCGCCCGCCCACGGTGGCTTAGCCGATTTTTTAAGTCACTGGGTAATTCCGCCACGCTCATGCCCTGGTCGGGTAGCCAGAACAGCGGGTCATAGCCAAAGCCACCCTCTCCGCGTGGATAAGCAAGTAACTCCCCTTCCCAGCTGTGCTGAACAATAACCGGTACCGGATCAGCAGGATGGCGCAAATACACCAGCACGCACCAGTAGCGCCCGGTGCGCTGACCTTCTGCACAGTCATTAAGCGCTGCCAATAGTTTTTCATTGTTACGCTGATCGCTTTTCGGCTCACCAGCGTAGCGTGCGGAGTAAATCCCCGGCGCCCCTGAAAGCGCATCAACCTCAAGGCCGGAGTCATCAGCAAGCGCCGGTAAGCCGCTAACCCGGCTCGCCTCACGCGCTTTTAAAAGGGCATTTTCAACAAAGGTTAACCCCGTTTCTTCGACATCATATACGCCAAAATCTGCCTGTGGGCGAACATCCAGCCCCAGTGGGGCCAGCAGTTGATTGAATTCTTTAAGTTTTCCCGCATTGCCGCTTGCTAGAACAAGGGTATTTACCGTGACCATCACATTTTCTCCAAACGTCAGTCTGTAAGTGTACGCCTAACAAAATCATACTATGGCTAGCAAAATGTTACCAAATGTACATAATGATTTGATTAACAAACAACGTCGCTTTATTTATTACATCATTAAAAACATATATTTATATTAAATCCACCGTTTTACACCTTAAAGGGGGCGAGTTGTTTTAAAAAAATACTAGTAACAAAACTTTACGAAACTACACTTATAGACAACACTTATTTCGTCGTTAGCTCACTCCTCCTTACCAAAGGGCTTAACATGAAAAGGGAACCGTCCTCCGACTTGGTGTATATCCTGACCGAGCAGAGTCCTCAATCTCAGCTTTTTGCTGAATACTTAAATAAACGCACCGGCTATCAGGTGAGCATTTACTCGCGTCATTCGGCCCTGTCTGCGGATACATCAGGAAAGCTACTGCTTCTCATCGATAGCGATCACATCACTAGTGATGCACTACCTGAATGGCAGGACCAGCTACCTGAAGCGCTATCAAAAGCGACGCTTGCCGCGTTCAATATTCGCAACATGAACCATGCGTTAGAGGCACTTTCCTGTGCTCATTTAAAAGGCGTTTTTTATCGTGAACAGAGCCTGGAGATTATCTGCAAAGGCGTTCACGCCTTGCTCGATGGTGAGCTATGGATGTCGCGTGAATTAATGGCTCGGCTAATTCTTTTTTATCGTAAATCACAGAACAACGCGTTTAGACCTACTTGCGGACTAACAAACCGAGAAATTGAAATTATTTCGTTACTAAAAGCAGGCTCTTCTAATCAACAAATTGCTGATCGACTATTTGTTAGTGAGCATACGGTTAAGTCACATCTTTATAACATCTTTCGCAAGATAAATGTGCATAACCGTATACAGGCTTTGAACTGGATTCATCAAAATCTGGGCCCTATTCTTCCGGCTATTGATAAACCCCGTGGGCTCAAAAACTAATAGTACAACTAGCTTGAGGTTATATCGTGATGTTATTTCGTCGTTGTTTAACACCACTCTGCGTACTTCTACTGTTTTCTTTATCGCCACTAATGGCCAGTGAAACACTCTCCCAGGAAGAGGTTGAGCGATTAAACGAGCAAAAAGAAATTGATTCTATTAATCAATTATCGAGTCCCGATGGGCCTGAAATAGAAAGTGTTAAAAACGCCAGCAGCGAGCTGACCGGGGTGATGGTAGACCGCACGATTACCATGGCAGGGAAGACATTTTACCGAGCCTTTAGCCAGCGCGCTATGGACAACCTGATTATTGGCAATGCCACCATCACAATCCAGGAACGACCTGATGCTCGCTGGGGCAGCCAAATATGGGTGATGGATGGAAATCGTATGTATTTTCGCACACAGCTTTCTCCAAGAATCAATGAAGCGGGTCGCGCCGCAGGAGAAGCCGTACAAATCGTCGAAGAAGCGCTGCTACGCCAATAAATAGCGTCAGCGTTAACTTCCGACAAAGACCTGGGAAGAGAGGAGATACGTTAATGAACGCTATAAAAACCACCCAACACACGTTGCTGGCCATCGCGCTGGGCACGCTGATAGCGTCAGCGGCCTCTGCAGGTGAATTGGTTTATCGCCCCCTGAACCCCTCTTTTGGTGGTGACCCCTTTATGGGCAGCTATCTATTGAGTAAAGCTCAATCGCAAGATACCAATAAAGACCCGGACTCAAGAAGCATAGAACCCATTTCCTCCACCGAACGGCTTATTCAAAACCTGGAGAGTCGTTTGATCTCTCAACTTATTTCAGATGTTGGCGCCGGCGATGTCGGTGAAGGATCTTTTGACAGCGGTGAATTTAGTGTGGTTGTACGCGATGAAGGCGGGCAATTGATTGTACGCGTGATTGATAAAGTGACCGGTGATGTGACGAATATCAGTGTTGGTGGCTTGTTTAACCCTTAACCATTGAGCCTGCCCCCGTCACGAAACTTAATAACCAAAAACCAATAAGGCCTTAAAAGCCTCTCCCATATCCTAGATGCTGTCAGGGGAACATCATGAAATTCATTGCTTCACTTATAATGCTTGCGCTGCTCAGCGGATGTGCGGGCATGGTCGCAAACTCTGAAAATTTAGAAGGCGCTGAGGCTACGCTTACGCCCCGAGGGGTAACCTATCAGGATCTCATTTCCTTGCCACCACCTGCCGGCAAAATTTTTGTATCGGTGTATGATTTTAGAGATCAAACCGGGCAATATCGGCCTGCCCCAGCCAGCACGTTTTCAACAGCGGTTACCCAAGGTGCAGCGGCAATGCTAACCGGTGCGCTGGCCGACTCGGGCTGGTTTATCCCCCTTGAGCGGGTGGGATTACAAAACCTGCTTACTGAGCGGCGCATCATTCGTGCAGAATTTGAGCGCTTTGGCCAACCCGATTCGCTTCCTTCACTACGCGCGGCCTCGGTAATGCTGGAAGGCGGCATTATTGCGTATGAATCCAACGTGCGAACAGGGGGAGCTGGCGCTGAGTACTTTGGTATCGGTGCCTCAGGACAGTATCAGGTTGACCAGGTAACGGTTAACTTGCGAGCCGTCGAGATATCGACAGGTGAAGTACTCGCTAACGTCACTACAACAAAAACCATCTACTCCAAAGAGTTAAGAGCGGGTATCTATCGATTTATTGATTTCCGACGCTTATTAGAAGCTGAAGCAGGCATTACCACAAATGAACCTGTTCAATTAGCGGTCATGTCGGCCATTGAATCTGCCGTTATTCATTTAGTAGCTCGTGGCGTTGAGAATAGCCTTTGGAACCTCTCAAACGGCGTAAACTTCCGGGAAACTATTTTATCTGACTACTTAACTGCGCCGACTCCAGCACTATAAAAAACGTTCTCCATAAAGGCTATCCCCGTAAAAACGGTCTCCATAAAGACTGTCTCCTATGACTGGAAGGTTCAGCGCAATCGGCTTAGCTTACGCTAAGCCGATTTTTTTATAGCTAAAACAACCTGCTATTTAAACGTATGAGAAAGTTAATCAATAATGCATAGAAAAGCACTAACAAACACATCGCTTAAATAACAAAAAGATGGATGGCAGAAAATTTAAAAAAGCCCAAACTCAATGTACCAGGATAAAATCATACCAACATTGAGAGCTTAAAAAAATGATCCGCACACTAACTAGCATTCATTATCTCTCAGCGTTACTTCAAAAAGTAAACGTTAATACTGTTTTGTTAATGACGGTACTTTTATTCGTTACAGGGCATGCTAGTGCGGACACAAACCGTATTGAGCAATATTTTAATCAGGTTGACCCACACGCCTACCAGGGTAACTACAGCATTATTTCTCAGATAGGTAATAACAACAGGGCAACGGTTAAACAATCTTACTCTGCTGCTTACCAGGCCGGTAACTTCTCGCATATCAGCCAATACGGTAATAAGAACACGGCCTCAATCACTCAAGTTGGTGCTAGAAATTACGGCGTTATTCTTCAAGACGGTAATTATCACAACACCCAAATAAGCCAGTCCGGGAGCCAGCAAGAACAGGCAACGTATGTTTCCCAGACAGGATTAAGAAGCGATATACACGTTTCACAATCGGGGAGTGGCTATCGCAGCATAGGCATAGAACAGCAAGCATTCTCTGGCTATACACGACCAGTCACCGTCGAAACCTACTGAGCAATACTTCTGTTGTCTCAGTAACAACCAAAGCAAGCATAACAGGATGGGGAAACATCATGAAAATCCAAATCACAACGATCGCTGCCGCCGTTGCCTTTGCTATGAGCACGGCTGCTTTCGCACAGTTTGCAGGCAGTGACTCAACTATTTACCAGGATGGTGATCGCAATACCAACGCTATCACCCAGTGGGGCACGCAAACCTCACGTGTGTATCAAGAAGGTCGTGGTAACGCCACTACCGTTTCACAAGATGATATTTCAGGAGTGGCAACAACGCTGCCTGGCCAGAACAACTCGGATATTGACCAGGTTGGTGGCGGAAACTCGGCAGGCGTTACTCAATTAGGTGCGAGGAACAGCTCAACCGTATACCAGGAGGGCATTAGTAACGATGCAGCCGTTGACCAGGACGGTTCTAAAAACGTTTCTGTGACAACGCAAACTGGTATTTCCAATAACGTCAGTGCGACTCAGAATGGCCGTCTTAACGATAGCTATGCCTACCAGCAAGGTTACAACAATGAAGCGACCGTTGATCAGGAAGGTTTTGCAAATATTTCTGTGACAACGCAAACTGGCCTTTCCAATGACGTCAGTGTGGCTCAGGATGGCCTATTTAACGATAGCTATGCCTACCAGCAGGGGTACGGCAATGAAGCGACCATTACTCAGGAAGGTTTTGAGAACAAGTCCGTCGTTGAAGAAATCGGCAGCTTCAATGAAGCAACCATTACTCAGATTGGCAACGATAACGATAGCTACGCTCACCTAAACGGTCATCATAATGTGGCCAACGTTAGCCAGAATGGTAACTCACTTGAAAGCACCATTTTAGCCAGTGGCAACAACAATACTCATGATGTCATGCAGTCTGGCCGTGGACATGACTCCTATATCAATACCCAAGGCAACGGTAACGTGCATAACGTTACCCAAAGCGGTGCTTTCTGGGGCGGTGCTCATACCTCTAGCATCGTGACTTATGGCCATGGCAACCTTAATACAGTAAGCCAAGGCCATTAAGCATAGGGCGTACGCATACAAACCGTCCCACCCGGGGCGGTTTTTTAATATTTATAGAAAATACCTTAAAACGGGTTAACGAACCCCGACCGTTACCGTTGACCCTAGTCCTTGGGTAGATGAGCGCGAGCGGTTGCCGCCTTTCTGAATATCCACATCCAGGCGCTGGCTATCACTTAATAATGTCACCGTACCCTCAAGCGACGACCCGATAAACGTATACTCTTTGGGCACCGTAGCGTGCTCTTCAATATGCTCGATAGTTTGACCATCGTGAGTGATGCGCCAATGTGCGGAGAACTCAGCACCAGGCGTTCCTCCCATCGCAATATGGATCTGGCTCATGCTCTGCTCCTCAGAGGCAAAGGTACTAACGGAGAGTCCCATAGCAAACACCGCTATGAAAACCTTTGGAAGAGTCGATAATTGTTGTTGCATGATAGCGACCTCACTAACGATAAAGCCGCTCGGCATGAGCGGCTTTATAGTTTAGCAGAGCAACACCTTTCCGTTACATTGAGTTACATAATACTAAAGGCTTTTTCTGCAGCATCCAGCGTAAATTGGATATCCTCAGGCGTATGAGCGCTCGACATAAAGCCTGCCTCAAACGCTGAAGGTGCCAGGTAAACACCGTGATCCAGCATCGCGCCAAAGAAGCGGCGAAACGCCTCGGGGTCACATGCGGTTGCCTGGGCGAAGTTATCCACACGGCGTTGAGAGGTGAAAAACAGCCCAAACATGCCCCCCGCTGATTGCGTCATCATGGAGACACCGGCGGCATTAGCGCGTTCTTTCAGGCCGCTGCAAAGTGTTTCAACCCGTTGAGAAAGCGCATCATGGAAGCCAGGGACCTGGAGTTTAGTCAATAACGCAACACCGGCCGCCATCGCCAAGGGGTTACCTGACAGCGTACCTGCCTGATAAACCGGCCCCATGGGGGAGATATTTTGCATAATCTCGCGCTTACCGCCAAACGCACCGACTGGCATACCACCACCAACAATCTTACCCAAGCACGTTAAATCAGGCGTAATGCCGTAATGCGCCTGAGCCCCGCCCAGCGCAACGCGGAATCCGGTCATGACTTCATCGAAAATCAGAATGCTTTCATGCTCGTTACACACCCGGCGCAGCGTTTCCAAAAAGCCCGGCTGGGGAGGAATACAGTTCATGTTACCTGCAACAGGTTCAACAATAATGCAGGCAATCTGGTCACCGATTTCAGCAAAGCACGCCTCAACGCCTTCAATATCGTTATAGGAGAGCGTAATGGTGTGCTCGGCAAGTGACGCGGGAACACCTGGCGAGCTAGGTTCGCCATGGGTGAGCGCGCCAGAGCCCGCTTTTACCAGCAACGAATCTGAATGGCCGTGATAGTTACCTTCAAACTTAACGATCTTGTCGCGCCCGGTGGTGCCGCGTGCCAAGCGGATCGCCGACATGGTGGCTTCCGTACCGGAGCTGGTCATGCGCACCATTTCCATGGTGGGGATCATTTCGCAGATCAGGTCTGCCATGGTGGTTTCCACCGCGGTCGGGGTACCAAACGAGAGACCGTTGTCCAAACGAGCACGTACCGCTGCCAACACATCCTGGTCCGCATGACCGGTAATCATTGGGCCCCAGGAACCTACATAGTCCACGTAGCGGTTGCCTTCCACATCAAACAGATAAGCGCCCTGGGCGCGCTCCATAAATACCGGCGGACGGTGCAGGCCTTTAAACGCACGTACCGGCGAATTTACGCCACCTGGAATATGGCGGCTAGCAAGCTCAAACAGTTCAGCAGATGTGGTCATGGCGTCCTCAATATCAATGGCGTAGCGCGAATAAAATCAAAAGCGAACCGGCCGTGGCAAGCGATTAGGTAAACACTGCCCGCTAGGCGGCTGATACCCATGAGACAGACTCTCCCAGGTAAAGTGCTGGGCCTGTTCACAGGCCGTCGGCAAACGCTCACCGGCGGCAAGGCGTGCCGCAATGGCAGATGCCAAGGTGCAGCCTGAACCGTGAAACCGTTCCGGCAGACGTGGCCACTGCCATTGGCGCGTGGTATCCGGCGAGTGCAGTGTATTAACAACCTGCTGCTCGTTACCTGGAACAGGCTCATCGGTCGCGGTTACTAAAATAGCCTGGCAACCCTGGGATAAAAGTGCGACGGCGCGCGCCGTATCATCCAGGGGGCCGTCAATCTCTGGAGTGAGCTGCTTAAGCTCATAACGGTTGGGCGTTAAGATATCCACAAGCGGTAGCAGGCGAGCCGCATAGAGGCGTTGCAATTGGGGTGTGGATAACTCAGTACCGCCACCGGCTTTAAGTACTGGGTCGGCCACAACCGGGATGCCTGGGAAACGGCGAATAATCTGCTCGGCTGCTCTTAGCGTTGCTTCATCTGCCAACAGGCCCAGCTTGATCGCAGCAACCTGCATCCCGCTAAGCGCCTCTGCCATTTGGCGCATCAACGCGGGGTCGGCCGGAACGACATGGCTCACGTTATGGCAGTTTTGCACCGTTAACGCGGTGGGAATCGTCACTGCCCAACCGCCACAGGCGGCAATGGCTTCGCTATCTGCCACTAAACCCGCTCCGCCCGTCGGGTCATGGCCCGCCAGTACTAAAACAACCGGTGAAAGAGGTTGGCGCATCAAAAAGGTTTCACAACGGCAAGTAGAATAATCGCCACTAGCGCAATCACCGGCGCTTCGTTGAACCAGCGAAAGAACGTGTGGCTTTTCGTGCAGCGATCCTGGGCAAACTGTTTTAAATAAATCAGACAGACGTGATGATAGGCGATCAGCAGTACCACAAAGGTGAGTTTAACGTGCATCCAGCCTTGGCTGAACCAGCCGGGCACCAGATACAGCATCGCCCCGCCAAAGATAAGCACCAGTATCATGGAAGGCGTCATGATGCCGCGATAAAGCTTACGCTCCATGGTTTTGAAATAGGCGATAGCTTGATCGTCGCCTTTATCTCGTGCCATGGCGTGATACACATACAGCCGCGGCAAATAAAACAGGGCGGCAAACCAGGTCACCATGGTCATTAAATGCAGGGCCTTCAACCATAGATACATTGTCTCTCCTTATACGGGCGAATCATTCGCTTTCGGGTCAGTACGGGTATTTGGGTCAGCGTCGGTATTGGGGTCAGAATAGTAATAATAACGTTCAATGGCACCACGGGTGATGATACCTGAAATTCGCTGCCGCTTTGGCCGATAACCGTGCACTACATAAAGCGCGCCCAAGGCATCGTCTTGAAGCTTTACAAACGCCTCTGACAGGGTGGCCTGTAGGCCAATCGGCGCAAGTTCCAGGCGCTGGCCCGGAATTTCCAGTAAATCGACGGATTCATTATCGGGAGGAGCATCGCCATCAAGCGCTTCATCGTGCTCCAAAAGCCACCGCGCCAGCGCCGACGCTTTTAACGCCAGTACCGATTTTTCTTCATTTGAACGCTCAATAATCAGCCAGACAGGATTGGTTTCCAGTAGTTTACGTGCCTGCTCAAACGTCACCTTGCGCTCAGTACGTACCAGGCTTCGCTCCATCACCGCAGGCACCGACACGCGGGAAAGCGCCTGCATTAACGGCTGTTGAAGCGGGTGCAGCCCATAACGTACGGAACTAATAAAAAATCCTTCGCAGCCGGTAAGCTGGCGAGACGTCAGGCAGGCAACCACCACCACCAACATACCCGGCAACATGACATGCGGCGTATGAGTAAGCTCCAACAGCGCCATTAACGCCGCAAGCGGCGCTTGCAGCACCGCCCCCATCATGGCCGCCATGCCTAACATGGCGTAAATGCCTGGGTCTGACGCTTTATCAGGCCATAGCCAGCCACCCAAAATACCGCCCAGCGCGCCTGTCGCAGCACCAATCACCAGCGTGGGGCCAATAATCCCGATGGGTACGCTACCTGATACGGTCAGGGCGGTAATCAAAAGCTTGGCAATCATCAGCGCCAGCAACACGTTAATGTCCAATTGATTATTAAGCGCCGCCGCCACACTATCGTAGCCAATTCCCTGAACCTGCGGAAACCACCATGCCACCACCCCGGTCGCCACCCCCACACAAGCCAAACGAAGCCACAACGGCCATGCCTGCATGCGTTTGTTACGTGAAATATGAATAAATAGCCCCGCCAATAGCCCGACCACAAAGCCGAGTACGATGACCCACGGTAAATTCATGAGCGAGCCCAGCACGACCTCGGGGATACGAAAAGCCGGCTCATTGCCATACACCATCTGCGCAATGAGCGCCGCCATCGTAGAGGCTAAAATCACCGGCATAAAGCTCATCAGGGTATACTCCATCATGACGACTTCCATGGCGAAGATAACCCCGGCAACCGGTGTATTGAACGACGCAGAAATCCCCGCCGCCGTCCCACAGGCAACCAAAACGCGCAGGCTGTTATTGGGTAACCGAAGCTTGACTCCCAACCCGCTTGACGCGGCAGCGCCTAAATGAATAGCCGGGCCTTCCCTCCCAGCAGAGAGCCCACCAAGAACCGACACCACCCCCACCCACCATTGATTCAGCCAGTTTCGCATTGGGAAGCGGCCCTGGTGATAAGAGAGGCGCTCAATAACGTGCCCTACTCCCATCTTTTGGGCAGCGGCTTTTTGCCGATAAAGCAGCAGCCCCAGCACGCTAACGGCAATAATAGGCAGCAGTGAGCGCAGCCACGGAGGCAGTCCTTCAAATCCTTCCGGGTTTCCATCCGGCATATAAAACACCGCCCCCGCTTCGAGCAGTAGCCGGAAGGCGACCATCGCCGCCCCCGTAATGATCCCCGACACTAACCCCAATACGCACAGCTGAGGCAGCGCATCAACATGGGCCAACTGGCGTCGAAACCCCTCGAGGGTGAAATCTGATCGGGAAAAACGCGCCACGACGACCTTCCTTTACGCATGTAGTGTAGTTCTCTTGTGTATCATAGCCCGATACGCTTCGACAGCCTGCGCCAATCTGTTTAGGCTGTTAATTATTACCCTGTCTCGAATGTGCAACGTGTAAGGAGTCGTTTGTGATTAAGGTCGGAATTGTCGGCGGTACCGGTTATACCGGCGTTGAGCTACTGCGGTTACTCGCCCAGCATCCCCATGTCAGCGTTGAAGCCATTACCTCGCGCTCGGAAGCCGGCGTAAAGGTATGCGATATGTATCCCAACCTGCGCGGCCACTACGACACATTGACGTTCAGTGAGCCCGATGCAAAGCAGTTGGGCGATATGGATGCGGTATTTTTCGCCACTCCCCACGGTGTTGCCCACGCTTTGGCTGGCGAGCTTTTGGACAAAGGCACCCGCATTATCGACCTGTCGGCTGACTTCCGCCTGCGTGATGTCAAGGTATGGAGCCAGTGGTACGGCCAACCTCATGGTGCGCCTTCGCTACTTGAAGAAGCGGTCTATGGCCTGCCCGAGATGCACCGCGAAAAAATCAAAACGGCGCGTCTGGTGGCCGTGCCAGGCTGCTATCCAACCGCTGTGCAGCTAGGCTACCTGCCGCTGCTGGAAGCCGGGCTGGTTGATCCTCAACAGCTGATTGCCGACTGCAAGTCGGGTGTGACGGGGGCAGGCCGAGGGGCCAAGGTGCCTTCACTACTGGCAGAAGCCAGTGAGTCCTTCAAAGCTTACGGCGCCTCAGGGCATCGTCATTTGCCCGAAATCCGCCAGGGCCTTGGTGATATGCAGGCGCACCCGGTGGGGCTGACCTTCGTTCCTCATTTAACACCGATGATACGGGGCATTCACGCCACGCTCTATAGTCAGCTCACCACCTCGGTGGATGACCTTCAGGCGCTGTTTGAAAAACGTTATGCAAGCGAACCCTTTGTTGATGTGATGCCTGCGGGTAGCCATCCTGAAACGCGCAGCGTTAAAGGCACCAACACCTGCCGCCTGGCCGTGCATCGCCCAGAGAACAGCAATACAGTCGTCGTGTTATCGGTCATTGATAACCTGGTGAAAGGCGCCTCGGGCCAAGCCATTCAAAACCTCAATCTGATGTTTGGGTTCGAGGAGAGCATGGGCTTGACCGCTCCTGCCTTGATGCCATAAGCCACGTACAAAATCCCGGCAATAGTTGACCCTTTTGCTGGGAATTATCCATAATCATCTTCCAATGCTGATTATTCGTTCTTAAAGCTCGCGGGAGGTACCCATGAGCGGTGCAGAAGCTTTTGTTCCAACCCCTTTAATGCTGTCCGATAGCGCACGTAAACGTATCCGTGCCCTAATGGATGAAGAAAATAACCCTGCGCTAAAACTGCGCGTCTATGTCACCGGCGGTGGCTGTTCAGGTTTTCAGTACGGCTTCGATTTTGCCGACACGGTCGCCGAAGACGATACGCTCATTGAATTTGGCACGGCGACCCTGGTGGTCGACCCTCTCTCCTACCAGTATCTGGTTGGATCGACGGTGGATTACGAAGAAGGCCTCGCTGGCGCACGCTTTCGCATTCAAAACCCCAATGCCACCACCACCTGCGGCTGCGGCGCCTCTTTTATGGTGTAGGCGCTTATAACGCTAGCAAAGCGTTGGTACCCATGACTTGACGCCTTGGTGGTTTCTCGCCAAGGTTAAAAGGTCAACAATTGCTCTAACGCGGTGTGAAAAGAACGTCGTCTCTTCTTTTCACCGCTTCAGCGCTATAAAACATGGGGAAACCAATGAAAACCATACTAACGACAACTGCTATCGCTTCCTCCATCGCTCTGGGTTTAAGCGGCGCCTCTGTCGCCATGGCCCAAACGCCTTCTGTTAATGTCGCAACCGACCCAAGCTTTGTTCCTTTTGAAATGATGGATTCAGAAACCGGCGAGATGATCGGTTTCGATATGGATATTATCAACGCCGTTGCCGAGCGTGCCGGTTTTGAGGTCAACCTCACCACCATGGAATTTTCGGGCATTATTCCCGCTGTGCAAACCGGCAGTCAGGAAATTGCCATCGCAGGCACGACCATCACCGAAGAGCGTGCGCAGGTCGTTGACTTCTCTGACCCCTACTACGATTCCGGTCTACAGATTATCGTTCGTGCCAACAACGAAGACATCTCTTCATTGGAAGACCTCCAGGGCTTGACCATCGGTACCAAGATCGGCTCGACAAGCTACGACTTCCTCCAGCAAGAGCTGGGGGAAGGCGCTGACATCACGCCCTATCCAGGCACCGCCGACATGTACATGGCTCTGCTGGGCCGCAACGTAGACGCCGTGCTGTATGACGCTCCTAACGTTGCTTACTTCTCCCAAACCCGTGGCGAAGGACGTACCAAAGTGGTGGGGCCGCTTTATGAAGGCCAGCAGTATGGCATTGTGTTCCATAAGGGCAGCGAATGGGTAGAACCCACCAATGAAGCCTTAGCCGCCATGCGCGAAGACGGCACTTACGACGAAATCTACAAAAAATGGTTCGGTGAAGCCACCAGCGAGTAACCCAGCGGCGCTATAGAGTTAACAGCTAATTTATCACAGGGCCGGGCGGCTACCCTCCCGGCCCTGTGACGTTATACGTCGCGTGTTTTTTTGGAGATAAGACGTGGATTTCGACTTTCATTTCGACTGGGCAGCCGCGTTTGCGTCGATCCCTTACCTGCTGCCGGGTATTCCCTGGACGCTGCTGATTTCATTTGGCGGTCTAGCAATCGGCTTTTTTATTGGTATTTTCTTTGGCCTGCTGCGTATTAGTCCGATCCGCTGGCTACGCTGGGTGGCCCTTTGCTACATAGAAGTGTTTCGTGGTACGCCTATTCTCGTGCAGGTACTGTTTATTTTCTACGGCCTGCCCCAGCTACTGGGCAGTCCTATCAATGCGCTGGTCGCAGGCATTGCCGCTATTGCGGTTAACTCGGGTGCGTATATTTCTGAAATCGTGCGGGGCGGCGTGCAGTCCATTGAGCGCGGCCAGCGTGAAGCATCCCTCTCGTTAGGGCTTTCGCGCGCTCAGGCCTTTCGCTATGTGATTTGGCCCCAGGCGCTGCGTCGTATGATTCCTCCGCTTGGCAATCAGGCCATTATCAGCATTAAAGATACCTCACTATTTTCAGTCATTGGGGTCAGCGAGCTGGTACGCCAGGGGCAAATCTATATCGCGACAACCTTCACCGCCCTGGAGGTCTACTTTATGGTTGCGGTGATGTATTTAGCGATTACCTGGACCCTCTCTATTCTTCTGCGCCTGCTGGAGCGTAGAGGCATCGCAGGCTGATAAGGAAACGTACAATGACCGATACCGTGTCACCCACAACGCCCTCCATTGTGCGTATGCAAAAGCTGAATAAACATTTTGGCAACCTGCACGTACTCAATGAGATCGACCTTGAAATTATCCCCGGTGAAGTCGTCGTCATTATTGGCGCAAGCGGGTCAGGTAAATCCACGCTGATTCGCTGCATCAATGGGCTGGAAGAGTTTCAGTCGGGCATGCTGGAAGTAGATGGCAATACGCTAACGCCTAACGGCAAGAGCAGCAAGGCACTACAAACCATCCGTACAGAAGTCGGTATGGTGTTTCAGCAGTTCAATCTATTTCCCCACCTTAGCGTGATCGATAACATCACCTTGGCCCCCATGAAGGTGCGTGGCTGGAACCGCGACGATGCAGTGGCAACCGCAAAACGCCTGCTGGATAGGGTCGGAATTGCCGACCAGGCCGATAAGTACCCCAGTCAGCTCTCAGGTGGTCAGCAGCAGCGTGTTGCCCTCGCCCGTGCCTTGGCCATGGAGCCTCGGCTTATGCTGTTTGATGAGCCTACCTCAGCGCTTGATCCCGAAATGATTGGTGAAGTGCTGGACGCCATGCGTGAGCTGGCGAAAGAGGGCATGACCATGGTGATTGTCACGCATGAAATGGGCTTTGCCCGTGAAGTAGCCGATCGCGTGATTTTTATCCATAAAGGGGTTATTGCTGAGCAAGGAGCGCCACAACAGCTCTTCGATTCGCCTCAGCATGAACGCACTCAATCGTTTCTTGCCCGGGTGCTTAAACACTAATCTTTAGCACTCACCTTAAGCACGAATACCGGCAAAAAATACCCGCTTTAACGCATTTTTTATGGCCTGTCCTTGCGACAGGCCATTTTTGTGCCCTGTGGATAATTTTTTTATTTTAAAACGCTACAACATGCCACAGCGCCCATGAGGAGCGCCTTTAAGGTGGACACGCAATGCTTTTTAGATGTGTTCACAGCTGCGGTAACAACGTCGGTATGAGTAGGTGGATAAGCCGTGTTTTTATAGCGCTGTGGGTAAGTAGCGGTTCCATCCACAGGGCCTACACCGTTTCTACGCAGCTAATACGCTGCTTAACCACGTAAAGGTCAACATTTTAAGCATTTGAATTTTATAAACTTAATAGAGTTATACACAGAAACTGTCCACACTAATAATTACAGCATTAACAGAACTTCTCTTATTTTATTTATATATTGTTATTAATAGAGAGTAACTGAGCAGACGAGGTGTGGAAAAACCTGACGGTTACCCACAGGGGGTTTATACTGGCGGGCTTGTTTAACTACGCCGACACGTCTGAAACTGACGAAACGGCCACATCATTCGTGCCAACTGGCACAAGACGAGGTGTCTCTTGAATTACCCCGACCGCTTTGACGTGATTGTCATCGGCGGTGGCCATGCGGGAACTGAAGCCGCACTGGCCTCTGCTCGTATGGGCTGTCAGACCCTACTGCTCACGCACAACATCGAGACCTTGGGTCAGATGTCGTGCAACCCTGCCATTGGCGGCATTGGCAAAAGCCATCTGGTGAAAGAGATCGATGCGCTAGGCGGGGCGATGGGGCTTGCCACGGATTTAGGCGGCATCCAGTTCCGGGTGTTAAACGCTCGAAAAGGGCCGGCAGTACGTGCCACACGTGCTCAAGCAGACCGCGTTCGCTACAAAGCAGCGATCCGCGGCATGCTGGAAAACCAGCCAAATTTAACGATTTTCCAGCAGGCAGCTGGCGATCTGATTGTGGATAACGATACGGTTCGTGGCGTCGTAACGGAGACTGGTATTCGTTTTTATGCCGAGTCCGTTGTGCTGTCGACGGGTACGTTTTTAGGTGGTGTGATTCACATCGGCCTGGATCAAAGTCGCGGCGGTCGAGCAGGTGATCCACCCTCGAATGCCTTGGCTGAGCGTCTGCGTGCCCTGCCGTTTCGGGTTGACCGGCTCAAAACCGGCACGCCACCGCGCATTGATGCTAAAAGCGTGGATTTCACCCAGCTTGAAGAACAGCCTGGCGATACGCCAACACCGGTCATGTCCTACCTTGGTTCGCGGGGTATGCACCCTCAGCAAGTCAGCTGTCATATTGCGCACACCAATGAGCGCACGCATGAGCTGATTTTGGCGAATCTTGATCGTTCACCGATGTACTCCGGCGTGATCGAAGGCGTGGGTCCGCGCTACTGCCCATCAATTGAAGACAAGGTTCATCGCTTTGCCGATAAATCGAGCCATCAGGTCTTTATTGAGCCGGAAGGCCTGGATACCCATGAGCTATATCCCAACGGTATCTCGACCTCGCTGCCCTTTGATGTGCAACTGCAGGTAGTGCGCTCGATTAAAGGTCTGGAGAACGCGCATATCACGCGGCCAGGCTATGCCATTGAGTATGATTTCTTCGATCCGCGGGATTTAAAACACTCACTGGAAACCAAATTTATCCACAACCTGTTTTTTGCCGGGCAGATCAATGGCACAACAGGTTACGAGGAAGCCGGGGCCCAAGGCCTGTTGGCCGGGCTCAACGCCGCGCGGCGTGCCATGCAGCAGGATGCCTGGTACCCACGTCGTGATGAGGCCTATCTTGGCGTGCTGGTGGACGACCTGATCACAATGGGCACCAAAGAGCCTTACCGTATGTTTACCTCCAGGGCGGAATACCGGTTATTGCTGCGTGAAGATAACGCCGACTTGCGACTGACTGAAAAAGGCCGTGAGTTAGGCCTGGTGAATGATCAGCGCTGGGAAGCATTTAGTAAAAAGCGCGAAGCCATTGCGCTGGAGACCGCGCGTTTAGCCAGTGTATGGATTCAGCCAAGCAGCCCGGCTGCGGCAAAAATTGCTGAAAAAACCGGCAAACCGCTCTCCCGCGAGTATCGGTTGAGCGATCTGCTCAAGCGCCCGGAGCTAAATTATGCGGACCTTGCTGAACTGCCGGGGCTGGAAAGCGGCGTTATCAATGATGAAGCCGTTGCCGAACAGGTACAGATCCAGTCGAAGTACGAAGGCTATATCGAACGTCAACAGTATGAAATTGATAAGCTTAAGCGCCATGAAGCAATGCCACTTCCCGCCGACCTGGATTACCAGCGGGTGGAAGGGCTCTCCAATGAGATTCGCCAGAAGCTGACCAACGTACGGCCTGAAACACTGGCCCAAGCGGCGCGTATTTCAGGCGTAACACCGGCCGCAGTGTCTATTTTGCTGGTGCATCTTAAAAAGCGTCGTCTGATCGCCTCGCCCGAGGTGGCTAACGGATGAGCGGTTTAACTGTATTGGTGAGTAGCTTGCCTGCGAGTGTCGCTGCACGACTGGATAATGGATTAGCGCAGCTCGGTTTAACGGTAACGGCAAGCCAGCGTGAACAGTTGCTTGGGTTTGTCGCCCTATTGCACAAGTGGAACAAGGCTTATAACCTCACGGCAGTTCGCGATATTGATGATATGGTGGCACGTCACATACTGGATAGTGCGGCTGTCGCGCCTTATGTGCATGGCCCTAGATTGCTGGATGTGGGTGCGGGGCCAGGTCTGCCAGGTATCGTGCTGGCCATCCTTGATCCGGCGCTGTCCGTTACGCTTTTGGATAGTAATGGTAAAAAAGTCCGTTTTCAGCGCCAGGCTATCATGGAGCTTGGGCTAAAAAACGTGGTTGCAAGCCAGGCGCGGGTGGAGACGTTTAGTGACCAGCCGTTTGATCAGGTAATTTCACGCGCGTTCGCAAGCCTGGTGGACTTTGTCACCCTAACGCGTGAACTACCCACAGCGAACGGACAGTGGTTGGCCATGAAAGGCCCTGGCGCTGACGATGAGTTGCGTGAACTGCCCAGCGGTATTCGATTGCAAACACGTCACCTGCTAAACGTACCCTTCGATACGGCCGAGCGACAGCTATTGATTCTGAACGTTGATTCTGAACCCCAGGAAGGAGTTGAGTAAGTGAGCCAGATCATTGCCCTGACCAATCAAAAAGGCGGCGTGGGCAAGACCACCTCAGCCGTTAACCTGGCGGCTAGCCTTGCTGCTCTTGATCGTCGAGTGCTGCTGGTGGACCTTGATCCTCAAGGGCACGCCAGCATGGGCAGTGGTATTGATAAACACGAACTCGATAAAAGCGTCCTGGATGTACTGCTCGGCGATGCCACCGCCGCCGATACCATCGTACGCGACCTGCCGGTCAACTATGATGTTCTCCCCGGTAACGGTGACTTGACCGCAGCGGAAGTCGAATTGCTGGATCTTGATAAGCGCGAAAGCTGCCTGACCACGGCGCTTGGCTCGGTTGCTGAGAAGTACGATGTGGTGCTGATTGACTGCCCACCTTCACTCAATATGCTGACCGTTAATGCGCTGACGGCAGCGGATAGCGTGCTTATTCCGCTGCAGTGCGAGTTTTACGCGCTGGAAGGACTGTCGGCGCTGTTGGATACTGTTGAACAGATCAAGCAAAGCGTTAATCCTGATTTGGCGATTGCGGGTATTCTGCGCACCATGTACGACAAGCGCACCAGCCTAACGCGGGAAGTGGACAAGCAACTGCGAGACTTCTTTGGCGATGCGCTGATCAAGACGACGATCCCGCGCAACGTCAAAGTGGCTGAAGCGCCAAGCCACGGAATACCCGTGACGCAATATGCCCGCTTTTCACGCGGCAGCCAGGCGTACCGCGTACTGGCAAAAGAGATGATTCGTCGGTTATCGCTATAACGTATTGATTAGTACGAGGGAAAGCGAATGACGCGTAAACGCGCGCTAGGACGTGGCCTGGATGCCCTAATTGGTGCGGGCGCTCGTCGCCGTGACAGCCTGGAACTTACTGGTAGCTCTTCATTGGAAGCTCATGATGAGGCGTCATCCGCGATGGTGGCCTCGGATGCGGCTTCTGAGCGTTTGGAGCGCCTTCCGCTTGGTCAGTTAACCCGTGGCAAGTATCAGCCGCGGCGTGATATTCAGCCAGAAGCGCTTGAAGAACTTGCCGATTCTATTCGTGCCCAGGGCGTAATGCAGCCTATTGTGGTACGCCCTATTGGCGAAGATCGCTATGAAATTATTGCTGGTGAGCGGCGCTGGCGTGCAGCGCAGCTGGCCGAGCTTGACGTTATCCCCGCGGTTATTCGTGAGGTAAGCGACGAAGTTGCCTTGGCACTGGCGCTGATTGAAAATATTCAGCGTGAAAACCTCAATGCCATCGAAGAAGCGATGGCGCTTAAACGGCTGGGTGATGAGTTTGAATTAACCCAGCAGCAGATTGCTGACGCGGTCGGTAAATCCCGCACTCAGGTCGCCAACTTACTGCGCTTGCTGGCACTGGACCCTGAAGTCCAAACGCTGCTAGAGCGAGGTGACCTTGATATGGGCCATGCGCGTGCGTTGCTATCACTTAACAGCGTTCAGCAGCGCCAAGTGGCTCATGAAGTGGTGAATAACGATCTCACCGTGCGGTCCACCGAAGCGTTGGTTAAAAAGGTACAGGCCAGCCAAAGCGTTGAAAAAACGCCGAGCCAGCCAAGTAAAACAGCGGATGTCTCGCGTCTGGAGACGCAGCTAGGCGAACTGCTTGGTGCCCCCGTTTCAATTGACCATGGCAACCGGGGGAAAGGCAAAGTGACCATCCGCTATACAAGCCTTGATGAACTCGACGGAATACTGGCGCATATTAAATAGGCTGCTTATTAATTAAATAGCAGGCTTATTAAGAAAACGTTAAAAAGTAGCTAATTTTCACCCTTTGGTCGCAAGTTGTCTCCTAAACACGTTAAATACGAGCAACTTTGGTTGAAGGTGTGATAGCGCTTCCCTATAATCGCGCAAGATTTGTGCAGGTTGCTTATCAACAGCCTAAGCAACCATTCGCTGGCAGGGTGCTGGGCAATGGTAGAACGTGTTGAAACCCAGCGCAGGAAGGCGTATGTCATCCGGCTTTTTACCGCACAGCTAATCGTGACGGTAGTCGGTATGTTGATGGTCTACCCTGTAGCGCGCATGCCGGGCGTTTTCTCCGTGGTAACAGGTGCGCTGGTGGCCTTGCTACCCCATGCTTTTTTTATACAGCGAATGGGTATATTGCACAGTAAGCGAACATCGCGTAGCGCTGTTCATTTGTTTCGTGCCGAAGCAGGCAAGTTTGGTTTGACGGTGGCACTGTTTAGCGCAGTGTTCGTTGTAGTGCCCCCCTCAAACCCCGCTTTCTTTTTTAGTGCTTATGTGGCGATTGTTCTGATGCATGGGCTAACGCCGTTGTTTATGCGCAGACATCGCACACTTGATTGAGGTGATATCTCTATGGCCGCAGGAAACGAAGTCTCGACGACTTATTATATCCAGCACCACTTGCAGAACCTGACCTTTGGGCATCACCCGGTGAATGGTTGGTCGCTGGCGCATTCCGCTCAAGAAGCGAGCGAAATGGGCTTCTGGGCGATCCATCTGGATACCATGGGCTGGTCAATCGCTATGGGGGTACTGTTTCTCTGGGTATTCCGTAAGGCGGGAAAAGCGGCGACCACTGGCGTGCCAGGCGGTCTGCAAAACGCGGTTGAAATGGTGGTCGAGTTTATCGATAACCTGACGCGCTCAACGTTCCATGGACGCAACCCTCATATCGTACCGCTGGCCATTACGCTATTCATCTGGATACTGCTGATGAATAGCCTCAAGATTATTCCGGTTGACTACTTCCCGGTACTGTTTAGCAAGCTCGGTGTGGAGTACATGAAAATTGTACCTACCACCGACGTAAATGCCACGCTAGGCATGGCGTTGGGCGTATTTGGCCTGATTTTGTACTACAACTTCAAAGTGAAAGGCGTTGGCGGTTTTGTCAAAGAGCTCTCCCTGACCCCGTTTAATCACTGGGCACTGATTCCTTTCAACCTGGTGCTGGAAATTGTATCGCTACTGGTCAAGCCGTTCAGTCTGGCCATGCGTCTTTTCGGTAACATGTTTGCCGGTGAAGTGATCTTCATTTTGATTGCCATGCTGCCGTTTTGGGCCATTTGGGTACTGGACGTGCCATGGGCAATTTTCCATATCCTGGTCGTCACGCTACAGGCCTTTATCTTTACCACGCTCACCATCGTTTATTTGAGCGCGGCGCACGAACACCACTAACCAAGCAAAGCTAACGCTTTCATTAACCCACAACCCTTAACCAAAACTTAAACTCAGGAGCAACATCATGGAAATGGTTTATCTTTCTGCTGCCATCATCATCGGTCTAGGCGCATTGGCTACTGGTATTGGCTTCGCTATTCTGGGCGGCAAACTGCTTGAGTCTACTGCACGTCAGCCGGAGCTGGGTGACCAACTGCAAACCAAAACCTTCATCATGGCAGGTCTGTTGGACGCTGTACCGATGATCGGTGTTGGTATTGCGATGTACCTGATCTTCGTTGTTGCCGGTTAATGATTGCTTTACCGGGCGGTTAGCCGCTCGGTTTTGTTTCACTCCGGTCGCCACGAACTTGTCAGAGGTACATCCCTGTGAATATCAACATGACGCTTATCGGGCAGACGATCGCCTTCGCGATCTTTGTCTGGTTTTGCATAAAGTACGTGTGGCCTCCGATCAGCAACGCGCTTAACGAGCGTCAGAAAAAAATTGCTGATGGCTTGGATGCAGCCAGCCGTGCTACTCGTGATCTTGAGCTAGCTCAAGAGCGGGCAGAACAGACGCTGCGTGAGAGTAAGGAACAAGCTTCACAGATCCTTGAGCAAGCTAATAAGCGCTCTGCTCAGATGATCGAAGAAGCTCGCGAGCAGGCCCGCGCAGAAGGTGAACGTCTCATGACGGGCGCACGTTCTGAAATCGAGCTTGAAGTAAATCGCGCGAAAGAAGAGTTACGTGCCCAGGTGTCTCATCTGGCCATCATCGGCGCTGAGCGTGTATTGGAAGCTTCTGTCGATGAAAATGCGCATCGCGAGCTGCTTGATAAGCTGGCTGCCGAACTGTAAGGAGGTGAATTATGGCGGAATTACTTACCGTCGCTCGTCCTTACGCAAAGGCGGCGTTTGAACACGCGCGTGATAATGATGTGCTTGATAGCTGGTCACAGGCGCTGGGTTTTTTAGGCACTGTTGTGGCCGATAGCGACGCTCGACGTCTGCTGGATAGCCCCAAAATCGAGAATGCAAAGAAAGTTGCCCTTCTGGTTGAAATGCTTCCAGAAACGCTGGGTGATGCACTGTCTCGCTTTTTGGAGGCTGTGGCTGACCATGACCGTTTAATGGTGCTGCCTTTTATCGCTGAACAGTTTGAGCGCCTGCGCGCTGAACACGAGCAGCGTATAGAGGTAATGGTAACGTCAGCGTATAAGCTGACAGCCGCACAAAAGACCAAGCTATCCAACGCGCTCAAGAAACGTCTGAATCGCGAAATCTCCATTACTACTCAGGTAGATAAGTCGCTCATCGGTGGTGTCATCCTGCGTGCTGGCGATACCGTCATTGACGGGTCGGTACGTGGTCGACTGAACCGCCTTTCCGAAGCGCTAACCGCTTGAGTCTGAGGGACATGGCATGCAGCAATTGAATCCTTCCGAGATCAGCGACATCATCAAGCAGCGAATTGAGAAGCTTGACGTCGCATCTGAAGCTCGTAATCAGGGCACCATCGTAGGTGTTTCCGACGGTATCGTGAAAATTCACGGCCTCGAAGACGCTATGTTTGGTGAAATGATTGAATTTCCTAACAGCGTTTTTGGCATGGTACTTAACCTGGAGCGCGACTCCGTAGGTGCCGTTGTCCTGGGCGACTACCTGCTGCTTGAAGAAGGCATGACCGCGAAATGCACCGGTCGTATTCTTGAAGTACCGGTAGGCCCTGAGCTGATTGGCCGTGTTGTTGATGCGTTGGGTAACCCCATCGACGGCAAAGGCGATATCAACGCTAAAATGACCGACGCGGTAGAAAAAGTAGCGCCTGGCGTTATTACCCGTCAGTCGGTTGATGAGCCGATTCAAACCGGCTTGAAATCCATCGATGCCATGGTACCGATCGGTCGTGGTCAGCGTGAGCTGATTATCGGCGACCGTCAGATCGGTAAATCTGCCATTGCCATTGATGCGATCATCAACCAGAAAGGCAAAGGCGTTACCTGTGTCTACGTTGCCATTGGTCAGAAACAGTCGACCATCGCCAACGTTGTGCGCAAACTCGAAGAGCATGGCGCGATGGAACATACCATCGTCGTCGCTGCGGGCGCTGCCGATCCGGCTCCGATGCAGTTCCTCTCCGCGTATTCCGGTTGCACCATGGGTGAGTACTTCCGTGACCGTGGCGAAGACGCGATGATCGTTTATGACGATCTTTCCAAGCAGGCAGTGGCGTACCGTCAAGTATCCCTGCTGCTGCGTCGTCCGCCAGGCCGTGAAGCCTACCCCGGTGACGTGTTCTATCTCCACTCGCGTCTGCTTGAGCGTGCGGCACGTGTCAACGTCGACTACGTTGAGAAGTTCACCAACGGTGAAGTGAAGGGCAAAACCGGTTCCTTGACCGCACTGCCGATCATCGAAACCCAGGGTGGCGACGTTTCTGCGTTCGTTCCGACCAACGTGATCTCGATCACCGACGGTCAGATCTTCCTGGAAACCAACCTGTTTAACTCCGGTATTCGTCCGTCGATTAACGCAGGTTTGTCCGTATCGCGCGTGGGCGGTGCTGCCCAGACCAAGATCATCAAAAAGTTAGGTGGTGGTGTTCGTCTGGCCTTGGCTCAGTACCGTGAACTGGCTGCGTTCTCGCAGTTCGCTTCTGACCTTGACGAAGCGACCCGCAAGCAGCTTGAGCACGGTCAGCGCGTTACTGAACTGATGAAGCAGAAACAGTATTCGCCGATGTCGGTTGCAGAAATGGCGCTGTCTCTCTACGCCGCTAACGAAGGTCACATGGATGATGTGAGCGTCGATAAAGTGTTGGACTTCGAACGTGCGCTGCACGATTACATGAAGTCTGAGCACGGCGACCTGCTCGACAAAATCAACCAGACCGGCGACTACAACGGCGAGATTCAAGACGGCTTGAAGTCGGGTCTCGAGAAGTTCAAGGCGACTCAGAGCTGGTAATGTCCGGCCCGCCTGCGGGCGGGCTTGCCTACTTTCTGAGAGTCACGAACGAAAGGTAGATCGCTATGGCAGCTGCAAAAGAGATACGCACCCAGATCGGGAGCATCAAAAATACGCAGAAGATCACCAGTGCCATGGAAATGGTAGCTGCGTCGAAAATGCGTAAAGCACAAGATCTGATGAAGGCTGGCCAGCCGTATGCCAAGCAGATTCGCAACGTCGTAGGCCACATTGCTGACGCTAACCCCGAATATCGCCACGATTACATGATCGAGCGTAACGAGGTAAATCGCGTAGGCTACATTGTGGTGTCTACCGACCGCGGTTTGTGCGGCGGCTTAAACGTCAACCTGTTCAAGGCCGTGGTGAAAGATGCCCGCGTCTGGAGTCAGGAAGGCGCTGAGCTGGACTTCTGTGCCCTTGGCGCGAAAGGCAGTGCTTTCTTCCGTAACTATGGCGGCAACTTGATTGCCGCCAAGAGCGGATTAGGCGAAGCACCCACGGTCGAGGGTCTGATCGGTAGTATCAAGGTCATGCTCGAAGCGTACGATGAAGGACGTCTTGACCGCCTGTACGTGGTGTATAACGAATTTGTTAACACCATGACGCAACGGCCGGTTGTGCGTCAGCTTCTTCCTCTGTCGCCTGATATGGGCGAAGACGCTAAACATGACGAAGAAAACGCCCGTCCCGAAAGCTGGGACTACCTGTATGAACCGGATGCCAAGGCGTTGCTAGACAGCCTGTTGGTTCGATTCATCGAATCGCAGGTGTATCAGGCGGTAGTCGAAAACGGTGCGTGCGAACAGGCCGCCCGAATGATCGCTATGAAGAGTGCCACTGATAACGCGGGCAACCTGATCGACGATCTGGAGATGGTTTACAACAAGGCCCGTCAGGCCGCCATCACCCAGGAAATTTCTGAGATCGTCGGCGGCGCTTCAGCCGTATAACGCCTAGGGAGCTGCCCAATAAAGCAGCTCCTGGCAGACAGGTTTCATTTGCAGGTTTTTGAGAGGAACCAAGATGAGCGGACGTATCGTACAAATCATCGGCGCGGTGATTGACGTAGAGTTTCCGCGGGACTCTGTGCCCAAGGTCTACGACGCGCTGAAGGTCTCTGACAAAGAGACTGTCCTCGAAGTCCAGCAGCAGCTGGGCGACGGCGTGGTACGCACCATTGCCATGGGCTCCACTGAGGGCTTAAAGCGTGGCTTGGACGTAGCCAACACAGGTGCCGCGATTTCCGTACCGGTAGGTAAGGAAACGCTGGGTCGTATCATGAACGTACTCGGCGAGCCGATTGATGAAGCGGGTGATATCGGTGAGCAAGAGCGTATGCCGATCCACCGTAAAGCACCCAGCTATGCCGACCAGGCAGCCTCTAACGAGCTGCTGGAAACCGGTATCAAGGTTATCGACCTGGTCTGCCCGTTTGCCAAGGGTGGTAAGGTTGGCTTGTTCGGCGGTGCGGGTGTTGGTAAAACCGTTAACATGATGGAGCTTATCCGCAACATCGCCACCGAGCACAGCGGCTACTCTGTATTCGCCGGTGTGGGTGAGCGTACGCGTGAGGGTAACGACTTCTATCACGAAATGACCGAATCCAACGTTATCGATAAGGTATCGCTGGTTTACGGCCAGATGAACGAGCCGCCCGGTAACCGTTTGCGCGTCGCGCTGACCGGTCTGACCATCGCTGAAAAATTCCGTGATGAAGGCCGCGACGTTCTACTGTTCGTCGATAACATTTACCGTTACACCCTGGCCGGTACAGAAGTATCTGCACTGCTTGGCCGTATGCCGTCTGCGGTAGGTTATCAGCCGACGCTAGCCGAAGAGATGGGCGTTCTGCAGGAACGTATCACCTCGACGAAATCGGGCTCAATCACCTCCGTACAAGCGGTATACGTACCGGCGGATGACTTGACCGATCCGTCTCCGGCAACCACCTTCTCACACTTGGACGCGACCGTTGTACTGGCCCGCTCCATTGCTGAGCTAGGTATCTACCCGGCCATTGACCCGTTGGACTCTACGTCGCGTCAGTTGGATCCGCTGGTGGTAGGTGATGAGCATTATGCGGTTGCTCGTGGCGTGCAGAACGTTCTGCAGCGTTACAAGGAACTGAAGGATATTATCGCCATTCTGGGTATGGATGAGCTGTCTGATGAAGACAAGCTGGCCGTTTCTCGGGCGCGTAAAATTCAGCGTTTCTTGTCGCAGCCGTTCTTCGTTGCTGAGGTATTCACTGGCTCACCCGGTAAGTATGTTTCTCTGAAAGATACTATCCGTGGCTTCCAGGGCATCCTCGATGGCGAGTATGACGATATGCCGGAACAGGCCTTCTACATGGTTGGCTCCATCGACGAAGCGGTCGAAAAAGCCAACCAGATGAAGAAGTAATCCCGTCCATTAGGGGGATTCGCTATGGCGAATAGCTTCATTTGCAATATCGTCAGCGCAGAAGCATCTATCTTCTCAGGCAGTGTTGAGCAGGTAGTCGCTTCCGGGATGATGGGTGACCTGGGTATTTTGCCAGGTCACGCCCCGTTACTGACAGAGCTTCAGCCGGGCCCGATTCGTGTCATTCACGACAATGGCAAGGAAGAGAACTTCTTTGTCTCGGGTGGCTTTATGGAAGTTCAGCCGGATGTCGTTACGATTCTGGCAGACGCCGCAGCACGTGCCAGCGACCTCAATGAGGCCGCTGCCGAAGAAGCGCGTCAGGAAGCGCTGAAAGCCTTTAATGAGAAGTCATCGGAGCTGGATTATACCCGTGCCTCCGCTGAACTTGCCGAAGCCGTTGCACAGCTGCGTACGATCCAGCAGCTGCGCAAAAAGGCGGGTAAAGGCTAACACTACGCGGTAAGCGTGAATAAAACGCCCCTTGAACCCGTTAGGGTTTAAGGGGCGTTTTTTTTGTCTGGTACACTTGTCATAAGCATTTAGTAGCATAATGCTTGTCAGCACTGACTCGTCTGCAGAGAAGGAGAACGCGATGTCATTGAACGATGAAATCTTGCAGGAATTAAAAACCGAGCTGCTGGACGAGCTGGTCAAAGAGGAACCGAAAAAAGAGCTATTATCCGAACGCTTGGCCGAAATTCGTTCGGCAGATATTGGTGAGGTGCTTGAAGAGCTTATCGAGGAGGACGAAGAGCTGTCCGCAGCGCTTTCAGTGCTCGATATACTTTCTACAGAACGCGCCGCTAATGTGCTTGGCTACCTGCCAGGTGAAAGCCAGCTGGAAGTCGTGGGTGAGCTAAAGGACACCCAGGTACTTAAGCTGTTGGAAGAGATGGGCTCTGACGAGCGGGTGGATCTGTTCAATCTTCTGGATGAAGATCGCCGAGAAGCGCTGCTAAGGCGCATGGCACATCAGGAGCGGGAAGATCTCAAGCGGCTGGCAGGCTACGAAGAAGGTACTGCAGGCGCCATTATGACCTCTGACTATGTAGCGATAGCCAGTGGCATGACGGTGTCTCAGGCGATGATGCGCGTACGCCAGACCGCTCCAGATGCCGAGACGGTCTATCAGCTCTATATCCTGGACAACGATGGTAGGCTGATTGGCACGATGTCCCTGCGTCAGTTGATGATTGCCAGGCCCGGCGCGTTGGTTGATGACATCATGATCAAGGATGTGATCAGCACCGCTGTGGACGAAGCGCAGGAAGAAGTGGCTCGTATCGTGGCTCGTTATGATCTTCTGGCACTGCCGGTGATTGATGCCGACAATCGTATGGTGGGTATCGTTACTCACGATGATGCGATGGACGTGGCGGAGTCGGAAGCCACCGAAGATATCCACAAGGGGATGTCGATTGGCCAGTTGGAAGATGGCGTTAGCCGTGTATCGCTGTGGAGCCTGTACCGTAAACGGGTGACGTGGCTGGTAGTACTGGTCTTTGCCAACCTGTTTTCCGGCGCGGGTATTGCTCACTTTGAAGGTATTATTGCCGCCCAAGTGGCGCTGGTATTCTTTCTGCCCTTGTTGATTGGTAGTGGCGGTAACGCAGGCGCTCAGGCGGCAACGCTGATGGTTCGCGGTATGGCAACCGGTGATGTAGGCGTTAAGGACTGGAGTAAAATGCTCGGCCGTGAGCTGTTGGTAGCTGGCTCCCTGGGGCTGACCATGGCCATCGCCGTCGCTCCCATCGGGATACTGCGTGCAGGCAACGAAGTCGCTATTATCGTCTCCCTCAGTATGGTCACTATCGTACTGTTTGGCAGCCTGTTGGGCATGTGCCTGCCGTTTGTACTGGAGCGCTTCAAGGTCGACCCGGCAGCTGCCTCTGCGCCGCTGGTCACCACCTTGATTGATGCCACCGGGGTATTGATTTACTTCTCTATTGCAACGGCAATTCTTACTAGCTTATAGCGACTAGTCATTTGTAGCGTACAGCCGGCTAACGCTGCACCCAGCCACGGCGGATAAGTGGCGCGAACAGCCAGTGATAAAGGCGCTTGGCGACGTGCTCATAAATCGGTAGCACTAGCCAGGCGCGGTTGAAACCCACCAGCACGGCCATAACGGCTGACAAAAGGGCAGCGCCTGCCATGTCCTGGGGAAAGTGGACGCCCAAAAAAATTCTTGCCCAGCCGACGGGAATGGCCAAGAGCAGAAGAAGGCCGCCGATACGTCGGGTGTAGCTGTGCAGCATCAAGCTAAAGGCCATGGTCAGAATGATCGTTAGATGATTACTGGGGAAGGCTGGGGTTGGCGCATGGGCCATCAACGTGGTGCCTGCCGGTACCGCAAAGGGCCGGGGCATCGGCCATAGCATCCCAATGATGCCACTTATCGCTAAGGCCAGCAGCGTCGCTATCAGCGCCTCCAGCAGTGGCTGCTTGAGCTGTTCACTGCCGCGCAGCCAACCGACTACCAGTAGCGCAGGTAATAGCCACATCAATTCAACGGCGCATCCATGAGCAAACATGACCAGCCAGGCAGGGGTGTCAGCGGCGGCGTTGAGCCTTTCAAACAAGGTAAGGTTAAGCGCATTCATTACGTACTGAAACCATAAGGCCCGTCAGGTGGTTGAGTATTTGGCGTTTATCGAACGGCTAGCGCATCGCGCTACTGGCCGCTCGGGTGATAAACATGACTTCCACATGACCAAGCCACTCGATATCACTGGCGAGCGCTTTGAGCTGGCTAGCCAAACATTGCGGGGGCTGATGTACCGCATCGCCGATAATCAGCGATACGGACACTTTGTCATCCAGATAGTGCAGTTGAAGCTCGTTTAACGTACGCCACACCGGATGCGCATACCAGCGTTGATCAAGCGCGGCCTCAACTTCCGGGCGTAGTGGCAGGCCAGGCATTCGGCTGGGGTCCCCTTCTCCAGCGTCGTCTTCAGGGTCAACGTGGAAAATAACGTCGGTGAGTAGTGGAAACTCATGACGTAAACGGCGGCTGACCTCATTACCTATCTCATGGGCTTCTGAAACGGTGATTTTAGGCCCGACCACGACATGCAAATCCACCATTACCCAGCCTGCCGACTGGCGAGTACGAAGGTCATGCACGCTATCCACGCCCGGTACGCTACAGGCTACGTCGTGCATTTGGCGCTGGGTGTCTTCAGGCAGTGCGGTATCGACTAATTCCCGCGCAGACTCCCACAGTAAATCCCAGCCAACCTTGCCTACCAGCAGGCCAACCACAATGGCGGCAACGGCATCCAGCCAACCCAAGCCAAACTGAGCACCAATCAGTGCGACCAGCACCACCGCAGTAGAAAGGGCATCGCTACGGGAGTGCCAGGCGTTAGCCTCCAACAGCTTGGATTTTACCCGCTTGGCGACGCGCATGGTGTAGCGAAAAATCCACTCTTTACTGATCAGCGCAATAAACGTAATCACAATCGCCACGATGCCAGGCGCGGTGACTTCTGTGCCGCTAAACAAGCGCTCCAGGCTTGACCAGGCAATACCGCCTGCCACAAAGATCAGTACGCTACCCAACAGCAGCGTGGTGAGTGTTTCGATGCGCCCGTGACCATAGTGATGGTCGTTGTCGGGCTCCTGACGCCCGTAATGAATGGCGGCCAGTACAAAACCATCGGTGATTAAGTCGGAGAGCGAGTGGATGCCATCGGCAATCAGTGCGGCAGAGCCCACCCAAAAACCGACCACCACTTTGACAATACTAAGCACACCATCCAACCAGGCACCGATATAGGTGACGCGCTTGGCTTCCTGATTATCTAGCTCGTGGTTGGGAACCACTGGCGTTTCAACGGTCTGAGTCATGGAATACCTGACAAGGGAGCGCTTTCAATAAAGCATTATTGTAGCGCACTGCAATATGATCTCTTAAGCCCTTTGTTCTAAGCAGGCTAATACGCAATACAAAACGATGGCAGCCATGGCGGACAATCCCCTAATGGAGGTGTATCCTTATGCGCCATTGTCATTCAACCACCCTTTTGATGTATAGGATGACCCATGGAGTGGCTCCAAATAGTGGTACTTGCCGCTGTGCAAGGGATAACGGAATTTTTACCTGTCTCAAGCTCGGCGCACTTGATTTTAGTACCCGTATTAACCTCTTGGGAGGACCAAGGGCTTGCTTTTGATGTCGCGCTCCACTTGGGCAGTTTAAGCGCAGTAGTGGTCTATTTCCGGCATGAAATTTGGCAAATGATAGCGAGCAGCCTGGCAGCGCTGCGTGGCCGGGGGATCAATAAAGATGCCAAGCTCGCGATCTGGGTCACGCTTGCCACGCTGCCTGTGTGTATCATCGGTTTTCTGCTTCGTGATGTTATCTCGGTGTATATGCGCTCCACGGTTATCATCGCGCTCAGCCTGATTGGCTTTGGCCTGTTACTGGGGTACGCCGACTGGAAAAAACGCGGTACCCGCAGTGAATACCAAATGCAGCTAAAAGATGTGCTGATCATTGGCGGCGCCCAAGCGTTGGCGCTCATTCCGGGCACATCACGTTCAGGGATTACCATCACCGCCGCCCTTCTGGTAGGTATGAGTCGTGAAGGGGCTGCGCGGTTCTCCTTTTTACTTTCCATCCCGGTAATCGTATTAGCCGGTGGGTTAGAAGCCGTTGAACTTTTACATCAGCCCCAGTCAGTCGATTGGCTATCCATGGCGGCCGGAACGCTATTGTCCGGTGTTATTGCGTACCTGTGTATTCACTATTTCCTCGTTATTATTAAAAAAATGGGGATGCAGCCTTTTGTTGTTTATCGCGTACTGTTCGGTGCGTGGCTCCTCTGGTTTTTTTACATGTAGAGTAAGCTCATGACCCTATTTATGCCTGAATCAACACGGTTAACAGTAAAAGCGGTATGTATTATGTCGCTGTTACTGTTGGTTGGCTGTTCGGAAAAAGATCGTCCTTTGGAGTCGCCTGTCCGTTTAGAGGGCGGCATCTTTGGCACGTTTTATCAGGTAACCATTAGTGACCCGCTAACCCAGGAGCAAGCCAGCCATCTGGAAGCCGGTTTTTTGGAAGAGCTTGAACGTGTCGATGTGTCCATGTCGACGTATAAAGATGACTCTGAACTAAGCCTGTTTAACCAGGCGCCGCTGAATGAGTGGCAGCCACTTTCCAACGAGCTAATTGAAGTACTGGCGATAAGCCGCTCGGTGTCTGAACAAAGTAACGGCGCGTTTGATACGACCGTTGGTGGTCTGGTCAATTTATGGAGTTTTGGTCCTGAGGCTCGCCCGCAAGAAGCCCCTTCGGAGCACCAGTTGGCCGAGCGCTTGGCCGAAGTGGGCTTTGATGCTGTAGCGATCGATACTCAGGCCATGCAGGCGCGCCGTGAGCGTGACGTTTATGTGGATCTTTCCGGTGTCGCCAAGGGACATGCAACCGACCGCGTGGCAGCGTACCTAAACCAGCAAGGGATTCAGGGTTATTTAATCAACCTGGGGGGAGATATGCTGGCGCACGGCTATCGTGATGATCAAGAGACGCCTTGGCGCGTAGGCATTGAAACGCCGCAAAGCAGCGCGCCACAAGCACAGCATATTGTGCCTCTTCACGATATGTCGGTAGCGACCTCTGGGGATTATCGCAATTACTTTGAGGCTGATGGGCAGCGCTTTTCACATACCATTGATCCACGTACCGGGCGGCCTGTCTCGCATAATCTTGCATCGGTATCGGTTTTCCATCCATCCAACGCCTGGGCCGATGCCTGGGCCACCGCGTTATTGGTAGAAGACAGCGATACCGGTATGGAAGTGGCCGTTGCGCAGAATCTGAGTGTATTAATGCTGATCCGCGATGGCGACCAGTGGCAGAGTATTGCAAGCCCTGCTTTTGTTGATGAGTTTGGCGAAGAACTCATCAATGAAAGCGGTATTGGTCAGTGGGCGTCTCCTAACGTGCGTCACGCAGAAGAAGGGTAATGAGAATGCAAAAAGCGCTAGATGTAGTGATTCTCGCAGCGGGTAAAGGCACGCGGATGCGCTCACACATGCCGAAGGTGCTTCACTCCTTGGCGGGAAAACCCATGGTGTCGCACGTGCTGGAAACCGCGGCGAGCCTAAGCCCTGCACGCACGCAGGTCGTCATTGGTCACGGCGCTGAGCAGCTGCGTCACGCATTGGCGGATGAAAACGTCACGTTTGCCGTGCAAGAAGAGCAGAAAGGCACGGGGCATGCCGCCGCTCAAGCATTGAATGAACTGGGTGACGGCATTGTTTTGATACTGTATGGCGACGTACCGCTCATTCAAAGTGAAACGCTGACAGCGCTGTTGGCCCATGTGAACGAACAACAGATGGGATTGCTGACGGTTACGCTGGACGACCCCACTGGCTATGGCCGTATTGTGCGCAATGCGGCGGGCGATGCGGTGGCGATTGTAGAGCAAAAAGATGCCAATGACGCCGAGCGTGCCATCACCGAATGCAACACCGGCATCATGGCGATGACCAGTGCCCAGTTGGCGCGTTGGTTGCCTAAGCTTTCCGATGACAATGCTCAGGGTGAATACTACCTGACCGATGTGATCGAAATGGCGGCTAAAGAGGGGGTTAAAGTTTGCACCGAGCAGCCAGCTCACGCCGTTGAAGTAGAAGGGGTTAATAATCGTGCCCAAATGGCGCGGTTAGAACGCGTTTACCAAGCGCGCCAAGCGGACCTGTTAATGGAGCAGGGCGTGGCACTGGCTGATCCTACAAGGATCGACGTGCGCGGAAGCCTCTCCTGTGGTCACGACGTGTTTATTGACGTGGGCTGCATTTTTGAAGGTGACGTGACGCTGGGTGATGGCGTTAGTGTAGGGCCTTACTGCGTGATCAAAAACAGCGCCATCGGTGCTGAAAGTAGCATTGATAGCCACACTGTTATTGACCAAACGAAGATGGCTGGCCATAACCAGGTGGGGCCTTATGCGCGTCTGCGCCCCGGTACGCGCATGGCGGTTAATGCCAAGGTGGGCAATTTTGTAGAAACCAAAAACGCCGAGGTAGGCGAGGGTAGCAAAATTAACCACTTAAGCTATGTTGGCGATGCCCGCTTGGGGCGTAACGTTAATATTGGTGCGGGCACAATTACGTGCAACTATGACGGCGTTAACAAGCATCACACTGAGATCGGCGATCATGCCTTTATTGGCTCTAACAGCGCACTGGTAGCCCCGGTTAGTGTGGGGGCAGGTGCAACCATAGGCGCTGGATCCACCATAGCAAAAGATGTCCGTGAGCGGGCCTTAGCGGTGACGCGAGGCAAGCAGCTGGAAAAGGCCGATTGGGTGCGTCCTACTAAAGCTGGCAAGTAAACGCGTGGTACATCGCTACTTTAATTTATCCTGGGAGAACGGTTTATGTGTGGCATCGTCGCTGCTGTAGCGCAACGTAACGTGCAAGACATACTGTTGGAAGGGCTTAAGCGCTTGGAGTATCGCGGTTACGATTCAGCGGGCATGACGGTGTTGAACGATCATAACCAGCTTACTCGTCATCGCGCAGTGGGTAAGGTCGTAGCCCTTGAGAACGAGCTGAATAGTGCACCGCTGCCGGGAGCGTCAGGGATTGCTCACACGCGCTGGGCAACTCACGGAAAGCCTTCAAAAGCCAATGCCCACCCGCACCATAGCGGTGACTACGTCAGCGTGGTGCATAACGGCATTATTGAAAACTACGAATATATAAAAGAGACGCTGCAGGCAAGTGGCTATACGTTTAGCTCGGAAACCGACACCGAAGTCATTACGCATTTGCTAGCGGACAAGTTGCAGAGTGGTCTCAGCTTGTTTGAGGCAACCCAGCAAATTGTGAATGGTCTGGGCGGGGCGTATGCGCTGGGCGTTATGAGTGTCAAGGAGCCGGGCATAGTAGTAGGTGCACGTCAGGGAAGCCCGCTGGTGGTAGGTGTGGGTATGGGGGAAGCGTTTTTAGCCTCAGACCCGCTTGCCTTGCTACAAGTAACGGATCGCTTTATTTATCTGGAAGAAGGCGATGTGGTCGAGTTAAGCGAAAAGGGGACTATCCGGATTGTCGATAAAGATGGCAGCTCAGTAACACGGTCGGTACACGTTTTTGAGCATGGCGATGGTGTTGCCAGCAAAGGCAACTATCGCCACTACATGCTTAAAGAAATCTTCGAGCAGCCCACCGTGATTGAGGCGGCCCTGGAAGGGCGTTTGAGCGCGGACAGTGTGTTGGTCGAGAGCTTTGGCCCCGATGCTCAGGCACTATTCCAGAAAACCCGCCAGGTCCATATCATTGCCTGTGGCACCAGTTATCACGCGGCGATGGTGGCCCGCTACTGGCTCGAACGTTATGCAGGCGTGCCGGTACAGGTTGAGGTGGCCTCCGAGTATCGTTATCGCCACCCGGTCGTACCTTCCGATACGCTGTTCGTAACGCTCTCCCAGTCGGGTGAAACCGCTGACACGCTGGCGGCACTACGTTTTGCCAAGACTCTGAACTATGTCGGCTCGCTGGCTATTTGCAACGTACCGGGAAGCTCCCTGGTGCGTGAATCAGATATGACCCTGATGACCCGTGCAGGCCCGGAAATTGGCGTTGCCTCCACAAAAGCGTTTACCACTCAGTTGGTGGCACTATTGCTTCTAACGCTTGCGATGAGCAAAGCGAAGGGGCAGGAAGAGCATGCAGGTATTGTGAAGGCGCTGCATTCGCTTGCTGATATTTGCCAACAAGTACTGGCCCTGGACAGCCAGGTTGAGCAGCTCTCCCAGGCGTTTGCTGAAAAGCACCATGCGCTGTTCCTGGGCCGTGGTGCGCACTACCCGATTGCACTGGAAGGCGCGCTTAAGCTTAAGGAAATCTCCTATATTCACGCAGAAGCGTACCCAGCCGGTGAGCTTAAACACGGCCCGCTGGCGCTGGTAGATAGCGAGATGCCGGTGATATCCGTCGCACCCAATGACGACCTGTTGGAAAAGCTAAAATCCAACCTGCAGGAAGTCCGTGCCAGGGGCGGCCAGCTGTTTGTATTTGCCGATGAGAACGTGGGTATCAAGCCGCATGACAATATCCGAGTCATTGAGCTGCCGCATATTCACGAAGCCTTGGCACCGCTTTTATATACGCTTCCTCTCCAGCTTTTGAGCTACCACGTCGCAGTGCTTAAAGGTACCGATGTCGATCAGCCGCGTAACCTGGCGAAAAGCGTGACTGTGGAGTAGACCACTGCCGTCTGGTATCAAGCGGTTCGTTGAATGCTCTTACGGCAATACCCTAAAGGTTGGATGAAGTGTCCAACCTTTAGGGGTGAGAATGGTTCGCTGGTTAGCATGACGTTCAGTGTGATCCGCCTATTACTCTACGTTTTCGTTCGCTTCTAACGTGTACCGAGCCTCGCAAGTGGCGAGAGTACCGCGTGCCACACTTTTTCTTCCAAATGCGGCAGCTGACTTTTCTCCAGCTCGGTTAGACCGTACTCATCCGGGTTTTTCAAAACGTCATGGAATTTGACGATACGGCAGTCGTAGCGAGTACCACCCAGCTTCTCATTGACAATATAAATGGGTAGGGCCTGAAGGTTAGCCAATTCTATAGCATCGTAGACCTTCACAATGTCGAATTTAACAATATAGGCAAGCTTTGAATTGCGGCTTTCCGGGTGATAGCTGACGAAGTCACCGAACGCGTAAACCACCAGTGCATCCTGCTTGCCTGGGCGGGGGATAGCTTCCGCCGGTTGGCTGACATGGGCATGGTTGCCAAGAATCGTGTCAACACCGCAGTCAATCACCTTGTGGGCGGCTTCTCTGATATTCACATGCGGGTACATCTCAAATTCCCACCCCCAGTGGCAGTAGGCGATGATCCACTCTGCACCTCTGGCTTTTGCTGCCGCCACCTGCTTCTTAATCAGTGAGTAATCAGGGGCTGGATCAGCATCGTTGAAGCGCACCTCGTTGGCAAGGTACGGCTTGTCAGCGGGAATCTTGTAGCCATTAAGGTCGAAGGTAAACGCCAGCAAAGCAACCTTAATGCCGTTTTTATCGACGACGACGACATCATCCTGTTCAGCCTGGCTTGCGGCAGTGCCAGAATAGTAGGCGCCTGATTTTTTGAGCACATCGAGGGTGGCAAGTACACCCTGTTCGCCCCAGTCCATGGCATGGTTGGTCGCCGTGCTGAAATAGTTGATTTTTGCTTCGTTGCGAAACTTCTGGAACATTGCCTCAGAGGTATTCATACGCGCCGGTTGTCCCGATGCTTGGGTGCGCCCCACGAGACTGTTCTTGTCAACGGTGGATTCCAGGTTAGCGCTGACAATATCGGTGGTGCTGTAGAAATCGGTGATTTCATCAAACAGGTGAGGTGTGTTGTCTGGTGTTAGAACATCGACGGCAAGCAGATCCCCCGCGCATGAAATAGAAGTTGTCGAAACAGGATAATTATTAGGGTGATCGACAATCCGGAAATCCAGTACCCGTGACGCCAAGAAGTCTTCTAGTCCTGCCCCTTTTTCAGCCACTTCAAGTTGATTGAACCAGTAGCGGTAAAGCCATTTGAGCTTTTGGAAGGAGTTTTCTGAAATATCATAAACGCTGGTTTCAGGCTGTGGGTAGTGGAGATCGTCGTAGAAAATATAGCTTACTAGGAGGAGTGCTTGTCGGATTAAGTCTCGCCTATTTGTTTTAATTGTGTCGATAATATCTTTAGGTGGCAGTCCTTTAGGCATTACGCTTTCAATATCATTAAGCGTAATGCCTCTACTTAAAAGGTTAGGATCAGCCAATAGTGGCTGAAGTATCGCCAGGATCTGTGTTGGCCTCTTTGCTACCATCCAGCCGCAAAGCGCCCGAAAGAGCTCCTCTTCCTTGGGAGTGATGGTTTCGGGCATGTCTAAGTCACCACGTGCTACGCTCTGCAGCGTTGCGATCACTTCATCTTCATTCCCCTCAAGGTAATCCTTAAGCTTTTGCAAGATGTCATGGATATTGTCTAAATATGCATCCATCAGCGGGCTCCTTTTTTGTTTGATGGTCTTTTACAGGAGGGTATTTGCTCTTTGAGTACATGGGGGACTTATCCAGCGTACTATCGCGTTAGTGAGAGCGTGTTTATTAACGATACTAACGATTGATACAACTAGAAATAAAAATACGGTGGCGTTACACACACTGGCATCCTGTCTTAAGTAATACCAGCATTGTTATAGCGGCTGAACGACGATCTGATTTTTTAACAGCCATTATTCCTGTGATCTGCTGTCCTGAAAAAAGAAGCGTATGGCCCATTGAATGAGCAAATGTAATAAGTTGTTCGGACACTATAAAACAGCGTTACAAGGTGCGACAATTAGGCGCACCTTGTGAGTCGGCGCTGCGTTGCAGCAGTTTATTAGCGTGCTTATCATGGTGCCACGCTCTCCCCCCACATCTGTCAGGATCACGCTGTCATGAAACCACAAAACGTCCTTGCACCTCGGCTCTCAGCTCGCCGGGTCGCTTGGTTGTTGATTGCTCTCTGTGCTGTTGTCTTTCCTTCCCTCTCTTATGCCGCTGCTGGCCCACTGAATTTAACGCTCTCTCTTGCCGGTATTACGTGTGTGGGTATCTTTGTACTTGCCTATGCTCTGGTAATGTCTGAAGAGCTTCTCCACATGCGTAAATCCAAGCCAGTTCTGGTAGCGGCGGGGCTTATTTGGGCCATTGTGGCATGGGTGTATGTGCAGGCCGGTATGCCTGAAGAGGCAGAAATCGCTTTTCGGGAAACGTTGCTCGAATACACCGAACTATTGCTGTTTTTGCTGGTGGCGATGACCTATATCAACGCCATGGAAGAGCGGCGTATATTTGACGCATTGCGTGCCTGGTTGGTGCGTAAAGGGTTTAGCTACCGCAGCCTTTTTTGGATTACCGGTTTTCTCGCATTTGGTATTTCTGCGATAGCCAATAACATGACCACGGCTATGCTGATGTGCGCGGTAATCCTGAAAGTGGCTGAAGGTGATAACAAGTTTATTAGCCTATGCTGCGTCAACGTGGTGGTGGCTTCCAATGCTGGCGGCGCATTTAGCCCCTTTGGGGATATCACTACGCTGATGGTTTGGCAGGCAGGACAAGTGCCGTTTAGCGGCTTCTTTGTACTGTTATTACCCGCTATCGTTAACTTTATGGTGCCTGCGGTCATCATGAACTTCTTTATTGTTAACCGCCAACCGGCAGCGCTTACTGAAAACGTCTGGCTCAAGCGGGGCGCACGCCGGATCATTGCGCTGTTTTTGCTGACCGTTGCCATCTCCGTACTCTGCCACTCGGTTCTGCACCTGCCGCCTGCAATGGGCATGATGTTTGGTTTAGGACTACTGCAGTTCTTTGGATACTACCTGCGGCGCAGCCTGCCGCGCTCGTTAGAGCGTAAACGGGTACGTTATTCACGCCGCGGCGACTGGAAGAAGCTGGAGCAATTAGGCAGCGTGGTGCCGTTTGATATCTTTAGCCGTATCGCACGTTCTGAGTGGGATACGCTGCTGTTCTTCTACGGCGTCGTACTGTGTGTGGGCGGGCTTGGCTTTATGGGGTATTTAAGCCTGCTGTCTGAAACGCTCTATGGCAGTTGGAATCCCATCTGGGCTAACGTTGTGTTAGGGCTGATTTCAGCCGTGGTGGATAACATTCCAGTCATGTTTGCCGTGCTTTCCATGGCGCCCGATATGTCTGAAGGCAACTGGCTGCTGATTACGCTTACCGCTGGTGTTGGGGGAAGCCTGCTCGCCATGGGGTCAGCGGCTGGCGTTGCCTTGATGGGCCAGGCACGGGGTATTTATACCTTTATGGTTCACTTGCGCTGGGTGCCGGCTATTTTTCTGGGTTATGCCGCGAGTGTAGCGACACACTTATTTATCAACGCCTCCATGTTCTAGTGGTTAGGTGTTAATCTTTAGGGATTAACACGTTATTGATAGAACACTAAAAAACGCCTCTTACCGTTTTTGGTAAGGGGCGTTTTAGATGATAAATACGTTTAACAACAGCTAACGGATACTTTTAAACTTACAGGTCGTGACCGGTAATCACTTGGCAAATATCGGCAAAGCTGCTCGCGACGGGAACCACTGTACTGACTTGCTTACCCACAGTGTTTTGAATATCGGTGGCTGATATTAAGCCACGAATGGTCAGTGCGTTATGGTCGTCGTACTGAGTGATCAACAGGTGCTGTTCAGTCACGTCTTCCATGACCAGGACAAGGTCTTCAATCGTCAGCGCCGAGAGCTGTTCCAGCGTCATCGCACTGAGTTTATCCCAAGAGGTCATGATCATATCCGCGGTTATTTCGTCGCGGTCAAGATTGCGCTGCTGCATGGCCAGGTTAATACGGCGTGTGCCGATCAACTCTTTGGCGGTAAGAATACCGATGCAGTGCTCATTTTTGTCGGTTACAAACAGAAGCCGCACACCGCTATAACGCATTTTGAGATGTGCCTCATCAACAGGCGTGTCGGCGGCGACTGAATGAGGTTTCAGCGTTTGAAAGTCGGTAAGTACATCCAGCGCTGAACTTTCAGTCGTTAACCGCTTGGCACTCGGCGACTTAAGGCGGGGAGCGGCGCTGAATTTAATTAACGTTTTAGGTGCAAAAGCCACTTGATTCATCAGGGAACCTCCATTTTTATTTGGCCAACGGCTTACTGCCAATCAGCCTGGTACCCTCAGAGTCACAGTTAATTCTTATCGGAACCTTAAGGCTTGAAAACTAGCCTTGGCCGCTGTGGCGATTAAGCGTGACCTGTACGCGCAAACCGCCCCCTGGCGCATCATCAAATACCAGGCTGCCCGCATGCTGCGCCACTATCCGTTCCACAATGGATAATCCCAATCCTGACCCGGCGCCGGGGCCTGCGCGGTGAAAGCGCTCTGTAACGGCCTTGCGAGCTGATAAAGGAATCCCCGGGCCCTGGTCATCCACTACTAAAATAATGGCGCTCAATTCCGCCTTAAGCTGCACGTGGATAGTTCCTTGAGGGGGAGAGTGCTGAATGGCGTTGCCCACCAGGTTTTGTACGAGTGCTCCCAAGGTGCCAGGGACTTCGTTTAACGCCCACTGGCCTTGTTCATCGGCCTCTAGCTGCAGCGTTTGCTGCTGTTGCTGGGCGAGGGGAAGTAGCTTGGCCAGCGCGTCACGTACCTCAAACAGCGCATCAACAGGGCGTAATGGCAGGCTTGTTTCATCCGGGTCAAGCCTTGCCAGCGTTAACAGCTGGCTGACCAAATGTGTCGAACGGGCAACGCCTTGGCGCAAATAATGAAGCGACTCCTCACGGTCCTGTGGGCTTTCTGCGGCCAAGGCGTTTTGGGCATGAAGGTCGAGTACGGCAAGCGGCGTACGCAGTTCATGGGCGGCATCGGCGATAAAACGTTTTTCGCGCTCGCGTAAACGCTGGATGCGCATCAACAGGCGATTGAGTGCACCGGAAATCGTCGCCAGCTCATACGGCAGAGGCGCAAGCTTAAGGGGTTGAAGATTATGTGGGTCTCGGTTGCGGATTTGCTCTGCCATTCTCGACAGCGGTGAAAGCCCCCAGCCGATGCTCCACCACAATAAAGACGTTAAGACGATTAACCCCATAAATTCGGGCAGCAGCGTACGCAGCGCTACCCGCCTGACCAAACGTAAGCGGATATCGTCACGCTCACCCACAATGACCCTGCGTCCCTCGGCAAGCGAAAGCGTATAGGTTTGCCACGTTTGCCCCTGGTACTGTTGCCGGGTGTAGCCACTTTGCGATGCGGCAAGCGGCGCTAATGGTGCATCGGTTGAGCGTAGCAGTAGTTTATCGCCTTCCCACAGTTGAAAGACGAGTGCCTCAGGATTGCGCTGCTTGGTTTGCAGCGTATTTTCTACGCTTTGCAGAAGTGCCTGCTGATACGCGGGCGGAATAGGCGCCTGCATGAGCTCACCCAAAAGATGCGCGTGACGGGCAAGGCTTGCATCGTGCAACTGCTGAATTTCGTGCGTGGCGTAACGGTAGCTAACCACGCTAATGACCATAATACTGAGCAGAAACAGCAGCAGTGTGAGCCCTAAGGTTCGCCGGCGGATAGAGTTCACTGTTCGCCTCCCGGCGGCGCTTTATCCATCACATAGCCAATGCCGCGTACAGTACGAATCACCTCAGGGAACAGCTTGCGCCGTAAATGATGAATATGAACTTCAATGGCGTTGCTCTCGACATCCTCATCCCAGCCATAAATCAGGCTGGTCAGTGTATCGCGGGTAAAGACCCTGCCCGGGTGGCCCATAAATTCCTGCAACAGGGTAAATTCGCGCCGTGAAAGGGTAATGACGTTATCCTGATAGCTGACGCTTAGGGTAAGCGGTTCCAGGCGGATACCGCGACACTCCAGGTAATTATCCAATTGCCCCTGGCTACGCCTTAGCAGTGCCCGTAAACGGGCCTTGAGCTCTTCCACTTCAAAGGGCTTGACCAGGTAATCATCGGCCCCAGCATCCAGCCCCGCTATGCGGTCATTGATACCGTCGCGGGCGGTGAGTACCAATATCGGAATTTGGCTGCCTTGGCGGCGTACCGTCTTGATAATGTGGAGGCCATCCAAACCCGGCAAGCCCAAATCGAGAATGACAGCATCAAACGGCTCAGCCTCTTTTAGTGCCATAAGGGCGCTATTGCCGTTATCCAGGTGATCAACCGTATAGTGTTCCGGCTTGAGCGCCAGGCGAATGCCCGAAGACAAGCTGGCGTCGTCCTCAACCAGCAGTATGCGCATGGTGTTAGTCACTCCTGTAGCAACGGCCCGGTAAGAAGTAACAAAAGGTAGCATCGTTAGGGGGAGTCAGTCAGGATTAACATCAACGAAAGCAACACAGTGGCGCCCTGATTACTAATGAAGCCGACGGTCGATAGTGCATTTGTGAGTATTTGCCCTTCAACGCAGCGTAGGGAAGCCCTGCTTCACTTGGCGGCGGTGCATGAGCCGTCCTTGCAATCGACGCTGCACACCGCCTTAACATCAGCCTCGCAGGCAGCCTGGGACGGGCTATGGGTCTATCAGCAGCACGGCCGTATTAGCGGTGCGCTGTGGGTGCAGCCGCTCGCTCACGCCACCGCACAGCTATGGCTTCCTTGCCAGGATGATCCAGCAAGCCAAGCCTTACTAAGCGCTGCTCATGATTGGGTAACCGCGCAGGAAATAACGCTTTGCCACGTGGTCTTGCCGCCCAGCCACTATGCGTGGGAGGCAACGCTGCTTGCGCATAATATGGTGCGCTTGGCTGAGCTACACTATTTGTCCATTACGCTGGCGGGCACGGAGGCGGTACCTTCAACGGATTCACCAATTCGGCTAGCGCCTTTTAGTGAGCTAAGCGCCGCCGCGCAAACCGCCCTGATCGGTTCCATTAGCCAAGGCTCGCTGGACTGCCCAGCACTGCGAGAATCACTTTCCAGCGAAGCGCTGCTAGCCGGTTTTTATGACCAGGCACCTACGGCGCCGAACCACTGGTACAGCGTTAACCTGGGCGATGAGCAGGTGGGCGTGTTGCTGTTAGCGCCGCGGTCGGCTCACTGCTGGGAGCTTTTATTAATGGGCGTCACGGCGCAATGGCGCAGTAAGGGCATCGGTCGAAACGTGTTAACTGCGGCTTTTAACCTGGCAATTAACCAAGGGGCAAACGAGATGATATTGACCGTCGATGCTCGCAATACGCCCGCTTGGCGCCTTTATCAACAGGCGGGGTTCATCGGTTATGCCGAGCAGCGCCTGCTTGCCTGGAAAAATGCCTAGCTTACCGCTTCAAGCCCATGATGAAGCACGAGAATTTCTCTGTTCGAAAGGTAACATTAAGCCTGCTTTTTTAATTTTTCTTCTATACTGTGAGCGTGGTATTGAGGAATGCTTCTTTTATTCATGGAGGAAACGTTATGAAAATTTTGCTGTGGATTATCATCTTTATTTTTGCCGTGGGGCTTCTTACTCTTACGGGCGTCTTTAAGCTGATCTTCTAACCGTAGGTAGGCCTTTAAATCACCGTTTAGACCCTTTTGTTATTACGTCACCCGATAGGTGACTCTCACCTATCGCCCTCTGGCTATCTGTGAAAAAAAAGATATTATCTCCTAGTATATTTTCCTGGAACACGGTTATCGATACAGGATTAAACGCCGCTATTATGGCGATAAATGCCAAGGGGGCAGGGTGAATTTCAAATGTATGCTGGGCGGGATAGTTGCGTTAGGAGTGCTATCGAGCGCCGCGCTTGCTGATGCGGAGGCCGAGGATGCAGCGCTTGCCGAGCGCCTTGCGCCAGTTGGCAAGCTCTGCCTGCAAGGGCAAACATGCCAACGTGCGGTGGCCCAGCCTGAACCTGATGCTTCCTTGCCAGAGGAGCCTGAATCGGAAGATATCGCCGCCCAATACGATGGTGAAGCGCTGTATGCCAGGGCAGGCTGTGGCGCTTGCCACGCGGCAGGCATTGCGGGCGCTCCGGCAACGGGCGATAACGCCGCCTGGACCGCACGGCTTGCTCAAGGCACTGACACGCTTTACGCCAACGCCATTAAGGGGATTGGCGCGATGCCGCCCAAGGGCGGCCGGTTTAATTTCAGCGATGATGAGATCAGGGCAGCGGTCGATTACATGATCGAAGAGGTTGAATAACCTATCCACAAGCGGTTTCGGTGATTCACCTGTGGGTAGTTTGGTCTGGTCGTTACCCCAACAGAGAGCGCAACCCGGCAATTGCATCCTTGCCGCGCGCCTGCTTCTTGTCCGGGTCCTCTTTATCCGCCCGACCTTCCCACTCTAGGTCTTCCCCGGGCAGTTCATCCAGAAAACGGCTGGGCTGGCAATCCATCAGCTCACCGTAGGCTTTGCGCTGGCGGGCAAGCGTGAGCGTGAGCGTACGCCGCGCCCGGGTAATACCCACGTAGGCCAAGCGGCGCTCCTCTTCCACGGTGCCCATTTCAATGGCATTGCGGTGGGGCAGCAGATCCTCTTCAAGGCCCAGTAGGTAAACATGCGGGAACTCAAGCCCTTTTGATGCGTGCATGGTGAGCAGCTGTACGCGGTCTGAGTCATCCTCTTCGGCCTGCTGTTCCAGGATATCGCGCAGCACCAGCCGGGAAATCGCCGCCTCCACACTGTCGGTTTCGGTCGCCTCTGAGGCGGTATCCTCTTCCGGGTCACGGTTAAGCGACTTTTCCAACTGGTCGATCAGTATCCACACGTTAGCCATACGCCGTTCAGCAATAGTCGGCGCACTGGCGTTCTGATAAAGCCACGCCTCGTAATCCATATCCCGCAGCATGTCGCGGATGGCGGCAATTGCATCGCCCTGATCCATGCGCTTGCGCACACCGTCAATAAAGTGGGTGAACCGGCTTAACCGCTCGACAGCGCGGGTGGGCAGCGTCTGCTCCAGGCCCATTTCATGACACGCTGCAAACAGGGAAATCGTCCGCTCGGTGGCATAGTTAGCTAGTTTCTCAAGCGTGCCTGGGCCAATCTCACGGCGCGGTACGTTTACTATTCGCAAAAAGGCGTTATCGTCGGCAGGATTAATCAGCAAGCGCAGGTAGGCCATGGCGTCCTTGATCTCATTACGCGAGAAAAACGACGTGCCGCCGGACAGCTTGTAGGGAATTTGGTAATGCTGAAGCTTGAGTTCTAAAAGCCGTGCCTGAAAGTTGCCGCGATAAAGGACGGCAAAGTCGCGCCATTCAGCCTTTTCCTTGATACGCCGGGTCAACATTTCGCTGGCTACGCGTTCAGACTCCGCTTCTTCATGGCGATTCACAATCACCCGAATCGGTGCACCGTCGCCCATATCCGACCACAAGGTTTTATCGTAGACGTGCGGATTATTGGCAATCAGCGTGTTGGCCGCGCGTAGAATTGTCCCGGTCGAACGGTAGTTCTGCTCCAGCTTGATCACCTTTAGGCGCGGAAAGTCCTCGCCCAGCGTGATCAGGTTCTCGGGACGTGCACCGCGCCAAGCGTAGATTGACTGATCATCGTCGCCCACCACGGTAAAGGTCGAGCGCTCGGCCATCAAAAGCTTCACCAGCAAATACTGGGACACGTTGGTGTCCTGGTACTCATCCACCAGCATGTAGTGAATCTTGCGCCGCCAACGCGCCAGTGCCTCAGCGTCGTTTTTCAAGAGCACGACGGGCAGCAGGATCAGGTCATCAAAATCTACCGCGTTGTAGGCTTTTAGATGACGGTTATAGGCTTCATAGACTCGAGCAGCAAAGTGTTCATCGTCATCGGCGGCAAAGGAAAGTGCGTCGCTGGGCAGCACCAGGTCGTTTTTCCAGGTGGATATTTTGCTCTGCACGGCATTGATCTGCTCGGCGTCGACCTGGGCGTCCTTGTTCATCAGGTCACGCAGCAGCGCCTTGGCATCTTCCGGGTCGAACAGCGAAAACCCCGGCTTGTACCCCAGCGTCTTCAGCTCGCCACGAATAATATTAAGCCCCAGGGTGTGAAAGGTGGAGACGGTAAGGCCATGACCCTCCTTGCCTTTCAACATTTGCCCTACGCGCTCTTTCATCTCGCGGGCGGCTTTGTTGGTGAACGTGACCGCCGCAATCCGGCGCGCACTCATTCCACATTCCTGAACCAGATACGCAATCTTGGTGGTGATAACGCTGGTTTTGCCGGAACCCGCGCCCGCTAATACCAGGCAGGGGCCATCAATGTAGCGCACGGCTTCCTGCTGGCGCGGGTTAAGGCCTTTAATGCGGCTAAGAATGGATTGCGGGGGCGAGGGCGTCATTAGGCACGTTATCCTTGGCGGTTTTTCATCTACAATCAGGCGTTTCTACGCGCATAACATGGATAGGCAGGTGGTGATGTTTGAAGTAGCGCTGTTTGAGCCGCGTATGGCACCCAATACGGGTAATATCATGCGCCTGGTAGCCAACAATGGCTGTCGTTTACATTTAATCGAGCCGCTGGGCTTTGATCTTGAAGAAAAAAAGCTGCGCCGTGCTGGGCTTGATTACCGCGATCTGGCTAATGTGACGCGTCATGCTGATTTTGCTGCGTTTCAAAACGCCATGCCGGGGCGACGTATCTGGGCGATTACCACCAAGGGTACACGGCCCCACAGCGAGGCAGACTTTGCGGCTGGCGATGTACTGCTGTTTGGTTCTGAAACGGCTGGTCTCTCTGCCGAGGTGCATCAGGCGCTGCCAGACGCCCAAAAGCTACGCATTCCCATGCAGCCCAATAATCGCAGCCTAAACCTTTCCAACGCGGTGGCTATTGTGAGCTATGAAGCGTGGCGCCAGCAAGGTTTTGCTGGCGCACTTGCTACTTAGCTAGGCGGCAATACCATAGCGGTCACGATAAGCGCGCACGGCTTCTGCATAGGCGAGCATTTCGCCACCAGCATGCTCTTCAAGGTAAGTAAGCACTTGCTCAAGCGTGACGATGCTCACCACTGGCATGCCATACTCGGCCTGGACTTCCTGGATGGCGCTCTGCTCGCCCTGGCCGCGCTCCTGACGGTCCAGGGCAATGATTACGCCGCCTGCCCGGGAGCCGCTTTGCTCAATTAGGCTCATGACTTCGCGGATGGCCGTACCGGCGGTAATCACATCATCAATGATCAGGATATCGCCCGCCAGTGGCGCACCCACAATGTTGCCGCCTTCGCCGTGGGTTTTGGCTTCCTTACGATTAAACGCGTAGGGCATGTCCTGGTCATGATGATCCGCCAGTGCCGCAGCGGTCACTGCCGCCAGTGGAATGCCTTTGTACGCTGGGCCAAACAGCACATCGGCTTTCAAACCGCTGTCGACAATGGCCTGAGCATAAAAACGGCCTAACTTGGCCAGCGCGCGGCCGGTCTGGAATAGCCCAGCGTTAAAAAAGTAAGGGCTTACTCGCCCAGATTTAAGCGTAAACTCACCAAACTTGAGAACGCCCTGCTCAATGGCAAAGGCGATGAATTCGCGCTGATAGGATTGTAGAGTGGTAGCCACGGCGTTCCTCATTAGGCGGTGGGTGCATGTCAGCCTGAAGGCAACAATAAAACGCAGGTAAATAGCAAGAAATGGTTGGTCTCTTTACCCAAACGTCTAAACGTCGGGTATCATACAGCAGCGACGCAAAAGGGACGATTTATGAAAATTGCCAGCATCAATGTTAATGGTATACGTGATGCCGTCGACCGTGGCTTCCTGGACTGGCTGGCTCAGCAGGACGCCGATGTGGTCTGCGTGCAGAACATCAAGGCAAAAAGTTTTGAATTAGGTGACCATATTCTTTATCCGGAAGGCTATGAAGGCTATTTCCTGGATGCAGAAGAAGATGGGTTCTCCGGTGTTGGGCTTTACTGCCGCAAAATCCCCAAGGCGATCATGTATGGCCTGGGTTTTCCGCAGTGCGATCATGAAGGGCGCTTTCTGCAGGCGGATTATGACCGCTTCAGCATTGCCACCTTTTTGATGCCTGATGGCAGCGACCAGAAAGCCAAACAGGCGTTTATGGAGCAGTACCAGGAGTACCTGACGAAGATGTCGCGCAAACGTCGCGAATACATCATCTGTGGTACCTGGAATGTGGCCCATAAAACGGTCGATTTGGCCAATTGGTCGGATAACCAGCTCACCTCCGGTTTCCGCCCCGAAGAGCGCGCTTGGATGGATCAGGTGCTCGGCCCAACAGGGTTTATCGACACCTTCCGCGAAATCAATCGCGATGCTGGTGAATACACCTGGTGGCCGAAGCTTGACCAGGAGGTGCCACGCAGCCGTCAGGAAGGCTGGCGGATCGATTATCAGTTAGTCGGTCCCAACTTCCGTCGTCACGTGGTCGACGCATGGATCGATAAAGAGGCAACTTTCTCCGAGTACGCCCCGCTAATTGTCGAGTACGATCTCGCCCTTTAAGCATCTTTCCCGCGTCGTCGTTAACCAATGAGCCGACCATGGTCGGCTCATTGCGTTGGCGATTAAACGGCCTAACCGCGAATACCCAGCGCCTCACTCTGATGCTCAATTAGCTCAGAGCCCGCCTTTTCGGCCAAGTCCAGCATGGCGTTTAGCTCCGTGCGGTTAAACGCGCCTGCTTCAGCCGTGCCCTGTACTTCAATCAGCTCGCCGCTTTCGGTCATCACCACGTTCAAATCGGTATCGGCCTTGCTGTCCTCGGGGTAGTCAAGGTCCAGCACCGGCGTGCCTTTATAGATACCCACTGAAATCGCGCTAACCAACTGTTTGAAAGGATCGCTTTTAATCTTCTTCTCACGCTGCAGATAACGAATGGCATCCACCAGCGCGACACAGCCACCCGTAATTGACGCCGTACGCGTGCCGCCATCTGCCTGAATGACATCGCAGTCCACGGTGATCGTGAATTCGCCCATCTTTTTCAGGTCGACCGCTGCCCGCAGGCTCCGGCCAATCAAGCGCTGAATTTCCAGCGTGCGGCCACCCTGTTTGCCACGTGTCGCCTCACGCCCACTGCGTGAGTGGGTCGCACGAGGCAGCATGCCGTATTCCGCGGTGATCCAGCCCTGGTTTTTGCCGCGCAGCCAGCGCGGTACGCCCATTTCTACGCTGGCATTACACAGCACTTTGGTATCGCCAAACTCAACCAGTACAGAGCCTTCCGCATGACGGGTATAGTCGCGGGTCAGGCGGATCTCACGCAACTGGTTGGCCTCGCGACCGCTGGGGCGAACAACTTCAGGACGCATAGCACCTCACAAAAAGCACTTCACAATAAGCGCGTAACTAGGAAAAGCCTCCTATTGTACACGTCTTCACGTTCAAGCCTGCCCTTATCGGGTAGACTGAGGAAAACGCGTTCTCAAAGGATAATCATCATGGCCACTTTACGTCGCGTACACAGCATGACCGCTTTTGCCCGTATTGAGGAGGCTGCTTCCTGGGGCACGCTGCACGTCGAAATTCGCTCGGTGAACCAGCGTTACCTGGAGCCGCATTTTCGCCTACACGAAAGCCTGCGCGATCTCGAGCCGATACTCCGTGAAACCCTGCGAACCCGCCTGGCACGAGGCAAAGTAGAGTGCAGCATACGCTTTGAAAGCTCAGAAGCCGTACAGGCCCCTACGGTAAATACCGCACGCCTGGCCTCGATTTCTGATGCGCTTACGACGATCCAGCAGCACGTGCCCAGCGCCGTACCGCCCACCACGCTTGAGCTTTTAAACCAGCCTGGCGTGATGGAAACCCAACACCTGGATCAGTCCGCCATCAAAGCCGCTGCCAAAATGTTGTTTGAGCAAGCGCTGGAGGAACTCATCGATGCCCGAGCCCGTGAAGGCGACAAACTCGCCGAAATGATCAGCACACGCCTTATCGCGGTAAGCGAACAGGTCGCTATGGTCAAAACCCTGCTACCCCAGCTATTAGAGCGCCAGCGTGCCCAGCTACTGGAGCGTCTGGAGATAGCCAAAACGGAACTCGACCCCCAGCGCCTGGAAGCTGAGCTGGTGCTGGTGGCCCAAAAAGCCGATGTAGACGAAGAGCTTGACCGCCTCACGGCCCATGTCGAAGAAGTCAGCCGCCAGCTCACTCAAACAGGCCCTAAAGGCCGCCGCCTGGATTTTCTGATGCAGGAGCTAAACCGCGAAGCCAACACGCTTTCATCCAAATCCATTGTGGCCGAAAGCACTCGCTGCGCGGTAGAACTTAAAGTGCTGATTGAGCAGATGCGTGAGCAGATTCAGAATATTGAGTGATGTCGACGTAACAATATGACCAAGCTCTAAGTTTTAGTTATTAGTAATAAGCGTGTTTACCATCTACGGTTGCAATAATTGTTAAGCCACCAGGAAAATAGTTTTCCGTACTATTTGTTGCATCCATTAGCTTCTTTGGTTTTTAAAAAGCTAACGTATTTAGAGAGAATGCCGCGATTGGGAACTTGGCCCTTCGTGATAATAGCGTCGCTAGTGCGTTAGTCCCTGACACGTGGCGGTTTTTCGGGCCACTCTGAAAGGGCAATTTCACCCTCGATAGCATCTATCACGACCTCGAATTCCTGCGGGCAGTGTTTAACACCACACTCCCAGACAACGATGACGCGCCATCCTTGAGTCTCTAGTTCGGCCTGTTTGCGTGCGTCTCTACGTACGGTCTCGGCGAGCTTGTTCTGCCAGAACTCCTTTTGGCTGGCGGGCGTTGTCGCATAGAAGCAGCCTTCATGACGGTGCCAGAAACAGCCATTTACAAAAAGAGCGACCTGATAAACAGGAATCACAAGGTCTGGTTTACCGGGCAAGTGGTTCGCGTGGGCGTCAAAAGAAATATGTCGTTTCTCTAGCTCCGCCTGAACGAACCGCTCCGGGACAGTATTTTTGCCCTTGATAGAAGCCATCATTTTTGACCGGGTGGAACGATCAACTATGTCCGCCATGGTGGTGCCCGCGAATAAATTCGATGAAGCTGGATAGCGTCTCGACGCTGCCTTGAGCGTAAAACGGCTGCAGCGGCGATGGAATTACCAGTTGAACGCCAGCATCCCTCATTTCCGTAAGCTGATGCTCTGATACGCCGGGTTGAAGGGTCAGCAAGTGCTTTAAAGGAATACGCTGCGCTTCATTCAGAACCTGCCGCCAGCGGTCCTTGCAGGTGGTTTTGACGCCCAGCATATGAAGTTTTGAAGAAGGAAAGTCATCGTGTTGATACGCTTCACTGCTTGGAAACAGGAAGTCCGGCTTTGAGCGTTTCTCGGTTCTGGCGCCGCGCTCAAACGGTAACCCGTGCTTGCCAAATATCCACTCCAAGTGGTTCTCCAAGGCGTGCCCGGCTCTGGATTTTCTTCGGTTCTGAACACTGAGAGAGAAGCTGATAAAAGCATCTACATCGTTAGACCAGCCGTTGGCATGCTCTACCAGGTGTGCACTGACAATGTGGCGCTCCAGCTGCTTAAAGAGTATTTCTTCGCGCTCGATCAATGCCATCAACGTATCGTCAGGCGCGGAGACTGGATCAATATCATGTTGCAGCGTTTCAAGCGCCAGATCTGACAGTTTTCGAGTGGTGGGAAATTTTAGGTCGAATCTTTCAAGCAGTAGATCTAGCCAACTATCCTCATCAGCACCTGCTCTTGGGACGGCTATCCCAACTTCGTCAGCAATATAGTTGAACAGTGAAACCGGAACCTCGATGCGGGTTGGGTCGACGATTTCAAGCGTCGTACCAGGCTCCTCATACACACCAAACAGCCAGAGAAGCGCTGTTCGAAGCTCACTTTCCTGGGGAACGATAACCAGCAGCAGAGAACCATCAGGCCGGTGAGCATAAATCAGGGTGTCTCCCGCCGCCGCAGACTTCAGGGGCTCATTGCTGCTTTTATAGTACAAACGAAACTCTGCACTACGCGCCGGGTCATTCTCGCGTGCATCGTACCAGGTTAACGTCCCATTCTGAGAGAGCCTGTCGGCGTCATCATCACCCATATAGAGACATGTGCTCTCAATATAGAGCCGCTCATTTCCGAGAATTTGCCGGAGCTTCTGAACCCCTTGAAGTTCATGCTGGTTGGACTTTTTGGGGTTAACCTCAACCTCACTCAGCAGCTTTACGCCAACGCCTGTAAAGTGAGTGGACAGCTTTTCCATACGTCTATGGCCCCTGATATCTTGGCGTTCAAAACCCTGGCAAACCCGTTACTGCGCGAGGGGAATCTCCATCTGCTTTTGGTCTTCTTTCGCCTTGATAGACTCAATTTTTCGGGCAGCAAGAATGCGCGATTTCATTAGCTTTGCCACGGCTTCAAACACCGGAACAACCACCGAGTTACCAAACTGCCGGTAGGCTTGGGTATCAGATACCGGGATGACGAAGTTGCTCTCGCCCAGCTTATCAAAGCCCATTAATCGGGCGCACTCTTGGGGCGTCAGCCTTCTTGGCCGGTGCGTGAGGTTGTGTTCACTATAGAAATCCAGGGCGTCATCGAATCCACGGTCTACCAAAATCTCCGAGCCATCCTTGTGATAACGGGCTGACAAGGTGCGGGCCACGTCGTGGGAGCGGGTCAAGCCAAAGCCGAATCCGTTACCCTTTTCGCGGTGCTTCTGCGCGTACTTGTAAAGGTACTCCCACAGTTTAGGCGTCAGGATGTACTTGTCATCGACGTCCTTATCCAGGAGTTCGCCAAAAGAGGGGCGCTCCTTCGGATACATGTTGACGATGTCTTTTAGAGTGAAGCCATCATGAACATCAAGGTCTCGACGAAAGCCCACAAGCACAATCCGCTCGCGATGCTGAGGAAGGAAGTGTTTGGCATCGATAACCTTGGGATCCTGGCCTTTGGGAGCGTTAACATCCGCCACTTCATAACCCAGCTCATCCAGTGTCTCACAGATCACACGGAAGGTTTTACCCTTGTCGTGGCTCTTGAGGTTTTTGACGTTTTCAAGCAGAAAAGCCGCCGGCCGCTTGGCGGCCAGAATTCGCGCAACGTCAAAAAACAGTGTCCCCTGGGCATCGCACTCAAACCCGTGTTTGCGGCCAAGAGAGTTCTTTTTTGAAACGCCTGCTAGAGAAAACGGCTGGCACGGAAAGCCTGCCAGTAATACGTCATGATCAGGAATCTGCTGATCAATGTGTTTATAGGCGGTATCTTCGTTAATCTCGAGGTTCGAGCTCAGCGTCACTTCGCGGATATCTTCGTTGAAGCGATGCGTCAGCGGATCGCAGAAATGATTCGCTTTATAAGTGCGTACGGCGTACTTGTTCCACTCGGACGTAAACACACATTCACCGCCAATGGCTTCAAACCCCTTTCTTATCCCCCCAATACCGGCGAACAGGTCAATGAACCGAAAAGACGGCTTGAGATCATTGGGTTTAGGCGTTGGCAGCATGGACACCATGCGCTGGTAGGCGGCACGGGTAACTTTGGGTTCAGCCTTTCCTTTGGTCCAGCGATTAATGGTTTCTCGGCACCAGCTCCCCTTATCAACCTCGGCAAGTGCTTCTGCGATGGCTCTTTGATCGTAAATTTCCAACAGCTTGTTCAAAAGAGCTCTGTCATCAAGCCTCTCATAGGGCGATAGAGAAGTACCTGCTGGTTGAGGAGCCGCGTCTGAGTCAGCAGCGTTATCAATATCGAAAAGGAGAGTCATGAAGTTCTCTGGGTCAAATGTGTGACGATCTGCCACGATTGTAGACCCATCATTCGGTATTGGCGAGGCCTTACTGCTGAAGACGGCTGTTCTTTAACATCTGATCACTGGCCGGGCGATCCACATGGCCTGTGGCAGCAAGATGAATGTTTTTGGCAATTTCTTCGACGGGATCGTCAAGCGTTCCCAGAAACTGAAACTCGGAAGGGGTAACGTAGCGCGCTTTTTGCTCATCTTTTCCGGTGAAGGATTGTTCCGCCCCCGTTGCCGATGAGCGTCTTTTCATTATCTCGCGCAAGGTCGTTTCATCCAATAACTTTGCCAATAGTACGACGTTCTTGCGATCCCCGATTCGGTTGAGCAGGTAGCCTGTGCCTAGGTTTTTGTTCCAGATCGGCTTCACCATAATCATGTGCAGCGTCTTGATACCTCTTTGGGCCAGTGCCAGCATGACCATTAGTTGGCCGTTATTAATCCCAAAAGAGAGATTCTCGTCAGGGCCAGTAACACGCGGGAACTTATGCTTAACTTCCAGTTGCATGAAAGTGTTATCCGGCAGCCGTGCAAGGCTGTCGATATCCCACACGCCATCGAAAAAAGGCTGTATTGCACAGTTTTTGAACAAGCGATGGAGCACGACTCGCTTGAAAAGATCATCGCTATATTGGCTGGAAATACCCGCCCAGAACGCTTGTTGGGAGCGGTGTTCATCAATGACTGACGCCGCAGGAATCCTGAATTGAGGCACTGTTTGTCGGCGGTTCTTCAGCATAAAGGACTGAATGGGAATATGCGTTTCGCCGTTCCACTCCTTGATAAAGAAGTCTCGGGCTGACTCGTTGTAATAACAATCAAACAGAAAACCGTCATGACTTCCTTTGGGCGCAAGAAGCCTGCGCAGCACTGCTGCTGACGTACACTCTTCTGAGTGGTCCCACACCCACCAGGCATTCACAAACGTTTTCCGCGTCGAATGGCGCTGGGTTTTCACCGTGAGTGTGCGAACCAGCGAGATCGGCAATACGTCAATCCCTTGCCCGGTAAGCTTGCTGAGATACTCGTTAAACACTGATTCAATGACCAGGCCTTCCAGCATCCGGCTCTTATCGGAACGAACGAGAATTTCCTTTAGCTGCTCGATGTTATCAAGCGGAATATCCTTAAGGTGCCCAAACGGGGTCAGCAAGCTCATTGCCTATTATCCTGCACTACGCATGGAGGTTTGATATTGGCTGGGCAAGGGATAATTAGCAAGTGTTGACGTTGGGGCGAAGAGGACTTGGCAGTAGGGGGGCAAGCTCGCAGGATAACGGGTGGCGAGGCCCACGCCAGCGAGCCTATTCGTGAGCAGGTTGAGGCACAGGGCATGATGGCCTTGGCCTGCTGCTTGTTATGGCTGCCCAAGTGAAGGCCAACGGGCCCTGGTAAAGTAGAACCCAAGGATTAGCCGGGATATTACAGTAATGAGGGGATATTTAAATTTGAAGAGAACTCTCCGGCAGTCGTAATTGGCTTGCCGATCTGTGCTAACGCTCGTACTCAAGGCTAGGCATCATAAATGCATTGCATTCAGTCAAACACTCGTTGGGAGCAAAGCAATGCATAACAATACTAAAATCGATTTTATCTACCTTTCCGAGCAGGACATGATCCGCGCTGGCGTCACCGACATGGCCGCCTGCGTGGATGCCATGGAAGAGGTCTTCCATCTGCTTCACATCGGCGATTATCGCATGGCCGGGCCTAATAATGACTCGCACGGCGCGATGATCATGTTCCCGGAAGAGTCGCCCTTTCCCACCATGCCAAAACCTACCGCCGACCGCCGTATGATGGCGATGCCGGCCTATTTGGGCGGCAGCTTCTGCACCTCCGGGGTGAAGTGGTACGGCTCCAACATCGCCAACAAGGAGAAGGGTCTTCCCCGCTCCATTTTGATGTTCACGCTCACCGACCCGGACACCGCCGCACCGCTGGCCTACATGTCGGCTAACCTTTTGTCGGCCTACCGCACTGGTGCGGTGCCGGGCGTTGGCGCGCGCCATCTGGCGCGCAAGGACTCCCGCGTCATCGGCCTTCTGGGGCCGGGTGTGATGGGCCGCACGAGCGTGGCCGCCTTCATGGCCGTCTGCCCACAGATCGACACCCTCAAGATCAAGGGGCGCAGCGGCGAAAACCTCAGTATCTTTTTGAATTGGGTGAAAGAGCACTACCCACAGATCGTCAACATTGAGGTGGTAGACAGCGCGGAAGGCGTAGTGCGCGATTCGGACATCGTGACCTACTGCGCCTCCGGTGAAGTCGGCGACCCTTCCCAGTACCCGCTGGTCAAGCGTGAGTGGGTTAAGCCCGGCGCCTTTCTGGCCATGCCCGCACCGTGTAATTTCGATGAAGGCATGGAAGCGCCCGACGTTCGCAAGGTGCTCGACGACACCGGCCTGTATGAAGCCTGGTACGAGGAAGTGCCTAAGCCCGCCCATAACGTTATTCCGCTGGTTGGCGTCAAGTTCATGGACATGATTCACGCTGGCACCCTCAAGGCCGATGATCTCGAAGACCTGGGCGCTATCGTCTCCGGCGATAGCCCGGGACGTCAGAACGATGACGAGATCATCATGATGTCGGTCGGCGGCATGCCGGTCGAGGATGTCGCCTGGGCCACGATCGTCTATCGCCGGGCCGTGGAAGAGGGCATCGGCGTCAAGCTCAACCTGTGGGATGAGCCCGTACTGAGATAACGAGGCAGCGTCTTCTCCGGCGGGGGCTCTTCACGGGTCGCCCGCTCTTTCATCGACTTCAACGCGAGCGTTTAACCATGAGCACGATTACCAAAGTCAAGACCGGTTCCAAATTCGAAGAGCATGCCAGCTACTCCCGCGTGGTGGCCGTCGACAACTGGATCCTTGTCTCCAACACGGCCGGGCGCAATCCTGAAACCAAGGAGATTCCGGAGGACGTCAGCGAGCAGCTCAAGCAGGTGTTTGCCAACATCGAGCGCGGTCTTGCCGCCGTCGACAGCCGTCTGGCTGATGTGGTGTCCGCGAAGATCTTTATCCAGAACCCGGCCGACACCGAGACCGTCATGACGCTGTTTGGCGAGACGATGCGCGGCGTCGATCCGGTCATCACCGTGACCTGCCCGCCACTCGGTTCGGAGGTCTACAAGGTCGAGCTGGAAGTGACCGCCTACCGCGGCGCAGGCAGCGCCGCGGTCCAGAGAATCGATACATCCACTCAGTAAGGCCGCGCCCGGGTTGTTACTCGAGCGTCCAACAGGCGACCGGCATCGACCGGTCGCCTCTGGTTTACTGGCCCACCATCAGGACACTTTCATGGCACCGACCATCGCATCCGTTGACACCTCCAAGGACTTTCCCGCCTCGACCACCGTGGTTATCATCGGGGGCGGCATCATCGGCCTGACCGCCGCACTGACCCTTGCCGAACGCGGCGTGCCGGTCGTCGTGCTGGAAAAGGGTTGCCTGGCCGGGGAGCAGTCCTCCCGCAATCTGGGCTGGATTCGCAAGACCAGCCGCCACGGCGAGGATGTGCCACTGGCGCTGGCCGCCGACCGGCTGTGGGCCAACATGGCCGAGCGGACCGGCAGCGAGGTTGGCTATCGCCCCTCCGGCATCATGTTTTTATCGCGTACGCCCGAACAACTCGCCGTGCACGAGGGCTGGCTCACGTCGGTATCAGACCTATCGCTGGACTCGAAGCTCATGAGTACTCGCGATATCGATAACCATGCCCCCGGCGGCCGCGGCCAGTGGGCCGGCGGTATCCTCACCTCCTCGGATGGCTATGCCGAGCCGACGCTGGCCTCCAGCGCCATCGCCCGGGCTGCCATCGCCCGCGGCGCGGTAATCGTCGAGCACTGCGCGGTGCGCAACATCGTGCGCACCGGCGGCCGGGTCAGCGGCGTGGTGACCGAGCGCGGCGAGATCAGCTGTGATCAGGTGCTGCTGGCCGGCGGTTTGTGGTCACGCCGTTTTCTGGGCAACATCGGCATTTCGCTTCCGACGTTGCCGCTGGTCCTGTCGGTGCTTCGCACCGGCCCCATGGAAGGCCCGACCGACAGCGCCGTGGGCGGACCGGACTTCTCCTTTCGAAAGCACAGGGATGGCGGATTCATCGTGACCCAGCGCGGTGCGCTCGATGCCCCGCTGACGTTCGATCACCTGCTGGTCGGCTCGAAATACCTGAGTTCGCTGCGCTCGCAGTGGGGGCTTTTGAAGATGTCGCTGGGCAAGCACTTCTGGCGGGATCTTGCACTCTCCCGGCGCTGGGCGCAGGGCTGCTCGCCCTTCGAACGCGTGCGCACCATGGACCCGCCGGTCAACGAACAATTCAACAGCGACGCCCTGCGCAACCTGGCCGCTGCCTGGCCAGCGTTTGAAAACGCCACTGTAGAGCAGTCTTGGGCGGGCATGTTTGATGTCACGCCGGACTCCAATCCGGTGATCGATGCCGTGCCCGGCGTGCCGGGGCTGACGCTGGCGACCGGCTTCTCGGGACACGGCTTTGGCACCTCGCCGGCAGCCGGCCAACTGGCGGCTGATCTGGTCATGAACGAGACGCCGATCATCAGGCCGACACCCTATCGATTCGGCCGATTCTAAACCGCGCTTACACTACTGATAGGGGCGGGGATAAGAGCGGGGTCTTCAGGGCACGAACGCGAGTAGCGGAGGGCAGTTCCTGAAACAGGCGGCGGTATTCGCGACAAAAGTAGCTCTGATGAAAAAAGCCCTGGCTAGCGGCGGCATCGGCTAGTTGCTGCGAAGGGTTTTGCCACAGACTGCGGCGTACAGCATTGAGGCGCAAGGCGCGCAGGTAGGTCACGGGTGACTGACCGACCTCGGCTTGAAAGCTGTACTGAAGCGTGCGCCGTGAAATCCTTAACTGATGGCACAGCGTCATCAGCGAGGGCGGATTCTCGGGCTGGCCACGCATCAGCTCATGGCAGCGGTCAACAATATAGCGCCGGGTTCGGTAGTTGCTTGCATCGGCGTTACAAGCCAGCTCGACATCGTCAAGCAGTAGCTCGACACTCTCTTCGATCTGGCGCAGGAGAGATCGCTGTAACGCGGCGGGCATCGGCTCCTGGTGAGAGCGTTGACGCAGGTAGTCGGTCATTCGCTGCCAGAGTTTACGCGCCTGCGCGACCCGTTCGGGGGCTACATCGAGCCGCCGTAGTCGGTGGTCGTCGCGGCCGAGCCACTCATGATGGCGCCGGTCGATGGAGATCACCAGCAGGTCGTAGTTGGAAGGCGTAATGCTCCAGAACTGTTCGCAGCGCGGAAGGGCCGTTATGGTGTCGGGCTTGTAGAGAGTCTCGCTTGGCCATCGTATCGGTGTGACCAGGTGCCACTGTGAGTCGGGAAAATGCATTCGCTGCGAAAGTCCCAGGTTGGCGCTTTCACGAAAAAGCCGTACTTCCTCGCTTGCGATATCCACGATATCGCCCGAAAAAATGCCCGATACGATCTGGCTGGATTCCTGCTGCCAGCCCTGCAGGCGCTGGGCATGCTCGGCGGCATCGAGGCAGTGATGCGTTGTAATTATCATGAAGAGACTCCTCGGAGCGTGTCCATGGCGCTTTTGGCAGGCAGCGTGTAATTAGTTATCTGTTGCCGTGCGAGCGGCTGTCTCACCCGGTGGCATACAGGACCAAAGGATGGTGGTGCCAGGACGTGTTTTTATCTAGAGTGAGTTCAACCATTAAAATATTAATGAAATGGTGACCCAATGCTATCCACGAATGCAAGTGCAACGTTCATGCCGTTCGATGTCTGGCTTGGTGCTCTGCGACAGACCTGCGGAAATTTCGACTCCACCCCTCGGGATCGGCGTACTTTTCAAGGCCACATATCGACTCGCACCAATGGCGGTATCAACATTGCCAACATTGTCACGGATGCCGAGAAAGTGACCAACCGTCGCGCCCAGCGATGCGATGAAGAGCGCCACTGCTTCTTGGTCGTACAAAAACGCGGACGCGCCACGCTGATGCAAAACGATACGTCCATCACCCTGCGCCCGGGCGAGATGGCGCTGATGGACTCTTCAAAGGCCTGCGATGTCATCCCGCATGGTTTGATCGAACACGATTCGCTTCATCTGTCGCGCAGCGAGGTGGCAAGTCGCTTCGGCAATATTTCGCTGCCTTTCATGAAAATCATGCCGGACAGCGCCAGCGGTCAGATCCTGCAACTGGTGGTTAACCGCATGATCACCGAGCCTTTGGCTTCGGTAGAAGGGGAAGGGCAGGGGGTGGCTGATTCGCTGGTGGCGCTGCTGCCGGCGATTTACCAGCATCAGGCGCTGTCGCCCGCTTTCATGGAGCAGGCCGATGGCACGCTGTTCAACTGCGTACAGCAGTTTATTGACCAGCATTTACATGAGGAGGATATCGGCCCGGAGCGTCTGTCGGCGACCTTTCATATCTCGATTCGCCAGCTCTATCGTTTGTTCGAGCAGCACGAGGAAACGGTGTGTCGCTATGTTCAGCGTCGGCGACTGGCCCGCTGCGCCGAGGAGTTGGCATGCCCCATGCAGGTCAAGCGCTCGATCACTCAAATTGCCTACAAGTGGGGCTTTACCGATTCGGCGCACTTCAGCCGTTCTTTCAAACGTGAGTTTGCCCGTTCGCCGCGAGAGTACCGCCGTGAATGCCTCGACCCCGTCTGCTGATGTCAGAAAGCGAGAGGCGAGGCCACCACCTTTTGAGCAGAGATAACGGCCACCCTACAAGGGTGGCCGTTAGGCGTGAAGCGGCGGGGAAACGGCCGCGCTAGTAAGCGATGCACACCGACTTGAGCTCGGTGTAGGCGTTGACCGCTTCCGGACCGAACTCCTTGCCAAGCCCGGACATCTTGAGGCCGCCAAACGGCATGGCTGGGTCAAGCGTCACGTGGGTATTGACCCACACGGTGCCGGCCTCAATGCGCGGCGTCAGGGCCATGGCCTTGGACAGGTTGTTGGTCCAGAGACTGGCCGCCAGCCCCAAATCACTGTCGTTGACCATCCGCAGCGCTTCTTCCTCGTCATCAAACGGAATCACGGTCAGCACGGGCCCAAAGACCTCTTCGCGCGCGACTTCCATGTCGTGATCGGCGCCGCTGATGATGGCCGGCGACACGTAAAAGCCTTCCGTGGGCACGTCGTTGCCCACATGGATGTTGGCACCTTGCTCGCGCGCCCGATCAAGATAGCCGCGTACGCTGTCCTGCTGGCGCTTGGAGACCAGCGGATTGACCTGCGCCTGCGGGTCCATGCCAGGGCCTGCCTGCATGGTGTCGACGGCCTGGGCCAGCCGCTCGCAGAAGGCGTCATGAATGCTGCGATGCACGTAGAAGCGCGAGGCCGCCGCACACACCTGGCCCTGGTTGAATAGCCCGCCCATCAGCGCGCCGTTGACCGCCTTGTCGACATCGGCATCTTCAAGCACCAGCATCGGGTTCTTGCCGCCCAGCTCCAGCGAGAAGTGCGCCATGTGCTCCACCGCGGCGTGACCGACCTGCTTGCCGACCGCGGTACTGCCGGTGAAGGTGACCTTCTTAACGTCCGGATGCTCGGCCAGGCGCGTGCCAACCACCGAGCCCGAGCCCAGCACCACGTTGAACACGCCCTGCGGCACACCGGCCTCCAGCGCCAGCTCGGCCAGGCGCAGCACGCTCAAAGGCGTTTCCGAGGCGGGTTTCAATACCACTGTGCAGCCTGCGGCCAGCGCCGGCACCAGCTTCCACAGCGCAATCATCATCGGGAAGTTCCACGGCACGATGGCCGCCACCACGCCCAGCGGCTGGCGCAGGGTGTAGGCATTGAACTTCGCGCCTTCCGGCATGCCGATGGAGACGTCGCGGGTATTGCCCTCGAGCTTGGTGGTCCAGCCAGCCATGTAGCGGATGAAATCGATCGAAAAGCCCACGTCAACGCCGCGGGAGAGATTGATCGACTTGCCCTGGTTGAGGGTCTCGAGCTGGGCCAGCTCCTCGGCGTGCGCCTCGACCAGATCGGCAAAGCGCAGTAGGGTACGCTCGCGCGCGGCTGGCGTCAGTCCGGACCAGCGGCCATCCTCGAAGCTCTCCTTCGTCAGCGCGATCGCCCGGTCGGCCAGAGCGCGATCGCCCTCGCGCAGTGTGGTTAGCGCCTGACCACTGGAAGGGTCAAGCACGTCAAAGCGAGGGCCTTCATCGATGAAGGCGCCGTCGATGAACGAGCCCGTCGCACGTTCGAGAAAGCCCTGTACGGCTTGTGATGCGGTGTCCTGGCTCATGAACGATCTCCTGCGCGTGTGAGGTATCAAATGATAGTAGCTTTGACACATAGTAACTTTGACACGTTGCTTTATACGAAACGGGTGCCTTTGGCTCAGCCTAATACGCTATTCGCCCCGCGGCTTGCCTGTCTCTGCCGCTGGTATGACGCTCTCTGCCGGGCTAGAAATCGAACCCGACCAGCAGTTGGGTGTAGTAGTTGGCTCCGTTGCCACCGAGCTGCGTACCTCCCTGCGAGGCGGAGGTGTCCGGATCGTAACGGCCCACCAGCGGCATGACCCACCAGTGATCATTGATCGCCCAGGTAGCGTAAATGTCGATCTCATTGCCGTCGAGGTTCGGCCCCTGACCGGCATTGAGCGTATCGAAGCGATACATCATCAGTCCAAGGCTAAGCCGTTCGGTGGGCTCAGCCGACAATGCAACCTGGTGAATGCGGGCATTCGTCGAGAAGGGACCTGCGTAGTTGGCGGCCACTTCTCCCTGAAACCAGGTGCCGAGTGCGCGACCGTTACCGTAGAACAGCGGATCGTAACCGTCGGAGAAACGGCTGAAACGGTAGCTTGCGTAGGGCGTGCCGGGTAACTGGTCGAAGGTCCAGCCCGCCTCGAGGTACCAGGCATTTTCACTATCGTCGTTGCCTTTCTTCTGAAAAGCGTATTGCCCGGAGAGAAACAGGTTCTCCACGCCCGCGTTGCCGTTGCCGTAGAACGTGTAGACTCGCGTGCCGTCCCGGTCGGGATACAGGAAGGCGTAGTCATCGTCGGTATCGAGTACCTTGAGGTAGGTCGCGCCGAGCGTGGCGACATCGGTGATGTGCTCCAGATTGGCCACCGCCAGCTCGGGTTTAGCTTGGGCCGCATTGTCTGAAGCGAGCCACATTAGATCCCCCCGCAGGCCCTGCTCGCCGCCGAGGCGCAGCACGGCGCTTTTGGCGAACGACTGGCGCGGCGCCAGGTAGTAGCCGCCACCGCGATTCAGCGCGCCATCGAGTACGCCAGTACCGAAATTCAGCGCGTCTCCCGAGACCAGAAAGCCATCCCCGACCTGGATATATTGACGGCCCACAGAGATATCGATGCCGTCGTAGTCGAGTGTCGGCACCAGGTCACCGGATTTCCAGCCCGCCGAGAGGCTTTCGAGATGCGTGCGCCGCTCGTCGCCGGTGGTGAACCCCGCCGCATCGCCCTGCCCCCAGGTGCCGCCGGAAGTCCAGGCCACATTGGCATAGAGCGAGCCAGCCGTGGGGGATAACGCATGGCTGGCATTGAGACCATACTTGATAAACCCTTCTTGCCAATCTCTGCCTTCTGCCTCGGCCGTTTCCGATTGGGCGTAGCCCTTCTGGCTATGAAACGCGCCAGCCACGCCCGTGACGTTCAGGTTGAGCGTGGTCTGATCAGTGCCATGAAGCTCAAGCGCCGAAGCGCTGGTGCATATTGAAAGTGTGATGACCGAGCCAAAAGCAAGTCTGGGTAGCATGGAGTTGTCGCGTGAGGTAGTCATAAGTCAGTGATCCTATTCGTGCGATGCTTGTTGTTATGAGGATGCAGCGCCAGGTGCGGGGCCGCTGATTGACAGGCTAACGAGTGGGGGATTGCCGTTCTTGTCTGCCGCTGACGAAAATCTGCCCTGCGCTGCCGCCCGTGCACACTTTTAAGATCAACCAGCAACGCCGGTCCAAAAACGAAAAAGACCGGCACACAGGCCGGTCTACTTGATTGAGCACTAACGTTCCGCACTAGCCAAGCCACACCAGTGACAGTGCTGGTACGAAGACTATGATGGCGATGCGCACTATATCAGCACCGAGAAACGGCATGATGCCGCGACTAACGGTGGCAAGCGACGTGTTGTGGCTGTATTTCTGCACGATGAACAGGTTCATTCCCATCGGCGGCGTGATCAGGCCGATTTCTACCACCATCAGTGCGACGATACCGAACCAGATCGCCTTTTCTGGTCCCGCTAGGTTGAACAGCTCAAGCTGCATGATGATGGGGAAAAAGATCGGAATGGTTAGCAGGATCATCGACAGCGAGTCCATCATACAACCGAGCACCAGATAGATCGCCAGAATCACCATCAGTATTGCTAATGGCGCCAGCCCGCTGCCCAGCACCCACTCGGCCAGCGCCGAGGGCATTTGCCCAAGCGCCAATCCGCTATTGAGGAGGTCGGCACCGATGACGACCAGATAAATCATCGCACTCGCTTCCGCCGTGCCCACCAGGCTTTTAAAGAGTCCTGGCCAACGCATGCCCCGCCATACGGCGTAGATTCCACACGCGGCGGCCCCGAGCGAAGCCGCTTCGGTCAGATTCGCCCAGCCACCGTAAAGGCCGAATATCACCACGATAAAGATCACTAGCACCGGCATGATTTCACGTAGGCTCGCCAACCGCTCGGCCCAGCTGTAGCGCGGTGAAGCCTCGACATCACTTATGGAGCGCATTGCTATCAGTCGAATCACCACGAAATAACCCACCACGGCCAGAAGCGCCGGTAAAACGGCCGCCATGAAAAGCGTGGTGATCGACGTATTCGTCAGCACGGCGTAGACGATTAGCGGCACCGATGGTGGAATTAGAATGCCCAATGTGCCTGCTGCCGCGATGGTGCCCGTGGCAAGCCGCTTGGTGTAGCCGTGACGCTCTAGCTCGGGTAGCGCCACCTGACTCATGGTGGTGGCGGTGGCCAGTGAAGAGCCGCAGATGGCGCCGAAACCAGCACAGGCGCCAGCGGCCGACATAGCAAGCCCCCCTCGCCAGTGGCCGATCCACTTGGCGCTAACCCGAAAGAGTGTCGCTGACAGGCCACCGTGGATCGCAAACTGCCCCATCAGCACAAAAATGGGAATCACAGCCAGGTCATAGCTCGAAAAACGGGCATACACCAGGTTGTTGAGGGTATACAGCAGCGCGTTGGTATCGCCGTCGTACACCAACCAATAGCAAAGCGCGCCAGCCAGCAGCATCGCCACGCCTACATGCAGCCGACACCCCAACAGTACAAGCATTCCCCCGAGCGCTACCGCCCCCATCGTTAGTCCTTCCATCACACTCCCTCCTCCTCAATCATGGCGGGCGCTTCATCATGGGTAAGGTGATGAATGCTCTGATACAGGGCACACACGCCCATCAATGCAAGGCCCGGCAGCATCGCCGCCTGAAAGGCCCACTCGGGCAAACCAAGCTGAACGCTTTGTGCGTTATAGATGAAGCTGTCTTGGGTCATTAGCGCCGTTCGCCACAACAGCAAGGCGCTGACGCCCGCCAGCACAAAGTGTGAGATGGCTAGCAGGGCGCGATTGATGCCTGCCGGCAGAAGCGTTGCGACGATGTCCACACGGATATGTCGATCATTAATTTCACACAGCGGCATAAAGCAAGCCACCGCCACGGCCATCGTCATCTGCAGGAGTTCCATGTCACCGGTGACCGGGGTGGCCAGAAGTCGGCGTCCCAGCATCGAGGTGAGCGAGAGTGTGATGGCAGCCAGCAGCAGCAGGCCACCTACCAAGGCAAGCGCGGTGGCGAGCCGCTTGAGTAGAGGTTTGATCATGTAGGTCTCCCGGAGTAAACGCGTTCCAAACGGTGCGCGTGGCCCGCGCTTATTCGGGCGGTAAGGTGTGTGATTTGGCGATTGATTCAAGCGACCTCACCAGCGCCGCGCGGTCGATGCCACCGTCGTTTGATGCCATCCACGCCTCGGTTACGCTGCGAGAGGCGTCGCGCATGGCCTCATAGGTGTTGTCATCGAGGGCAATGACCGTCTGCTCGGGGTCGTTCTGCAAACGCGTTCTGACCGGCTCGATAGCATCATCCCAGGCCTGGCCGAAGCGGCGCGACAGGACTTCGCCGCTGAGCTCATCCAACGCCTCGCGCGCTTTCTCGGGGAGTTGGTCATAGCTCTCCTTGTTCATCAGAAAGGCCAGCACAGTCACGGTCGGGGTGGCTTGATGCGGGGCGGATTCGGTGTGGTTGTGGGTAACCTCGGCAAGCTTGGTCGGTGGCACGACTTCCCAGCCGGCCGACGCCCCGTCGATGACACCCTTGGCGAGTGTGTCGGCGATCTGAGCCGGTGGCATGCTCACCGCCGAGGCGCCGAGTGAGTCGATGAGCCGTGAGGCCATACGAGTCGGCGCACGCAGCTTCAGTCCTTCCATATCCTCAATACCGTGAATGGCTCGGGGCCGCGAATGGAAGACGGCACCGCCGTCGCTGTGCACAGCCAGCACGTGATAGTCGCTAAAGTCCTCGCTTGCCGGGCCTTGGGTGAACTCCCAGGCGATGCGGCTACCGGCGACGCCGCCGGCCGGCAGCATGAACGGCAACTCTAGCGCCTCGCTGCGGGGAAAGCGCCCAGCGGAGTAGCCAAGTGCCGTCCAGGCGATGTCTACCACACCGTTACGCACCATGTCGGGCAACTGCGAGGGAATGCCTCCCAACTGCATCGACGGATAGATCTGGCAGCGGATCTCGTGGTTGGAGCGCTCCTCCAGGTCGTCGCACCATGGGTCGAGCACGCCGCGCTGCACGCTGGCTACCGAAGGCAAAAAGTGCGTGATACGCAGCGTCGTCTCTGCCAAGGCCGGAGCGCTCGAAAGCCCGCCAGCCAGGGCGACTGTGCAGGCTATCATTAGCCGTTGAAGCCGGCCGGGGGCGTGCCTTGTTGTTGTGTTCATGGTGGTCTTGCTCCTCTCGCAGTTCTTTGGGCTTAGGTCGTGCCCTCGGGCGATGAATGAAAAAAACGAATGACCCAGCGAGTAGCGATCCAGCGCTTGGTGAGGCTTAGGCCGGCACCGGTTCTTCGCTCGTCACCAGGTTCAGCACGCCCTCGACCCAGTCCAGCGCGACATCCGAGGCCGAAAGCGATCCGCTGGCGTCGTGACGGCCAAACTCCCCGATACGTGTCGCGCCGCAGGCCATCATCGCCTCGGTGAGCAGCTCGCCGCCGCGGGAGTAGGTCCGCGCGTAACTGCTGTCGCCCAGCCCTAGGCTTGGAAAGCGAATGTTGGAAAGATCTGGGGCGTCGTCGCGCAGCGCTTGATAAAACTCGTTCGCCCCACCTGGCACTTCGCCGTCACCGTAGGTAGAACAGACGATGAGGTGGAGCCGGTTAGGGTCGAGCGACTCGGGATCGACATCGCCCAAATCAGCTACCTCCACCGCGCAACGCCCGTTGAGGGCCTGCTCGAGCTCTTCTGCCACCAGTTCCGCATTACCGGACTCGGTGCCGAATAGAATACTGACCGACAAATCGCCCAGGCTCTCGCCGTCACCGGCCGTGCCCTCTGGGCGCTGCTCAAGCACGATTGATTCGTTGCGCGCCGATTCGAGCAGCGCCTCGAGCGTGGTCAGCTTGGTACGCACCCGGCCCGGCGCGGTTTGATTGCGCTCCTGATGATCGATGCGCCGCCAGCCGTCGATATCGGTTGCATCCACGGGCGGCGTGAGCCCTTCGAGGGTGCATGTCACTGCACCGGTGGCAATATCGCCGCCGATTACGCCGGCCAGCGCCCGGGCATCGGTACGCTGATCGGGAATCGTGCCCCGGGCATCGCGGCGCAGCCAGCCGGCCAGATACAGTCCTGCTTCGACGCGGCCTGTCTCGGGGGCGCTGGGAAGCTCGGCCAGTGCTTTGGAGATGGTGTCTTCCGGGTCGGGCACGAAGCCGATGGCGGTAATCACCGAGTCCACCGGCAGCGAGACCGTCTTGCCGCCGTGGCGCAGGGAAATTCCTTCGACCTTGTCCTGCCCGTCGATCTGCTCAGGGGTCGCCTCGAACCACCACTCGACCATCATGGAGGGCGTGCCCTCGACCTCGGCCTGACACGCGCCCGGCAGCGTGCGTAGCGCGTCCAGCCGCGCATCCTTGCCTTCCGGCACGCGGTCGAGATCGACGCCGTGAAGGCGGTGCGTGATGCCCGAAAAACGGCCCAATTCGCGGATCATTACCGGGTCAAAGCGGGCCTTCTCCGCGCTTGAGCGCCCGATGATATGAAGGGTGGCGATCTCGTGAGTCAGCGTACTGTGCACGGCGTCGTCGATGTCGCTGCCTTCGAGCTCTTCTGATCGAATCGACAACAGCCGCAGCACGTCGATGGCCACGTTGCCTTGACCGGTGATCGCCACGCGGCGGCCCAGCGTCGGGGTGGTGGTCTCGTGCGGGTGGCCGTTGAGTCGTCGAGTGATGCAGCCCGCGCCGAACACGCCGCTCAGGTCTTCGCCGGGAATCTCGAGCCGGCGATCCGCGCGCACGCCGGAGGCGAGCACCACGGCATCGTAGTCCGCGCGCAGCGCCTCGAAGGAGATCTGATCGCCGATGGTGGTATTGCCGATGAAGCGCACTTTGGGTGAGTCGAACAGCCGGTCGAACTGGCCTGATACCGCCTTGGTCCCCTGGTGGTCGCCCGCTACGCCGTAGCGAAGCAGACCGTAGGGCACGGGCAGGCGATCGATCAGATCGATATGCGCGCCGGGCATACGCCGTTGGATCTCTTTCGCTGTGAAACAGCCCGCCGGGCCGGAGCCGACGATGGCGACATGGGGCGTCGCCTCTGCCTCGCAGGTAGCGGCGGAGGCGGTTGCGTCCGTGCTGTTCTCATCGAGGGAAACGACGCTATCCCAAGTGACCGGCAGCGAGAGCATGCCGCGGAACACCCAGCCGCCAACGGTGGGCTCGCGATCAGGATGCACCCGGAGCCCTTTCAAGTGGTTGAACAGTAGTGGCAGGGCCACGTCGGCGATCTGAGCCCGTGCCGCCCGCGCGCCCAGGCACACATGGGTGCCCTTGCTGAAGGCCAAGTGGGGTTTGACCTCGCGGTGGATATCGAACTCGTCCGCGCGCTCCCATACCGATTCGTCGCGGTTGGCCGACAGAATACAGATCCCCAAGCGGGCACCCTTGGGCAGCTCGACGCCGGCCAGCACAGTTTTTTGGGTCGTCTGGCGCGAGTACAGGCCAATCGGCGCGATCCAGCGGATGGATTCGTCGAACACCGTCGACCAGAGGCTCGGGTCGCGCTCGGCGGCCTGGCGCTGCTCGGGGTGGGTCAGCATCGCCCAGGCCGCCACGCCCAGCGCATCGCGCGGCTCGTTGAGCCCGCCGCCAATGCTCATCTTGATGTTGGCGCGAATCTTCTCCATCGGCATCTGGTCCTCGGGCGAGGAGAGCAGTGACGAGATCAGTGAGTGGTCGCGGTTATGTCGGTGCCACTCGAGCATTTCATCAAGCGCGATGTCCACCTCGTCGAACGAGCGCTTGCCGGCGGCCCAGACGTCCGGGTCGTCGGCGTAGTTGCCGGTGGCATCGATCAGCGTCTGCGACCAGCGCTGCATATCCTCTGACGAAGCGTTGTGGAGTCCGAGCAGTTCCTTCAAGCATTCCGCCGCGAAAGGCGCCGCGAAATCCCAGATCAGATCCGCGCCCGGCCCTTTTTCAATCAGGTGCGCCAGCTGCTCGCGGCCCTTCTCGTGGAAGGTTTGCGTCCAGACGTTTTTCACCACGTTGGGTTTGAACACGCTCTGCCATTGGCGGCGCTCGTGGTAGTGCTCCGGGTCGTCGCGGCGCAGCATCGAATGCCCCATGGCGCGGATCTGAAGCGAGTCCTGCTCGTTGGCTGAGAAGGTTTCTTGGTCGTGTTCGGTGGTGATCACGGCGTCGTAGCTGGTGATCAGATAGCGGTTGACGCTGGGCACCCAATGCACGCCCCCTTCACGGCGCAGGCGTTCATAAATCGGATAGGGGTCGTGATAGAGCGTATTGATATCAACCCAGTCCGCGACGGGGGCGGGGCGAGGAGTGTTGGTGTTGTTCATACGACCTCCGAAGGGGATAGCAATAAAATGAGGCGCATTGATCGGACGGCTAGCGCGTGGTTGGTGATCACGCTATTCATTTGTTAATAAGTTAACAATTAGACTTTATGTACAGAAAAAGCTTTTTCCCAGCGCTTTCATCGACCCGCTCGCGCGGGTCGATTTCCAAGTAATTGCATTTTTCATAAAATGGTGTGGGGCTGGCGTTGGCCCGGAAGGAGCGGGGTCATGCCTGTAGGCGCTTGAACAGCTCGCCAAGGCGGTGGTTATCGGAAAGTGCCAACACGTCGGCCACGTACTGATCCGGGCGGACCACCACGATCGCTCCGTCGCGATTGATACCGCGGGCATCGAAGATGTCCTCGTCGGGGGCGATGCCAAACACGTTCTCAAGATTCACTAGTTCAAACGGTCCGACCTCTGGTTTGAACACGCGCGGCACCTGATTAATCGACACATCCTCGTGGTGCTGCTGGTAGATCACTTTGATATCGAACCAGTCGACCCAGGCGCCGCCCGGTAGTGCCACGTTGAGCGGAGAATCGCTCGAGCGCTCCAGCCATTCGGCTAGACGCTGTGTGGCAGAACCCTCGCCAGTAAGGGCGGCATCGGCAAATACATAGAGGCGCCATCGCCCATCGGCCCTGGCCTGGTGGCCCAGCTGCAGCGGATTGCCGTCACATACCCGCGACACCATTGCCGACTTAAAACGCTTGCCTACCGGAAAGCCGGTGGCAAGTGTCTGATGCTTGGCATCGTTGATAATCATCGAGGGCGCGTATTCGGTCATAAAACCTGCTGGGAACTCGATGGTACGAGCGTAGAACGCCTCCAGCTCGCCCGGGTCTTCGAACTCTTCCGGGCGTTTGGCCATCATCGTCGACCACTTCTTGTCGAAATCGATCAGGTTCTTGGCCACCACCTGACGCTCGGCAGAGTAGGTCGACAGCAGCGTGGCGGGACTGCGGCCGGAGAGTACGTAGCCGAGCTTCCAGCCCAGGTTGAAGCCATCCTGCATCGAGACGTTCATGCCCTGGCCCGCCTTGGCGCTGTGGGTGTGGCAGGCATCTCCGGTGATGAACACTCGCGGCAGGCGCTCGGAGCTCGGGTCCTCGACGTCGTCGAAGCGGTCGGTGAGACGGTGGCCTACCTCGTAGACGCTGTGCCAGGCGACATTACGCACATCGAGGGTGTAGGGCGTGAGGATGTCATTAGCCTTTTCAATGATTTGCTCAATCGGCGTGTTACGTACGTCGTTACTGCCATCGGCTGGCACTTCGCCCAGGTCGACGTACATGCGAAACAGATGTCCTCCCTCGCGAGGAATCAACAAAATACTGCCACCGGCATTGGACTGGATGGCGCATTTGGTGCGGATATCGGGGAAGTCGGTCTTCGCAAGTACGTCCATCACCCCCCAGGCGTGATTGGCCTGGTCGCCGGTGAGCGTGCAGCCAATGGCGCTGCGTACACCGCTTCGCGCGCCGTCGCAGCCCACCACGTAGCGGGCGCGCACGGTGCGCTCACGCTCCTCGTTCGTATCTGCATTCATGCGTAACGAGACGTTGACCGGGTAGTCGCCGTCGCCATCAACTGTAAGGCCGTTGAACGTGACGCCGAAATCAGGGCGAATGCGCGCCGGGCCATTGAGAGCGGCTTCGGCCAGATAGTCGAGTACCCGGGCCTGGTTGACGATCAAGTGGGGAAACTCGCTGATGTCTTCCGGGTCATCCGGGGTGCGAGCGCTGCGTTTGATGTGCTCGGGCTGCTCCGGATCGGGCTTCCAGAACGCCATCTCGGTGATGCGGTAGGCCTCGGCGGTGATGCGGTCAGCAAAGCCGAACGCCTGGAAGGTTTCGACGCTGCGCGCCTGGATACCGTCGGCGTGCCCGATCTCGAGCCGGCCCGGGCGGCGCTCAATGATACGGGTGCGGATACCTGGGAACTGGGCAAGTTGCGCGGCCATGATCATGCCGGCTGGCCCGGTACCCACGATCAAAACGTCCACTTCGTCGGGCAACTGCTCGGGCCGGTCTACACCTGTACCCGCGGCGGGTTGCCGGCGCGGATCGCCGGATACATAACCGTAATGATGAAATTGCATGATGGCTCCTCTTGATGGGTGACATCCGGGCCTTCATCGAATCAAGGTGCAAGCCCGATTGCGTTTGGATGTCGTGACCTTTTTCATGCTGAACACCTCAAGGACCAATGGGGATGTGTTTTACGTCCTCTGTATTGTACTTTTCATAAATATACCCCCTACCTTGGTCGGTCTGCCAATCTGGTGCCTCGTTTTTTCGTTAATCTATAAACGATTAGTTGGGTGCAATAGTGACGACTGCCCGGCCCAGCAACGTCCGAAAAGGTCGAAACGAGGTTTTGTGTACATCTAAATGATGAGGCGGACCTGCTTGACACGGCGCCTCTCTTCGATCATTAATATATTAACAAGTTGAACGTGGATCCGTTCATTACCCCTTTTACTACTGGCTTTAGGAGAACGACGTGCCCCATCTGCATATCGAGTACTCATCCAGCCTTGAGCAGCGCGTTGACGTGCACGAGGTGTGCCGGGCCGCCTATCGAGTGATGGCGGCGTCCGAGCTCTTTCCGCTGGCCGGTATCCGCGTTCGCGCCTTTGCTGCTGATCACTGCATCGTGGCCGACGACCATCCGGACAACGATTTCCTGGCCATGACCCTGAGTGTCGGTAGCGGGCGTGCCCAAAGTGATCTCAAGGCCGCTGGCGAGCAGCTGTTTGCCGCCGTACAAGGCGTACTGGCCGAACCGCTTGCCACCCCACATTTCGCCCTGTCGCTGGAAATCCGCGAAATCGATGCCGCGCTGAGCTGGAAAGACACTCCAATCCATGCCCGGCTGTCCCAACAGTGAGCCCCATGTCCCTTCTGGAGGATTCTTGATGAGCCAATTAAACGACAACATTGCCCGCGCGCAGGACTACATGAAGCGTTTTCGCGACCAGGGCGTCTTGAACCATATCAACGGTGAGTCGGTGCCAGCGGATTCTGGCAAGACGTTCGAGACCCTTTCGCCAGTGGATCTCGCGCCGCTTGCCAACGTCGCCCACGGCGGCGCCAGTGATATCGATCGCGCTGTACAGGCCGCCGAAAAAGCGTTCAAGACCTGGAGCAAGACGCCAGGCAAGGAGCGCCGCGAGATTCTGATCAAGGTCGCCGAGGCTATCGAAGCCCACGCCGAAGAGATCGCCTTCACCGAGTGTATGGATACCGGGCAGTCGCTGCGCTTCATGTCCAAAGCGGCCATTCGCGGCGCGGCCAACTTCCGTTACTATGCCGATCAGGCGCCCCAGGCCGAGGATGGTCAGGCGCTGCGCAACGACACCCAGATGAACGTGACCTCCAAGCGCCCGCTGGGCCCGATTGGCGTCATCACGCCGTGGAACACACCGTTCATGCTCTCGACGTGGAAAATCGCCCCGGCCTTGGCCTCGGGCTGCACCGTGGTCCACAAGCCAGCGGAATTCTCGCCGATGACCGCCAAGCTGCTGGTCGAAATCGCCGAGAAAGCAGGTCTGCCCAAGGGTGTCTTGAACCTGGTCAACGGCATGGGTGAAGACGCCGGCAAGGCGCTGACCGAGCATCCCGGCATCAAGGCGATCGCTTTCGTCGGTGAAAGCCGCACCGGCCAGCTGATCATGGCCCAGGCCGCGCCGACGCTGAAGCGCTTTCACTTCGAGCTGGGCGGCAAGAACCCGGTCATCGTCTTCGAGGACGCCGACCTCGAGAGTGCCGTCAACGCCGCGACGTTCATGATCTATTCGCTCAACGGCGAGCGCTGCACCTCCTCCTCACGCCTTCTGGTGCACGAGAATATCTATGAGGAATTCACCCGCCGCGTGGCGGAAGTTGCCAACGGCGTGAAGGTCGGTCATCCGCTCGACCCGGACACTGTGGTCGGCCCGCTAATCCACCCGGAGCACGAACAGAAAGTGCTGTCGTACTTCGACAAGGCGCGTGAAGAGGGGGCCACTATCGCCGCCGGCGGCGAAAAGGTCGGTGAAGAAGGCTGCTTCGTACGCCCGACACTGTTCACCAACGCCACCAACGACATGGCGATCGCTCAGGAAGAGATCTTTGGACCGGTGCTGACCGCTATTCCGTTCAAGGATGACGAGGAAGCGCTGCGCCTAGCCAACGATACCCAGTACGGCCTGGCCGCTTACCTCTGGACCAGCGATCTTGACCGTGCCATGCGCCTGACCGACGAGCTGGAAGCGGGCATGATCTGGGTCAACTCCGAAAACGTGCGCCACCTGGAGTCGCCCTTCGGTGGCGTGAAGGCATCCGGCATCGGCCGCGATGGCGGCCACTGGTCTTTCGACTTCTACATGGAAACCGTCAACGTTTCCTTCCCGCGCAAGGCCCACAAGGTGCCGAAACTCGGGTGATGCCGTTATCACAGGGCGGCGCGTGCCGCCCTGTTTGCCGAACACCCGTTTGTCGAAAAAAGGAGTCTTGTCATGCCTATTCCAATGCCCAATCTCTACCCTCCGTTCAACATCATTCGTCTGAGTCATGTCGTGTTCGGCGTTCGTGATCTGGAGAAGAGTCGTCACTTTTACGTCGATACGCTCGGCCTTCAGGTCACCGATGAAGACGACAAGCGTATCTATCTGCGTGCGATGGAAGAGCGCGGCCACCACTGCATCGTGCTGGAAAAAGGCGACAGCGCGACCGTGAAATCGCTGTCGTTCAAGGTCTTCGATGAGCAGGAGCTCGACAAGGCGCACGCCTGGTTCCAGGAGCAGGGTCACCCGGTCGAGTGGGTCGAGCGTCCCTATCAGGGTCGCACACTGAGCACCACTGACTGCTTCGGCGTACCGATCGAAATCTATTTCAAGATGGACCGGCTTGCGCCGATCCATCAGCAGTACGCGCTCTACAAAGGCGTCAAGCCGCTGCGCATCGACCACTTCAACCTGTTCTCGCCCAACGTCGACGAAGCGGTCGAGTTCTACAACCGCATCGGTTTTCGCGTTACCGAGTACACCGAAGACGAAGAAACCGGCAAGCTGTGGGCGGCCTGGACGCATCGCAAGGGCGGTGTGCATGACATGGCCTTCACCAACGGCCGTGGCCCGCGCCTGCACCACACCGCGTTCTGGGTGCCCACACCGCTGAACATCATCGATCTGTGCGATCTGATGGCCACCACCGGTTACGTTGCCAACATCGAGCGCGGTCCGGGCCGTCACGGCATTTCCAATGCCTTCTTCCTGTACATCCTCGACCCGGACGGCCACCGCATCGAGATCTACTGCTCGGACTATCAGACCGTCGACCCAGACCTGGAAGCCATCAAATGGGATCTGAAGGATCCGCAGCGCCAGACGCTGTGGGGTGCCCCGGCACCGCGCTCCTGGTTCGAACACGGTTCCGAATTCGAGAATCTCGAGCCGGTGGATTCCCAACTCAACGCAACGCCGATCGTCGCGCCCTGAGCCGGGGCCTTGCGTCGCACCATTGACTCAAAAGGGCCCGGGACCACTCGGGCCGTCAGGAGACTGTTCATGAGTAACGCCCTTCCGCCTCGCCTCGCTTCCTTCCGTGCCAATGGCGCCGACCGCTACGGTGTCGTTACCGACAGCGGCATCGTCGACCTGACGCCGGAGTTCGGTGCCCGCTTTAAGGGGCTCAAGGAAGTGGTCGAGGCCGGCGCCATCGACGAGCTGCTGCATGCTGCCGACGGCCGCAGCCCGAGCTACCGCGAAGAAGACGTCAGCTACCTCATTCCGATCATTAATCCGGAAAAGCTGATCTGCGTCGGCGTCAACTTCCCCTCGCGCAACGAGGAGTACAAGGACGGCCAGGCCGCGCCGAGCAAGCCGTCGCTGTTCATCCGCTTCCCGCGCAGCTTTGTTGGCCACAACGAAAATCTCGTGCGCCCGCCGGAGAGCGAACAGCTCGACTACGAAGGCGAAGTCACCATCGTGATCGGCAAGGGCGGTCGCCGTATTTCCCGCGAAAAGGCCTATGAGCACATCGCCGCCCTGACGCTGTGCAACGAAGGCACCATTCGCGACTGGGTGCGCCACGCCAAGTTCAACGTCACCCAGGGCAAGAACTTCGATGCTACCGGTGCCATCGGCCCCTGGCTTGTGCCGTTCAAGCGCGCGGAGCAGCTCGATGACATCGAACTGACCACCCGGGTCAACGGCGAAGTTCGCCAGAATGATCGCACCTCGCGCATGATGTTCGATTTCCGCTATATCGTGAACTACGTCTCGACCTTCACCACCCTGGTGCCGGGTGATGTCATCGTCTGCGGTACGCCCACCGGCGCCGGTGCCCGTTTCGAGCCGCCGGTCTGGCTCAAGCCCGGCGACGTCGTCGAGGTGGAAGCCGAGGGTATCGGTAAACTGGTCAACGGCGTAGAGGATGAACGTCATGGCGCTCACTGAGACGCAAATCAACGAAGCGGCAGAGGCACTGCTTGAGGCGGAGAAGAGCCGCGAGCAGATCGGGCTGCTGTCAAAAGCCTATCCGGACATGACACTGGATGATGCCTACGCGATCCAGACTGCCCAGATGGAGCGAAAGAAGGGTGAGCACGACATCATCGGCTGGAAAATCGGCCTGACGTCCAAGGTGATGCAGGATGCGCTCGGTATCGACACGCCCGACAGCGGTGTGCTCTATGACTACATGCGCTTCGACAGCGGCGCCGTGATTCCGAAGGGCCACTTCATCCAACCGCGCATCGAGGCCGAGATTGCCTTTGTCATGAAGGCACCGCTGGAAGGGGAGGTCACCCGCGAGGACGTGCTGGCCGCCACCGACTACGTGACACCGGCCATCGAAATTCTCGATACCCGCATCGTCAGAAAGGACGCAGAGACCGGTCAAGCGCGGGTGATCTTTGACACCGTCTCCGATAATGCCGCCAACGCTGGCATCGTGCTGGGCAGTGAGCGCCACGACCCGCGGGCGCTGGATTTACGCTGGGTCGGCTCGATTGTTAAGCATAACAACGACGTGGTGGCCACCGGCCTCGGCGCCGGCGTGCTGGACGATCCGGTCACCGGGCTCGTCTGGCTGGCACGGCGCATGGCGACTTACGGTCAGCGCATCGAGGCCGGCCAGGTCATCCTGTCGGGCTCGTTCATCGGCCCGGTCGAATGCCCGTCCGGCAGCCGGATCGAAGCCGACTATGGCCCGTTCGGGTTCGTGTCATTGACATTCGACTAGACGACACCCGCTATTCACGAACGGGCGGATCGCAACGGTAACCCGAGGGGGTGGTACCCGAATGACGCGCAAAGAATCGACAGAAGTAGGCGGGGTCCTTGAACCCGAGCTGGTAGGCGATCTCGTTGACGCTCATGCGGGTGAAGATCAGCAGGCGCCGCGCCTCCTGCATCACGCGGTCGTGAATCACCTGCTTGCTGGGCACCCCGGCGATGCGTCGACAGACGTTGTTGAGGCGCGCCTCGGTAACGTTGAGAACGCGGGCATAGTTCGCCAGCGTCCAGTGCGCTCGATAGCGGGCCTCGATCTCCAGATTGAAGCGGTGAAACAGCGACAGCTCGTCGTGACGCACGCTCTGGGCTTTGAGCGAGTTGGCCGACAGGCGGAACAGACCGATGAAGATCAGCCGCGTCAGGGTGATCAGCGCCGCCTCCCGGCCCGGCCGGTCGGCCTCGAACTCGAGGCGCAGCTCGTCAAACAGCCGTTCGACGCGATTCACTTCCGGTCTCGTCTCGTCACTGACCCGGCCGGTCGCCACGCACACCGGTGTCACGGTCGAGGCGTCGCCCAGCTCGGGAATCTCTTCGAGCAGCGACCACACCAGCTGCTGGCGCACCGTCAGCACATGGCCGTCGCTGCTGTCTTCGGTGGTAAAGGAGTGGGGCACGGTCGGCGGCGTCAGAAAAAACATCGGCCCCTGCTGGTGAAATTGCCGCTCGTCCAGATAGACCCGCACCATGCCACTTTTGACGTAGTGCACCTGAAAGAACCGGTCATGATGATGGACCGGCATGTTGCGCCCGTAGAAATCCGCCATGCGACCCAGCGCATCGTAATGCACCGTCGCATCGGCATAGCGCTGGTCGTACTCCTGACCAATCGTGATATTGGGAATGAGATCCAGCGCCATGATTGTTCTCCTGAGCTTGCGCGGTGTTACCGTCCGACAGGCCTCTATATTAACCATCGACGGGTGCTTCGCTCCATAACGTTGCCTGCCTGCCGTGCAGGTCGCCTTGACCAGCCCGTCCGTTTCAAGGAATTTTCTCATGGGTGAAATCGTACTTGCTGCCAAGATCACGCACGTCCCCTCGATGTACCTCTCCGAGCAGCCCGGACCGCATCATGGCTGTCGCGCCGAAGCGATCGCCGGTCACAAGGAGATCGCTCGTCGCGCCCGTGAACTCGGCGCCGACGTCGCCGTGGTCTTTGACACGCACTGGTTGGTCAACAGCGGCTATCACATCAACTGCGGCGATCATTTTGAAGGTATCTATACCAGCAACGAGCTGCCGCACTTCATTCAGAACATGGCCTACAAGTACGACGGCTGCCCCGACCTGGGCCGGGCGATCGCCGAGTACGCCAACGACTCCGATATTCGCACCATGGCGCACAATATCGAGAGCCTCAAGCTCGAATACGGCACCTTGGTGCCCATGCGCTACATGCACATGGATGTGCCGGAAGAGCAGCCCTTCAAGGTGATCTCCATCGCCGCCTGGGATGCTTGGCACGACCTTAATGACAGCATTCGCTTCGGCGCCGCCGTGCGCCAGGCGATCGAGGCAAGCGATCACAAGGTGATGGTGCTGGCCTCGGGGTCGCTTTCCCACCGCTTCAGCGACAACGTCAATGCGCTCGAGAACCTGCACCGCTGGACCCGAGAATTCGACCGCCAGATGGACATTCGTGTGGTCGAGCTATGGCGCGAAGGTAAGTTTGACGAGTTTCGCAAGATGCTGCCGGAGTACGCCCAGCACTGCTACGGCGAGGGCGGCATGCATGATACCGCGATGCTGATGGGCGTGCTCGGCGAGGGCTATGACCGTCCGGCCGAAATTTTGACCGCACCGTTCGGCAGCTCCGGTACTGGTCAAATCAACGCCGTTTTCCCGATGTAAAGCGATACGCCAACTTTCAAGGAGTGCCTTATGGACATGCCCAGCAATACCTTCAAGCAGGCCATTGGCAACCAGCAAGCCCAGATCGGTCTCTGGCTGGGGCTTGCCAACGGCTACTGTGCCGAGCTTGCCGCCAACGCCGGTTTCGACTGGCTTTTGATTGACGGCGAACACGCCCCAAACGATCTGCGCACCATTCTAGAGCAGCTTCAGGCGGTGGCGCCTTATCCGGTCCAGCCGGTAGCGCGCCCGCCGGTGGGTGACGCGGCGACGATCAAGCAATACTTGGATCTTGGTGTTCAGACGCTGCTGGTGCCGATGGTCGATACCGCCGAGCAGGCCCGCGAACTGGTGCGCGCCACTCGCTATCCGCCGGTCGGCATCCGCGGGGTGGGCAGTGCGCTGGCGCGCGCCTCGCGCTGGAACTCGATTCCGGGCTATCTCGATCACGCCGATGAAGAGGTCTGCCTGCTGGTACAGATCGAAACCAAAGAGGGGCTGGAAAATCTGGATGAAATTGCCGCTGTCGAGGGCGTCGACGGCGTTTTCATCGGGCCGGCTGATCTAAGCGCTTCGCTCGGTCACCGCGGTGATCCGGGGCACGACAACGTGCAGCGTGCCATCGAAGACGGTATTGGCCGCATTCAGCAGGCTGGCAAGGCCGCGGGCATTCTCTCGGCCAACAAGACGTTGGCCAAGCGCTACCTCGAACTGGGTGCCACCTTCGTGGCCGTGGGTGTGGATACCAGCCTGTTGATGGGCTCGCTGAAAACACTGGCTGGCGAGTTCAAGGACGGTGATGTTCCGACCACGCCCGCCTCATCGGTGTACTGATTACGCGACGGCTCCCCGTTTTTGTTTTCACCTGGGCCTGTGCATGTCAGGCCCTCAATTTCGGAATGACTCATGAATCTCAACGACACTCGTCTGCTACGCCAACAGGCTTACATTAACGGCCAATGGCTCGATGCTGACAACGGCGACACTTTTGATGTGACCAATCCGGCCAACGGCGATACCGTTGCCACCGTAGCCCGTGTGGGCACGGCCGAAACCCAGCGTGCCATTGACGCTGCCCAAAAGGCGCTTCCGGCATGGCGTGACATGACCGCCAAGGCCCGCTCGCTCATTCTCAAGCGCTGGTTCGCGCTGATGCAGGAGCACAAGGAAGACCTGGCCCGCATTCTAAGCGCGGAGCAGGGCAAGCCGCTGGCCGAGAGCCGCGGTGAGGCCTACTATGGCGCCAGCTTCATCGAGTGGTTCGCCGAGGAAGGTAAGCGCGTCTACGGCGATGTGATCCCCAACGACAAGCCCGACCGTCGGCTGGTGGTGATCAAGCAGCCAGTGGGCGTGGTCGCGGCGATCACGCCGTGGAACTTCCCCATCGCCATGATTACCCGCAAGGCTGGCCCTGCACTGGCCGCTGGCTGCACGATGGTTCTGAAGCCTGCCTCCGAGACTCCGCTTTCCGCGCTGGCGCTGGCCGAGCTTGCCGAGCGCGCAGGCGTACCTGCCGGGGTGTTCAACGTGGTGGCCGGACGCGCCGGCGAGATTGGTACCGAGCTCACCCACAGCGAAACCATCCGCAAGCTCTCCTTTACCGGCTCCACCGAGATCGGCCGTCAACTGATGGAAGAGTGCGCTGGCACGATCAAGAAGGTGAGCATGGAGCTGGGTGGCAATGCGCCCTTTATCGTGTTTGATGACGCCGACCTGGACGCGGCGGTCGAAGGCGCGATTGCCTCGAAATTCCGTAACAGTGGCCAGACCTGCGTTTGCACCAACCGGTTTCTGGTTCACGATGCGGTCTACGATGCCTTCAGCGAAAAACTGGTCGCCGCCGTCAAGGCGCTCAAGGTCGCCGCTGCCGAAGAAGAAGGCGCCCAACAGGGGCCGTTGATCAATCAAAAAGCTGTCGATAAGATACGCGCCCACATCGACAACGCCGTCGGCCACGGCGCGAAGGTGCTCTGCGGCGGCGAGTCTCACGCGCTGGGCGGCAACTTCTTCGAGCCGACGGTCCTGGGTGAGGTGACGAAGGCGATGGACGTAGCCGGTGAGGAGACTTTCGGCCCGCTCGCACCGCTGTTTCGTTTCAGCACCGAGCAGGAGGCCATCGCCATGGCCAACGACACGCCTTTCGGCTTAGCCGCCTACGTCTACACGCAGAACCTGGGACGCAGCTGGCGCATGGGCGAGGCACTGGAGTACGGCATGGTCGGCATCAACGAGGGCCTCATCTCGACAGAAGTTGCTCCGTTTGGTGGCATCAAGGCCTCGGGCGTTGGTCGTGAAGGCTCCCACTACGGCATCGAGGATTATCTCGAAATCAAGTACCTGTGCATGGGAATCAAGTAGACAGTCATTACATTATAGTTGATATGATCTGAATGGTCGGCCCCGGCTCGCGCATGAGGGCCGGTCATTTCTGGTTCGTTGCATCACTTCTGGTCACGGAATGCGCCCTTGGCTTTCAACTAGAAGTGCCAGATGCTTAGTGGTCGCTGAAAAAGCGCCATTTTTGCTATCCAGATGCCATGCGTCAGGTCATGTAGCAAGCGAGTGAGTGTGGTATTGTCCGCTCCTTGATAAGACTCCGCTTTACACCTATCTTCGGCGATTCTATGACAAGAGCCGCTATCGTCTCGGAATTTTTTAGAAAAAGGCAGCACATGTCGCGTCCGACTCCTTCAATGACTCTGGCACTGCTTCAAGCCCGTGAATCCGCCATGGATTTTTTCCGGCCACACCTTAACCACAACAACATTACCGAGCAGCAGTGGCGCGTTATTCGCATCCTGTGGCAAGCCGAAGAGCAGACACTGGAGAGCTACCAGTTGGCCGAGCTTGCCTGCATTCTACGCCCGAGCCTGACCGGGGTGCTGGTGCGTCTTGAGCAGAATGGGCTGGTCAGTCGCTGGAAGCCCGAAAACGACCAGCGACGTCTTTGCGTCACTCTGACCCCCCAGGGGAATGAGCTGTTCGACAGCATGAAAGGGGAAATGATGCGCCAATACCAGAAAATCCAGAAGCGGCTTGGCCCGGAGAAATACCGCACCTTGATGAGCCTGCTGGATGAAGTGCAGCGGTTGTCACCAGATCAGGACAACGATGATCCGCGCTGATAGCATCTGATCGGTCCGTTACCAGTTCTTGATCAGTAGCATAATACTGTCCAGCATCTTTTCTCGCACTCCTGCCAAACTGTCATCGGCCGTCATGATCTTACCCAGCAACAGTGGACACTCGTTTAAGCGATCATTCGGACTTCAAACGCCTCTGGGCTGATCATCCCT